>JAAYGN010000188.1 GCA_012727715.1 Desulfovibrionales bacterium | reverse complement strand
TTCGACAAATTGACTATAAATATCAATGGTGTCATCTTCAAGGGTAGCGTCATAAGGATAAATAGTCCGCACGTCTTGAGCTTTTTGTAGCTCATCTTCATAGGTACCCACAGGCTCACCACCGAGCTCCTTGATACGTTCAGCAAAGTCTTCTGCATGACGCATCTCGTCAATGGCAATGAGTTTCATATTCATGGCCAATTCGCCATAGTCCATGTCATCCAAGTTGTAATGCTGATTCATATACTGAGCAATGCCAAAAAGTTCCATGGCTCGAGCCTTGTTCAATACCTCAATAACACGACTTTTACGTTCTTCTTTGGAAGGACGACTCATAAAAACCTCCTGTATAATACAATTGAGTTATTTGTGAATGAATACCCCTAAACAACCCATAGTCTAACAAAGAGACTTGGTCCGGGGCAAGTCCTTTGAGTGTAAAATTCTTCATCTTAGCAAATAAGATATGAATTTGTCCCTATCTCAATTGAGTATTGAGACTTGACCAGAGAAATAAGGGTTTCTACAGCCTTGAACAATTAGTGGGAATTAATGGAGAAGAGTATGACCCTAAAAAGTGTAGGAGTGGTGCGCACAAATTTTTTATCTTTGTCCATCCTCCCTGTCCTATGCTTTTGGACAGCGGAGTGGACATTGGGCCTGTGACTCTAGGCTATGAAACTTATGGGCAGCTCAATGCCCAAGGCTCTAATGCTGTGCTTATCTGTCATGCTTTAACGGGCGATGCACATGTGGCAGGCTACCACGAGGGTGACGTTAAGCCTGGCTGGTGGGAGCATTACGTTGGACCAGGTAAATCCATTGATACCAACAAGTATTTTGTTATCTGCTCAAATATTATCGGTAGCTGCATGGGTTCGTGCGGTCCTGCATCCATTAATGAGCAGACGGGTCAATATTGGGGACTTGATTTTCCCATTGTAACCATCGCTGATATGGTGCGGGCTCAGCGTGCTTTGATTTTGCATTTGGGTATTAATCGTTTGCTCGCGGTGGTTGGTGGGTCTTTGGGGGGTATGCAGGCCTTGCAATGGGTTGCCAGTTTTCCGGATATGATGGGTGGAGTTTTGGCTTTAGCTACCACCAGTCGTCACTCTCCTCAGGCCATTGCCTTTAATGAGGTTGCCCGACAGTCCATTATGAGTGATCCCCATTGGCAAAATGGCAATTATTATGATGGAAAGCGTCCGGACCTTGGGTTGGCAGTGGCGCGTATGATTGGCCATATTACCTACTTGTCTGATGAATCCATGCATATCAAGTTTGGTCGCGAACTTCGTCATGGAGGCGGGTTTGCTTTTAATTTTGATACTGAATTTCAGGTGGAAAGTTATCTCCATCATCAGGGGCATAAATTTGTGGAGCGTTTTGATGCCAATGCCTTTTTGTATGTGACCAAGGCTGCTGATTATTTTGATCTGGATCTAAGCAGATCCGATAGTCCTGCACGTCAGGCTTTGGCAGCAACGACCGCACGTTTTTTGTTAATTTCCTTTACTTCGGATTGGCTTTACCCCACCTATCAATCTCGCCAACTAGTCAATGTTCTTAAGGAACTTGGCCGTGATGTCAGCTTTTGTGAATTAACAGCAGCCTGGGGACATGACGCCTTTTTATTGCCGCATGAGGGATTGGAGGCAAGTATTCAGGGTTTTTTGGGAGGTCTAGAATGACTAGCCCGTGCTTACCTTTAACTGAAAATCAACTTCGTTTTGATTTGCGCGTTGTTGCAGCATGGATTGCACCTAATACCCGAGTGTTAGATTTGGGTTGTGGGGATGGTAAACTCCTGCGCCATTTGCAAAACAGCAAAAATGTGTACGGATTGGGCATAGAGCACGATGAAGAAGAAGTAGTATCGGCTATAAGTCAGGGGCTTTCTGTTATTTATGGGGATATGAATACAGAACTTGCAGGTTTCCCAGACAAAGCCTTTGATTATGTGGTAGTTAGTCAAACTTTACAACAGGCATACCAGCCAACCGAACTACTTCGGGAAATGCTTCGCGTGGGGCGCTTAGGAATAGTGAGTTTCCCAAATTTTTGTTTCTGGCGTATTCGTCTGCAAATGGCTATTTCTGGCCATGTACCTGTGACTACAGAGTTACCATACCAGTGGTATGATACTCCTAATATTCGAGTTTTAAGTTTAGAAGATTTTAGGAAATATTCGCGGTCAGTACCCTTTGCTATTAGGCGGGCCTTGGCTGTTAACCCAGCCCCAGGGGGAGGGGTAAGCAAGGTTAATTTTTGGCCCAATTTACTCGCCTCCTATGGTATTTTTATGATTGCCGACCGTTAAAGTCTCAAGCAAATTGAGAGAGAATCGAATATAAGGAATCGAAAAAAACGGCTTGTAGCTAAACCTTGCCAATACTCATGGACAACGGCTGGAGAAAAGAAAATGAGCAAACAACAATTTGAAACCAGAGCCTTGCATTATGGATATACTCCAGACGTGACCGGAGCCTGTGCTATACCGGTGCATCGTACAGCAGCATATTTGTTCAAGGATACAAGTCATGCTGCAGAACTTTTTGCTTTGCGTCAGACAGGCAATATTTATAGCCGACTAGGTAACCCGACCCAAGACATCCTTGAACGTCGCCTCAGTGAGCTGGAAGGAGGCCAGGCAGCTTTAGCCCTGGCCTCAGGCACTGCCGCTATTCATTATACTATTATCAATATTTGTGGTCAGGGTGACGAGGTGGTTTCCTCTTCCACTTTGTATGGCGGTACTCAGACCATGTTTGCATCCATCCTTCCTGCTGCCGGCATTACTACGCATTTTGTGGATATTCACGATGCAGAAGCTATTAAAACAGCCATTACAGATAAAACCCGATTAATCTTTACGGAGGTAATTGGTAATCCAGCCTTAGATGTGGCCAATATTGAGCAATTGGCAATGATCGCCCATGAGCACGGGGTGCCCCTTGTTGTTGATGCCACTTTTGTCACTCCGTACCTTTTTCGACCTTTGGAGCATGGAGCAGATATTGTCATCCATTCTTTGACCAAGTGGATAGGAGGACATGGTTTGGCCATTGGTGGAGTGGTTATTGATGGTGGTACTTTTGATTGGAGTACTCCTAAGTTTACTCTCTATAATGAGCCAGATCCATCCTATCATGGTCTACGTTACGCGCATGATCTTGGAGAGTTTAATCACTTGGCCTTTATTACACGTATGCGCCTTGTGCCATTACGTAATCTTGGTGCTTGTCTGTCTCCTGACAATTGCTGGATTTTTTTGCAGGGCCTGGAAACTTTAGCTTTACGTATGGAGCGACATAGTGAAAACGCACTACAGGTAGCAGACTTTTTGGCCAAACATCCTCAAGTGGCTTGGGTTCGCTATCCTGGACTCCCCAGTGACCCTGGTTATGCTTTGGCTCGCACCATGTTTTTTCGCGGCTTTGGAGGTATGGTTGTTTTTGGAGTTCACGGTGGCCTGGCGGCTGGGCGTTCTTTTATAAATAGCCTCGAAACGATCCTGCATCTGGCCAATGTAGGTGATACCAAAACATTAGCTATCCATCCAGCCAGCACCACCCATTCACAGCTTAGTGAACAGGAACAGGCCACAGCAGGCATCACTTCAGATTTGATTCGTTTATCCGTTGGTATTGAGCATATTGCTGATATTTTGGCTGACTTGGATCAAGCATTAAACAAAGCTTCTGCCGATTGATATTTTTTACTTAAAGATCGAAATTTTACGACGAAGATTGATAAAATTATCTTGTCTTGAAAAAAATTATGGTTTATTCGGTTTTCAATAATTTATGGGGGTATTGGATGCATGGGGTAAAAACCTGTGATAATATAATCAGTTGTCTGTGTCTTTTAAGCTCTTTGATACTCCTAACCTTTGGTGCGGGCTGCGCTAAAAAAGTAATTCAGCCCATGGATCCTGTTGCAGTGGCTGTGGAGTATGAAGAGTTTGTTTCAAGTACCACGTCTGCACAAACATGCTCAGTACTTCAAGACGTGCAGGGGTATTCCAGACATTCCTTTGCTACAAAATATTCAGATCGGCTTAAAAACGATACGCCGGTAGCAGACTTACTTTTGTCGCAATATCAGATTTGGAAGAAAGTTCCCCATCGTACAGGTGGGCTGGACCATCGGGGCATAGATTGTTCCGGACTACTGATGACAATTTTTCAAGATGCTTTTGATTATGAATTGCCCCGCACTTCCAGAGAGCAAAGTCGGATGGGATACGCAGTATCTGTGCATCAGCGTCGCCCTGGTGATCTGGTCTTTTTTAAAGATCGTGGGTTGGATCATATTGGGGTCATTGTGGATGAAGACCGTTTTTTACACACTTCTTCCAAACGAGGGGTGACCCTGTCCAAGTTTGATTCTTATTGGAAGCCAAGATTACGTTGTGTTCGCCGAGTGCTTGATCAATGATCCCAAAAGATATCAAAATTTGCAGTAACATCTCTTAAGTCAAAATATATTACTTTGTTTTTTAGCTGTGGGATTGTCATCAGTCTGCACAGCTTTTTTTTGTCCTGCCTGGAAACCGGTGTCAGGATCGCTGATATTTTTTTGTAAATTTCTTTTCAGCCTCAGCAGTACCAATTAAAATAAGCTCATCATCAGCATTCAAAATGGTCGAAGGAAGAGGATTGATAGATACGTGGTCGTCACGCTTGATGGCAATTATACTACATCCAGTATCTTCTCTGATATTTTGATCCATCAGGGCTTTGCCTATAATGGCTTGGTTTGCATGGGCGCGGAAAATATTTAGACCTTCGGAGAGCATGAGTATTTTTTCAGGTTTGAGCAGATTCATGATTGTTGTGGTACACAAGGATGCAAAGGACATGACCAGGTTGGCACCAGCACGGTGTAGGGTGTTGATATTCCGGTCCAGACTGGCACGACTGATTATTTGTACATCCGGGCGCAGACGACGACAATAAATGGTTAAAAAGATGTTCAAATCATCATCGTGGGTGGTAATAATAATAGATGGAGTGTCAGTAATGCCAGCCTTCATTAAAATATCCAGGTCTGTTGCACTTCCAAGAATAATACGTTCATCATTTTGAGTTTTCAGTGTTCTTTTTTCCACAACCCGGTAATCAATACCGCGGCCACCAAGGGTTTGGGCCACAGCCATACCCACACGTCCACCTCCAAGAACCAGCACCGGGCCCATGTGCTCTTTGTCCAGACCTGAAGGCTGCATGTGGGTGTCGTATTGGGCGAGCTGGTCCGCAGATCCTGCCAACACCAGGACTGTGGACATACCTATGAGTGTGTTGGGTCCGGGAAGTTGAAAACGACCCTGTTCCCAAACGCCCACAACATTGACTCCGGTGAGTTCTCGAAGTTTGCTTTCAGCTAGAGTTCGTCCCTGTAATGGTGTGCGCATGGCTGGTGCTTCAGCAATAATGAGTTCATTAAAACGACCAATAATATTGGCTTGCATGCTTAAGCCCAGTACGCGGCGTGCCAAAACTTGTCCCAACATGGTGGTAAATTGAAAGGTGTGTGTGCTGCCAGCCAGCCGGAGGATGTCCAAAGAATCATCCTGGTCAGCATTGGTTACGGTGTGCACCTGATCTGCTACTTCCCGAATAGTAAAAATAATATTGGTACTGCTCACATCGTCATTCATAACCACGACCAAAGCAGCATGTTGGACACGTAACCGTTTGTATGTTTCCGGATCGTCAAGTTCACCTACTACTACCCGAAAACCAGATTCATAGAGATTAAGAGCTTCTTGTAGGTCAGCAATAAGAATGACGTAAGGGATATTATATTGATTGAGTTTTTCCACTAAATTTACTGTCACTGCATCAAAATGGGTCAGAATAACGTGCCCCGATATGGTTTCTGGTACACAGCGCGGGGCTCGAGCCTTGTTTTGCGCTTCAAGCCAAGGTGCGTAGAAAAATTGGATAAAGGTAAAGGGCAGCATGATTAGCAGGAAAATAACACCACTGACCATAACCAGCATGGAAAAAAGACGTCCTGGATCAGAAGCAAAGGTAATATCTCCAAAACCCAGGGTGGTCATAACGGTCAGGGTCCAATACATGCCAGTTACCCAAGAATGTTCCTGACCTTCGTATTGCATTAAAAAATGAAATAAAACACTGTAGAGCGCAAATAAAAAGCCAAGAATGGATAAGAAACGTAACAAAAGACGTGAGTTGGTGTTTTGTTTGGAAATATTGATCAAAGCTGTAAGTTGGGAAATTAAAAATTTCATGATGAGTGCTTTTGTTAAAGTTATGAGTTTTGCGCACACACGCTGTTTTTATGCCTTGCTAAAAAAAGATCGCTTTGTCATCTCTGACAACAAGAAGAAAGGTATCAGATAGAACCGTGGTGAGCTTACCTGTTGACAAGAAAGAGCAGCCCCTTTTTAGAGGGCTTCTTGAAAATACGACTTGGCTGTTTTTAAAACATTATTCATGTCTATGGAGTTATGAATTGACAGGAAATTGTCTGCATAAGCTCAAACCCATAGAAAAAGATGTTATTTCTTTCTATGGGTTTGAGCAAGAAAGGAAAAGTGGCGAAGGATTTTAAATTCTTATGTAATAGTTTTTGGAGTGGACGCTATAGTGTAATGATTTTATCCGCTACCTGCTGGCTGGTAACCACATCAAGCATATTGGTAACTTGACCGACAACCTTGTCTTCCAAAAGTCCAAAAAACTCCAAGCATGTTCCGCAGACGAGAATGGATACTCCGGCTTCTTCCAGTTTTTTCAGTGCAATACTGTTGGGATTTTGGCTGGTAGCCAGGCGAACGGCACTATTGAGCATAACAATGCGCCATAGACTATCGCCAAGTTCCGGAAGGGTGTTAATAAAATTGCCCATGAGCCGTTCTCCCAAGACATCATCACCCCGTCCGACTTTATCCGTAGAGAGAAATACGAGAATTTTGGGTGGCAAGGTGGAATCAGAAGTTGGATTTTCCCGACGATCTTGAGTTTGCATGGGATGGGCGTCTTGGGTAGTAGATAGACGGGTTGCGCGAACAGTCCACACGTTGTCTTTGCTTGTGGTCTCACCGATCTCCATACCCTGACTGGCCAGATAACGACTGACATTGACTCGGGCTGCTTCGTTATCCACTTCAACATGAAGTATTTGGGGATTTTCTTGTTCAAGAACCCTTTTGCATCGTAATACAGGATTAGGGCAAGGTTCTCCCTTGCAATCAAGAAGATAAGGCATGGCAACTCCTTTTGTCTGGATTTTACAAGGTCGATCATGATGGTCAAATTGTTTTATCCGATGCATTTCTTGAAGTTGCATTGAAAAAATAAATACATCCAGGAGAATATGTGCGGTTTTTTCGTTCACCTAAAATTTTGGCCAGGGTCATAAGTCCCCTGATGCGTCTTTGGCGGCAGACTTTACGTATAGAACGTGTCAATTATCCTGTTTTTAGAGATCCAGAAACTCAAGCACAAAAACCTGTGGTAGTCTTGTGGCATGATGAGATTTTTCCTTTGATTCTGGCCCACGAAAATGAAGGCTTGGTCTGTGTGGTTAGTCAAAGCCAGGATGGGGAATTATTGGCGCAGGTATTAGAAAATTTTGGATTTTTAACGGCACGTGGCTCCAGTTCCCGGGGAGGAATGCGTGCTTTAGTGGCCGCCAAAAGACTTATGGATAAACGTGGGGTTGGTGCTATTTTC
>JAAYGN010000187.1 GCA_012727715.1 Desulfovibrionales bacterium | reverse complement strand
TTCTGTCGTTTCACGAAGTGAAATCGCACCTGTGCCATTTATGGTAGAATCCAGGAAAGAAATGGAAAGACATAGACCCTGCGACTACGCGCAGGGTGACATAAGGTGCCTCGTCATTCCGCGTGACTTTTCCTGGGCCATTGCCGAGTATTTGACACAGGTCATCAAAGAGATGTTTGACCGCTGCTTTGAGGGAAAGTGCCCGTGGCATTTCGAAAATAGCACGTGCTTCAGATATCAGCCGCAAAGCCCTGTATCGTGCCTGACGATCAGGTAGCCAACTAAAATTTGAGACTCTTAATTGTGTATGCACGGCTCTTGGTGTAAAGTTGGTGGCCCAGGTAAATCACATCTGGGGAAGTACTTGTGTAAACGAAACAGGTCATTGTAAGCGAAAGCTAATTAAACCGTTTCTGTCATTCACCCTGACGGGTACAAGCCCACGTAGGCGGGAATCCAGAAAGAGAAGAAAGACCGGAACATTCAAAAATTTATGAACATACTAAATCCAAACAGGAGATACTATGCATACAGGTCAAGTATTTGAAGATGATAGCACACAGATGGTGCGTATGCCTGTGGGCGCAAGGTTTGCCCATGATGTCAAAAAAGTTTTGGTGCGCAAGGTAGGCCATGAACGCATTTTAACACCCGTAAATCATATTTGGGATAATTTTTTTATGGCCCAAGAAGGGGTTTCAGATGATTTTTTACCAGAACGGGCCAACCAGCAGCAATGTGATCGTGAGGAATTTTAATGCTCAAGTACATGCTGGACACCAATATAGCTATTTATGTTATAAAAAAACGCCCCTTGGAAGTGTTGTCAACCTTTAATCGTTATGCAGATATGATGTGCGTCAGCAGTATAACTGAAGCAGAACTATTACATGGAGCAGAAAAAAGCCAACGCCGTGAACATAATTTGCGGCAAGTTGCAGATTTCTTGTCACGGCTTGAAATATTGTCCTATTCTAGCAAAGCTGCTGCCCATTACGGAGATATTCGAGCTGTTTTAGAACGTAAAGGGCAGCCTATTGGTGTCAATGATTTGCATATCGCTGCTCATGCTCGCAGCGAGGGCTTGGTGTTGGTCAGTAATAATCTTGGAGAATTTGAGCGGGTAGATGGATTGCGCTTAGAAAATTGGATTGGTTAAAATTGGTACTCTTGCTTTCGTTACACTTTGCTTGCAATAATGGTCTTTTTTCATAACGGAGATAGTGTGAGTCATAGCGAGACGGGCAAAGCCCGGCGTGGCTATCCAGAAAAAAATAAGGCAAAAAAGATGGATCGCCACGCTGCGCTCGCGATGACGTGAACAACCAAGCGCCAACGCTCCTCACCATGGACCCTGGCAAAACAATGCACGTAGTATGAGTCATAGCGAGACGGGCAAGGCCCGGTATGGCTATCCAGAAGATAGGAAAGACATGGATCCTGCGACTGACGCGCAGGATGACATTGGTGGCCATAATCGCGTTCCACTGTTCAAGTCATTCTGTCGTTTCACGAAGTGAAATCGCACCTGTGCCATTTATGGTAGAATCCAGGAAAGAAATGGAAAGACATAGACCCTGCGACTACGCGCAGGGTGACAGAAGAAAGTAAAGCTCACCATGACGGAAGGAATCTAATGTTCGACCCCGAACTTTGGTCTTACCCTTGGAAGAACAGCAGAAGGTGTTTTCCTGGGACCACACTGGGTTTGACATTTATCCTGGCCCCACCTACCTGATGAGCTATGTAAGGAGGAAAAATGACCACTTTGACAGTATCCGAAGCAAAAAAACGTCTGTGCAATCTTCTGGATGAAATTAGAGATTCCCATAGCCCTGTGCACATTGTCGGTAAAAAAGGCTCCGCAGTGCTTTTGTCTCAAGAAGATTGGCAGGCTATTGAAGAGACCTTGTATCTGGTGTCTGTTCCAGGGATGCGCGAGTCTATTCTCAAAGGTCTGAATACACCCCCAGACCAATGCCACGAGGAACCCGGCTGGTGAGTTGGACTCTGGTTTTTACCAAAGATGCCCAAAAAGATGCCAGAAAAATCGCTCAAGCAGGGCTAAAAAACCAGGCAAATCATTTGCTCAATGTGCTCAGGAAAAACCCATTTCAAAATCCACCACCCTTCAAAAAACTTATGGGCGATCTTTCTGGAGCATACTCCAGAAGAATCAATATCCAGCATCGCCTAGTGTATCAGGTTTTGTCAGAAATCCAGACTGTAAAAATAATAAGAATGTGGACCCATTACGAGTAAGATACTCTTTGGTTCACAAAATTTGCCTCGAAAGATGGATGGCCGCGCTACGCTCGCCATGACGAAAAAGAGTAAAGCTCAGTCCATCCTGACCCAGACGTACTGGAGTTGCCCAGGGTCATATTAATATTGCGTGGGATATAGGGTTGTACTAATGTATCTAAGAGAATTGATGATTTAGGAGGTGTTTTATGACCATTACAACTTTATCCAGCCAGGAACTCAATCAGGATGTCACCAAAGCAAAAAAAGCAACAAAGCTTGGGCCAGTTATTATTACAGATCATGGTAAGCCTGCCCATGTTTTGTTGAGTATAGAGGATTATCTACGCCTGACAGGACAGCAACGAAATATTGTTGATGTTTTGGCCATGCCCAATGCCGATGATATAGAATGGAAAGTTGAGCCCGTAACCATGGCCATAAGACAGGTAGACTGGTCATGATATGAACAAACTCCATGCGCCTAACAAATATGACAAACCCAAAATTCCTCCACAAACCCTTTGAATAGCAGTGGGAATAAACCTCAATGATCCACAGCCTTCCAAACTAAAAATGGCAGAGCATCAAAAAGACACTCTGCCATTGTATATGATCTAAAAAATACGGTTTAGAATACCGGAACTACCGCACCACTATATTTTTCATTGATAAAATCACGCACTGCATCAGTTTTCAACATCTCAACCAATTTGAGTATGGCTTCGGCCTGCTGATTATCTTCGCGCGTGACCAAAATGTTCACATAAGGAGAATCTGCACCTTCAATAACCAGGGCATCCTGCATTGGATTTAAGCCAGCTTCCAGGGCATAGTTGGTATTGATCAGGGCAATATCAACCTGGTCCAGCACCCGAGGCAAGGTAGCTGCTTCCAGCTCGCGGATCTTCAAATCTTTGGGATTTTCAGCAATATCACGTAAGGTGGCCGTAATACCGGCTTCTTCTTTTAAGGTCAGGACTCCTGCTTTTTGCAATAACAACAAGGCGCGGCCACCATTGGTCGCATCATTGGGAATGGCAACCTGGCTGCCCTGTGCCAGGTCGTCCAGCTTGGTAATTTTTTTGGAATAGGCGCCAAAGGGCTCCACATGAATACCGGCAACACTGACCAATGTGGTGCCCTTGCTCAAATTAAATTCATCCAAATAGGGTTGATGCTGGAAAAAATTGGCATCCAAACGCCCTTCAGCCACCTGGGTGTTGGGCTGGACATAATCTGTAAATACTTTGACTTCTAAAGTAATACCCTGCTCAGCCAATTTGGGCTTCAAAAACTCCAAAATTTCGGCATGAGGCACTGGAGTGGCCGCCACTTGCAGTTTGTCTGCATAGGCAGACAAGGTAAAAACAATCAGGAGAACAGCAGTCAGGAACAATGTTTTTTTCATGAAAAACTCCTTAAAATGGTTTCAGGGCCTACACAGAGCATGAGCTATAAACCCCAGTTTATTTTCGGGAAAAATGCACCACCAAAACATCACCCACCATTTGTAAAATTTGCACCAAAACCAACAAAAGCACCACAGTGACCACCATAACATCAGTCTGAAAGCGCTGATAGCCAAAGCGAATGGCCAGATCACCCAGCCCCCCTGCACCAACCACCCCAGCCATGGCTGTATAGGATACCAGGGTAATGGCGGTCACAGTTATGGCTGCAATGATACCCGGCCTGGCTTCGGGCAACAATGCATTCCAAATAATTTGTCGGGTACTGGCGCCCATGGACAAGGTTGCTTCAATAATGCCTCGATCCACCTCACGCAAGGCTGTTTCCACCAATCGTGCAAAAAATGGCGTTGCCCCCACTACCAATGGTGGAATGGCCCCAGCTACACCCAGAGAGGTACCTGTTAAAAGCACAGTCAAGGGAATCATGACAATAAGCAGAATGATAAAGGGCAAGGAGCGTAACACATTGACCACCAGGGACAAGACCGCGTAGGCTCCACGATGGGCAAAGAGCTGACGCGGACCAAGCAAAAATAACAACACTCCAAGGGGGAGCCCCAAAAGCACGGTAAAAAGCAGTGAGCCGCCCATCATCAATAACGTATCTACAGTGGCCAGCCAGATTTCGTACCAAACAATATTCCCGATCAATGCCATCATGAACGAATGACCTCCAAGGTTACGCCTGCTCCCTGGATCTGCTCAAAAACACTTTTTATCTGCTCATCTGATCCACTCAAGGCAACAGTCAACTGACCACAGGGCTGGTCCTTGATCCGTCCTATGCGTCCAGCCAAAATACTATAATCCGCTCCAGTCTCACGTGCCACCCGCCCTAACACCGGTGCATAGGTACTGGCACCTAAAAAGGTGAGGCGCACAATACTGCCCTGGACCTGCTGCCAGTCCTGGTCACTGCCCTGGCTGTCTTCATCCATTTCCTGGACAAACCTGCGTGTGGTGGGATGCTGTGGATGCAAAAAAACATCGGTTACTGCGCCCAGCTCAACAATAATACCATCATCAATGACGCCCACTCGGTCACAGACCCGGCGAATAACATCCATTTCATGGGTGATGAGCACAATGGTCAGGCCCAGTTCACGGTTAATCTCGGCCAGCAAGTGCAAAACCTGGCCAGTGGTTTGGGGATCCAGGGCACTGGTGGCTTCATCACACAATAAAATGTCCGGACCAGTGGCCAAAGACCGGGCAATACCCACCCGCTGCTTTTGCCCACCAGAGAGCTGAGATGGATACTTCATGGCCTGGTCCGACAAGCCCACTCTGTGCAAGAGTTCCTTGACTCTGTGGGAAATGGCACTGCCCTTCTGGTCCCCAGCCAATTTCATGGGCATGGCAATATTTTCTGCCACTGTTTTGGAAGCCAGCAAATTAAAATGCTGAAAAATCATACCTACCTTGCGACGAAAATTACGCAAACCCAGGGCGTCCAGGGCTGTAACCTCAATGCCATTGACCATGATACGCCCACCACTGGGCTCTTCCAGGCGGTTGATCAGCCGCAACAAGGTACTTTTTCCAGCCCCGGAATGGCCAATCAAACCAAAAATTTCGCCGCGCTGCACGTGTAAATCAGTGCTTTGCACCGCTTTGATTTCCCGACCCTGGACATGATAGGTTTTATGGACCTTTTGAAATTCAATCACAAGTCATCCTTAATTCCCTCACAGAAAAGAGTCTTGCACTGCACCAAGCAGCACAAAACATTTCCTCATCTATGGCTCATATTTTCATGTCAGCACAACCCTTGCTGCCCCAAGACAACGGGACATGCTCACCACTATAATAAACGCTCTGCAATAGGGAGTTTTTAACCCGCACCATAGGCACCTTGCAGGTATCTGATCACCAACACACCTATTTTTAACGAAGTCGGATGAGGATGGTACTGCTCCTGTTGGGACCACTTCAGGCCCCCACAGGGTTGTTCCGGGCAAGGGATACATCAAGGCATAGACCAACGCAACAAACATGATCTCAAGCCTGTTGGTCAGACACTCGGGCGCATGACCTTTTATTTCTGACCCTGACGAAAATTAGGGATGCCTGCTTCGGCTTACGCAACTCATTATTTTTAAGAGTACTTTGTCGGATGTTCCAGAACAAAAAAGTCCAAAAAATTAAAGAAGTTCAAAAAAATCACGACATTATTAACTTTTTGGACTTCTTTGGACCATATAAAATGATAAAATGGCGGGTTAGGATTCGAACAAATTACATAACAAGCCGAAATATCATAATAATAACAAACCTGACCTGGCCTCACTTATCCTTAACGAATTTATGAAGTTACGAAAATTTCGAAAAAACAGTTGGAGCCTACCAGCTTGTGCTTGACGGTAAAAGCTACAGAGCACCTCGCGTGGATTTGTCCCACCAAGGCAATTTATAAACCCATAACACAAAAGGGAGTACAAGCTAAAAACAGCTCAATTTTACTGGCTCCATTACAGTG
>JAAYGN010000268.1 GCA_012727715.1 Desulfovibrionales bacterium | reverse complement strand
TTCCCAAAGCCATCTGGTTGCAAAATTATTCATTACTGGAACACCGTTTTCTGCCTGCTTTAAAATAGCGAAAATTTGACTGTCGCTAAATTGTAACCTTTTCATGTAAAACCTCCGAGAATTGAGTGTCGGAAATTCTACTTTTAAAAGCTACTAATTTTTGGGAGGATACCCAATAATCATAACAAGGTTTTAATTAAAATAAGACAGGCTAATCCAAAAAAACTAGCCTTAGTCTTCAAATTCAACTGCACCAAATAATAAATAAGCAGCCTTTGTTTATATTTTAAAAGGAATTTATAACTGATCCCTTTAAAATCTTTAGGGCTAAAATATATCAAATACTCTCGTACCAAAGGTTCATTAATAATTTTTTCTATTTCAGCTAATTTTGACTTTTTATTTTTATCTGAAAACCTAAATAGATATCCTATGCAAATTCGCAAGTCATTAATCACAACTTGAGCAATGAGTTCGTCTTTATTATTAATACACCACGTTGATAAGAATAGATTCAGACTTTCACAGCGACTTTTAATAGAATCAAATAAATAGGGGTAACTTTTTTTACTTAAACTTTGTATTGGTCTCAAATTATAATGATAGTATGGACACCCATTAAAAACTATTTTTGAGACTTTACTAAAGACTTTATAATTGAATACTGCGTCCTCCCAAAAAGATACAGTCTCATCAAATCTAATATAATTATCTTCAACAACCGCTATTTTTATTATCTTATTCCATGTATAGCCCATAACACCAATTTGAAAATAAGACAGTTCTTCAACACTATATTTGGTTAATTCTAAATTTTCAAATATTATTGGCTCAGACAATAACAAATTTTCATATTTATCTAATCGATCTTTGAACAATGCAAATAAAACCACATCTGAGTTTTCTTTTATTAGCAAATGGATATTATCTTCTAATAAAGAAGGTTCAATCCAATCATCTGGGTCTATAAAATAAATATACTCCCCTTTTGCATTGTCTAATCCCATATTTCTGGCACTAGATACACCACCATTTTCTTTTACAACAACTTTGATACGTTTATCTTTTTGGGCATAGCTTTCGGCAATTTTTTGGCTGTTATCGGGTGATCCATCAATTATAATGAGAAATTCAAAATCAATGAATGTTTGTTGGAGCACACTTTCTATAGCCCTTGCTATATATTTTTCAACATTGTAACATGGCATTATAACAGAAATTTTTGGAACTACAGACATATTTATTTCAGCCCTAAATCCAAAAAATCTTTAGAGATTAACTGAAGTTGCTTTACTCTTTTATTGACCTGCTGGAAATTTATTTTTGTTGTTAACAATATATTTATTATTTCATCATCGTATTGAGTTACTATCCTATCGACTAAACCTAACTCATCTAAAATAGAATAAAAAGCTGGTTCCTTAAGCTTATAGCCTTCAAGCCTCGTGGGATCTTCAAAAATATTAATATAGGCCAGATAATTTGTCCCTATATCATAGCGGATGGCTGACGGCACAAAAACCAACAAAAAAGCAATGCCCAGCAGAAACAGCGATCAATTTTTGTGCGACCCTTTTCACTCAGCCAAACAAAAAAGGTGCTGCTTAATAGAATAAAATTATAAAAAATTACTGTTGCCAATATTTTACTCTATTCATATTTTTTGAAGCTACAAATTGTTAAAAAATTAAGGCACGTTATAAAAATATTGGTGCTTGCAGTTCTTTAGTGGCAACTTTTTCCCAATGCAATGATTGAAAAACTGGACCGTCAAATAGTTGATGTAAAAAGACTCCGTTGCCAACGGCATTAAATTCTATAATCCAAATAGCACCATCAACACCTATAGCCACATCCCAGCCTATGCAATAAATAAAGGGAATCTTTTTATGCAACTCAAGCACAATTTGTACTGCTTTATGAAAAAAAGGAATAGATATATCTTGATAATAGATTTGTGGATGAGGATGATCAAGGTGACGATTAAAATCTGTATCTACACCGAAAGTTAATCTCCCGCTCTTTATATCAACTCCAGTAAAGATAAAATCATTTGCAGCGGCAATAATAGGTGTTTTTCCAAAACCTATACGAAAGTGAGAGGCTTTTAATTTTATGGATGTATTTTTAGATACAGTAGTTAATCTAAGTGTGGCTACAGAGTAATGATTAATTTGATCCAATGCGGGATGCTGCTGAATAAAAAATTGAAAAACTCCTGTACCTAATGATTTAATTTTTTCTTGACTAAAATTTTGTTTAGGGTCATGACTAGGACAGAGGGTTTTCTCTGCACATTTTTAAGACTATTTTATACAAATCTTCATGCCTATGATTAAACCGGAATTCACATTCCTTCAAATGAAAATAGAAAGTGTGTTTTTGCATCCCTCTGAAACGAATCAGACGAGTCTTGGCATAGGCCCAAAAACTTTCTATTCCATTAATATGACAATGTTTATTAGCAAATTCGTTTTCTTTGTGTTGCACTCGATAGTGCTTTTGATAGCCAAGGTCCACAAGACCATTATAGCCACGCCAGCCGTCAGAATGAATAACGCTTTCAGGGTCTACACGACCTCGAATAATACCTTGCAAAGTAGCCCTGGAGCAGTCTGGAACTATTTCTGTATAAACACGGCCTTGTCTTTTAACGAGGCCAAATACAATGGTTTTACCTCTGGCTCCTCGCCCTCTAAGACCACGAACACGGCGAGCACCAAAATAACTTTCATCAACCTCAACCTCGCCAGAAACAGGCGATTCAGCTTCACAGGCAAGGGCAATTCGTTCTCTTATTCCCTGTAATAACCTGTTTACAGTGTTTCGATTTAAACCAGCAACCTGGGCAATTTGAGTGGCATTTAAATCCACACAAAAAAGCCTGACTAATTGGCGAAATTTAGCTTCAGAAATTTTTGAACGATGAATATACTTGTTTCTTGTTGCCATAACTAGACTTTAGCCTTTTTTTGGCCTCTGTTCTAGTCATGACCCTTCATTTTTTATGGCTTCATCCAGCATGGCCAAGTAGCTGAGGGAACTCATATTGACGCCCTCACAAGTGGAGACACTGAGTAAACCGGGTCTGCTGGACGTCCACCGGTAGCCCCGCCGGAATCCATCACAACCAACCACCCGAACTCAAAAAGCAACCTACATGCTTTTTTGACTACCTCAGAGTCTCCTAGACCATGCCAGCACTTACGGGCAATTTCCCAAGGCTTAAATTTAGGTGGCAACTCCCCACGCTTTAGCCTGGCCAATAGTAACGCCGCCGCCCCTGTTTCAGGCTTATCAACTGCGTGATAAATTCGCCGGGCATGTGGTTCTAGGTACTCAATCCACCCCAGGGCTTTGAGTAGTGTTATCTTGGAGACAACCCCGCCGCCGGGATTATCGGCAACATGAAGATTTAGTGCCAACTTGCCCACAAGTCCGGGATATTTTCCAAAGTGCGCAGCAAGTGGCCCGCTTATGGATTCGGACTGTTCCTTACTGCGTAAACTGCGCATAAATCTCCTGTACCAATCAGAGAATATTTCCTGCGCTTCATCCGATAGCCGGACATAATAAGTAGGGCTAAAATCATCACGCTGACCAATATCCTCTGGTTTCATATGGTCCACCACATCAAAAAGCGCATTGACGGCCCTTTTAGCTTCACTGTCTGGATATTCGTCTCTATCCTCAAAAGGTGGTAGGTCTGGCCATGTGGCAAGCTGGAAACGCTGTAAAAGCCCGTCTGCATGTTCTCCACTTGCTGCACTGCGTACATACCTGGCCAATGGCCCGGGCTGGATTCCACCCAAAAGAGACAACGCATAAGCGGGAATCTGAATAATACCGCGCCCTATTCTGTCGAACCTGTAGCCCTCTGACCCGCTCCAACCTGAAAGCAACATGCCGCGCAAGTCTGACTTTTCGTCTTTTTCCAGGCTCACAAGCAGGCTAGACAATTCATCTCTGACAATA
>JAAYGN010000186.1 GCA_012727715.1 Desulfovibrionales bacterium | reverse complement strand
GACCGGGCAACCAGCTGAAGTCTATTCCATTTCCGCAGGGTTAGATTATCCCGGTGTTGGACCAGAACATTCCCAACTTAAAGACATGGGACGCGCTTCCTATGTGCATATTTCTGATCAGGAAGCTGTGGAAGCCTTTTTCAAGCTCTCCCGCACTGAAGGCATTATTCCAGCTCTGGAATCAGCCCATGCCTTGGCTCATGCGTTGCGTATTGCCCCAACCTTGTCTCCAGAAACCATTATTATTGTTAACTTGTCCGGCCGTGGGGATAAAGATGTCGACCAAATTGAACGCCTGGTAGCTCGTGGGGAGATTATCGTGCCTGAGAAATAAAACCAATCCAGATCTATCTTGGGCTAGAGATACAATGTACAGTCACCATTTTTATGGACTGCATCTACACGGCCCATAAACAATACTCTGCCCTCAAGTATTAGGCACTTATGGCTGAGGCCAGCATGCCCACACATGCTCCAGCTAGTACTACAGGAATCAGAGTCACTATAATGGCAACCAATGGTACCCATCCGTGGACTCCTCCAATGGGCACCAGATATTGTGCGTAATTTTGACCCTGAAAGGACTTCAACTCAGCTATCTTTTTTTGGATATACTTATAATAGAGATCATTGGCTGCAACAGCCCAAGCAATCCAGGCTGCAAAATTAAGGTATGGAATACATAAAGAAATAAAACTTAATAACGCCCAAAGATACATTTTTCGATACAAAAACCACCATGGAGCAAAGAAAAAAGCAGGCCAGTTCCAGCTCGCATGAAAGGACATGGGCGTAATGGAAAATTGTTCAAATTTTGGAATAAAAATATGGTAATTTTTACCAATAAATTTCGTATACTCTTCTGTGGTCGGTAGTGCATTGAGTTCAATGTTCACAATAGTCTCCATAATAGACAAAATGATTCCCTAAGTGCGTTATTTCAAGCGTAGTCCTAAAACATTGGGAGCAGGCCAAAAATGTTTATTGCTGCTTTGAAAAAAATCAGTCTGGTATTCCCCGACCCAGCGACCTGTAAAGTTGTTTACTTGCACATACATGGCGGCATCAGCCCCACCCTCAACATACATGGCACCAACAAGATTAAGGGGTAAATCAAGTAGGGCTTGAGCAAATTCATGCAAAGATAAAGGTGGCCGAGAATGAATAAAAAAGAGCCGATCCTGTTGATCCATGGCTACGGCTGCCACAGAATGTCTGCGTAACGTTGGCTCCCACAAATTTTGACGATCCCGGCTAATGAGACGATAGTTCTGAATTACACCGTTATACTTGGCCAAGATGTCTTGCCAATCATCATCCTGTTTGCGATCCACCCAACGTACTGCTGGCAAAGATGGATCCTGAGGTTGAAAAACCAAAAATGCCCCATAATCAGGATGCATAAAGGAATTAACCACAACCTTGTTGTCCCGCATAAATCCCGTACTACGCAAGCGATCGTCAGCACGAAACATGGCGGCATTGATGGCAGCCACAAAACCATGTTGTCGGACCCACTCGGGCATGGGCAAAGAACGCCCGGTTTTTAAAGCTGCACCTAAAACCAAGTCAAATCGAGTCAGATCAATACGCAGCACTGCTAAACTTCCCTGGCTCTCCAGTGTATCTCCTTCAAGATTAGAAATAACAAACTCGCGTAACTCCAGTCCGGGCGCCAGAGCCTGCCAATCATCAGCCTGAGCCAAGCCCACCAAGAGCACTGGAAAAAGAAAAAAGAAAAATATACGTGCAACATTACCCATAGCAAATCGGTACTCCCAAGAGGATACGCAATATATGGTCTTTTTTATTTCATAGAAATAGAACTATTTCAAGCAGAACCACCCTTATAACATTGTAAATGGCCATACTTTATGATACAAAAAATTTACTCTTTTTGAACTTAAGACCAAGGACAGTGCCATGGAAATTCTACGACAAGAACCCCAGGAAACCCTGCCCTGCTCCCGAGGTTTCACTGCCACCATGACCATTCGCAGCTTCAAGGGGCGTAAAGATGTGGTTGTCCATCTCTTTCGCCCTTACCAAGATCCAGGCGATGGAGATAATTATAATTGGACGCAACTTATTGACCATTCCCAAGACGCAAACTCTGAACGTTCAGACTCCCGAGAAGTTATTTTAGAATCTTTTACCAAAGAAGAACTTGAACAGATCGTACAATATTTGCATAGTCGTTATGCAGATCGCCTGGTGGAGATACGCACCAATGCCCTACGTTATCCCTTGCCGATGGGGCTTGTCCCCTTAAAAGCCATGCCCGAAGGCAAAGACATGGGGCGCATTCGTTTTGAAATTGTACCCAACTATCCCTTATCTTTTATTATGCATGGGTTTTACGATCTGAGCCAGCATAAACCCCTGGCATAAACCTTATGCTGCGCAGTAAAAATGCATTACGATATATACTACTGGGCACTACGGTCCGACCTAAGACTTGCTCATGCATATGTATAAGATGATGAGAGAAAGAAAAAAGGGCCATAGCCAACAAGCCATAACCCTTGATTCTCTTTATGGTGCCGAAGGGGAGACTCGAACTCCCATGAGGAAACCCTCACTAGACCCTGAACCTAGCGTGTCTACCAATTCCACCACTTCGGCATGAAGTGAACGGTATTTTTAGGTGAGAGCCTCTACTTTGGCAAGAGTTTTTTACTTATTCTTTTCAAAAAATAGTGAATCTAATTATTATACCGTATTTACAAGAAAAATTTTCTAAAGGAACTCTGTATTGAAGACCGTTTCCTTTTAGGATAGAGGCAAAGCCCTATTATTTTTTGGAGGATCATTGCCCATGCATTGTGTTACATGTCCAGACAAAATTCCTGGCCTGGATGCAGGTTCTTGCGTTACCTTGGGTAACTTTGATGGAGTTCATATTGGACATCAACGCCTCATCACTCGTGTTTATGACCGCGCAAAAAGTCTTGGGATTCCTTCTGTAGTCATTACTTTTGAGCCTCATCCCTTACGTTTTTTTACAGGAAAAAAAACGCCGCCCTTCATAACCTTACCCAAGCAGCGGTCAGAATTGATCAAAGCGTGTGGCATTGACCACCTTTTATGTTTAGAATTTAATCAGGAACTAGCAAACATGCGTCCTGAAGATTTTGTTTCCCGAATTCTTGTTCAAGGGCTCCATGTCACTGAACTTATTATTGGCTATGACTATGCGTTGGGAAAAGGCAGAGCTGGCAATTTTGCTTTGCTACAGGCCCTTGGACATCAATGGGGTTTTGTGGTTGAACAGCTCCAGCCAGTTATGGTAGATCAAGCTATTGTCAGCTCTACTCGCATTCGGGACATGGTTGAAGCCGGGGATGTTTGGGGGGCACGTAATCTTTTAGGTCGTTTTTATCGGGTCTCTGGGATAGTGGAACATGGACAAAACCGCGGAGCTCGTCTCCTGGGATTTCCCACGGCCAATGTCCACCTTATTGATGAGCTTTTCCCCAAAACAGGAGTGTATTGCTGTTGGGCAGAACTTGAAACTCAGCTGTATCCAGCTGTGGCCAATATTGGATATAGCCCCACCTTTGGCAATGAAGTATTGTCCGTGGAAGTTCACCTTCTTAACTTTCATGGAGATTTATATGACCAGGAGCTTAAAGTACATTTTGTCCAACGCTTGAGAGGTGAACGAAAATTTTCTGGTATTGATGAACTAAAAAAACAAATTAACCAGGATATAGCTCTGGGGCAAACGATCCTCTCTTTACCAGAAGCACGTATAAGCTAAGATTCACAATTATTATGATAAAATAACTAAAAAAATGACTCAATATTTACATACGCAATGCATAGTGCATCAGGACAAGTCATGACGCGTACTATGTGGAAGTACACCACAAGGCTTCAAAGTCCCTTACTAATCTTGAGCATGCTCATCTTGTCTCTTTTTCTCACAGGATGTGGA
Source organism: Desulfovibrionales bacterium (assembly GCA_012727715.1). Lineage (GTDB taxonomy): Bacteria > Desulfobacterota > Desulfovibrionia > Desulfovibrionales > Desulfomicrobiaceae > Desulfomicrobium. The sequence goes on along the minus strand of JAAYGN010000186.1, from coordinate 15,591 downwards.
GGAAAATCGACTCCCAGTAGTATTCTCCCATCGGGCAAAGCCAAGCCTGTTACCAAGTCGTCAAAAAAAGGGGGAACATATAAACCCTACACTGTTTTCGGACAGACCTATTATCCCCTGGATTCTGCAGCCGGATATTCAGAAACAGGTATGGCATCGTGGTATGGACCTAATTTTCATGGGAAAAAAACAGCCAATGGCGAAGTGTACAACATGTATCAAATGACGGCTGCCCATCGTATTCTCCCCATGCATACAAAAGTTGTGGTGAAAAACCTCAACAATGGCCGCTCCGCTGAAGTGCGCATCAACGACCGTGGTCCCTTTGTCAATAATCGCATCATTGATCTTTCCTACGCTGCAGCAGATCGCTTGGGAGTCATTGGCCCTGGCACAGCCAAAGTACATGTGCAAACCATTGCTGGCCAAACAATCCAGTATATTGGTCCATTTTATGTCCAATATGGTGCCTTTGTTGTTGAAGATAATGCACGGAGATTACGTCAACGACTGCAACAGCGAGGATTCTCCGGAACGCGTATAACCAAAGGAGAACTCAATGGTACTATATACTGGCGTGTACAAGTAGGGGCTTTCTCCAACCTCAGGGAAGCTGAAAACATGCGGCTCCAACTAGCCAAAGAAAGCCCAGACTGCTTTGTTATTGCTGATTAAGTTCAGCTCGTAATTTGCGGGAAATACGAAAGACAACCACCTTGCGTGCGGCAAGAGTAATGGCCTTATTGGTTTGGGGATTACGTCCCCGGCGAGCAGACTTTTCATAGGCTTCGAACTTGCCAAACCCACTAATCAACAAAGAGTAATCTTTTTTTATGGCTTGACGCATGATATCAAGCATAGTCTCTACCTGTGTCTTCACTTCAGCGCGGTTGCGATCAGACTTCTCATAAATGTTGTCAATAATTTCCGCTTTAGTCAGAGTATTGCTCATTGTTCCTCCCGTTTTGGGCGTAACTACTGTGTTTTAATATGCAAAAAACACTCAAACTGCTCACTGGACATCTTCTAAAGATTTTCTTTATTCAACGTATATTTTTTTTTCAAGTATAACAATTTATTTTCTTTTGGACCTTATGACCAAAATACATACCCTGGATTTTCCTTTTCCCGAACCCCCAGTCCAACCCATACGGCTTATTCCCTGCTTTCTTTCCTTTGCTGGTTGTCCCACACGTTGTATCTATTGTAACCAACATTTTCAGACTGGATCAGCTCCAAACAAACTTGAACATTCTTTACAAAATCTTCAATCTCTCCTTTCCGATACCCAGGGTAATTTTAGCTTGGGATTTTTTGGGGGTACCTTTACTGGTTTGCCTTTATCCTGGCAAAAACGCTTTCTTAATGCAACTGCCCCATATCGAAAAAATGGACAGCTACAACATGTACGCATCTCCACCCGTCCGGACACCCTGGACGACAACATCCTGGAGCTCTTACAGAGTCTGGGTGTGGATATGATAGAATTGGGTATCCAAAGCTTTGACTCACAAACCCTGCTCCACAGCAAACGTGGCTATACCCCACAACGTGCCCTGGATGCTTGTGCTCGGGTTAAAGACAAGGGCTTTAGCCTGGGCATCCAGCTCTTGCCAGGCCTTCCTGGTCATAGCCCTATAAAATGGCGTCAGGATGTGCGTACAGCCATCAGTTTGGCCCCAGAAATTGTGCGCCTCTATCCCTGTATAGTTATGGCTAACACAGAACTGGAACACATGTTTCATTGCCAGGAATATAGACCCTGGACTTTAGAAAACACTGTTGCAGAGATGGGCTGGGGGCTGCTCAAATTTTGGGAGGCAGGCATACGAGTCATTCGTTTAGGCTTGGCAGCAGAGAAAACCATGCTCCCCCAAATTATTGCTGGTCCATGGCATCCAGCATTGGGCAATATGGCTCGAAGTCATGCTGTGCTGCTCTTGCTAAAAAAGCACTTGTCCACAATAGGTAGATCCTATCGGATTATCCAAGCCAGGATTCCGCAACGACTTTCTGGAGATATTTGGGGACATAAAAAATCCAATATCTTCAATCTATCTCAGCTGGGTATTACTCCACCAATAGTCAAATTTTGGTCAAAATCCCATATTATTATGGAGCTTGAGGCATAAATGAACACAGTACATATACATACCATCAGTCTAGGATGTCCGAAAAATCAGGTAGATACAGAGTGGATACTTGGCAACTTTGGGCGAAACATAGCTCTTGTACCCAATCCCTCTCAAGCAGACGTAGTTCTTATCAATACCTGCGGCTTCATTGAGCCTGCAGTATCGGAATCTCTTGAGGTAATCTTAGATGTTATTCAAGAAATTTCTACACTTAACCCCAAACCCGTATTGGTAGTTACAGGTTGCCTAGTCAATCGCTATGGTCAGAGCTTGGAACAAGAACTCCCGGAAGTCGATCTCTTTGTAGATATTGCCAACCAGCCAGAACTGATCCACAAACTCACTCATAAAATTCCTCTCAAACCCCAAACCGCAAAAAAGCGCTTGCTGACCACTGCTTCTGGATATGCCTATATAAAAATTGCTGAAGGATGCAACAATCAATGCCGCTTTTGCACCATCCCATCTATTCGTGGCCCCCTCCATAGCCGCTCCATGGATAAAATTATAGATGATGCCAAATTTTGTTTGGACCAAGGGCGCAAAGAATTGGTGATTATTGCCCAAGATGTTACCGCCTATGGCCAAGACTTACGCGATCCTCATGCCCTCAAAAAATTGTTGGAGAAACTTGCTCTTTTGCCAGGACTTGAGTGGTTAAGACTCATGTACCTTTATCCGGCAGGATTAACGCAAGATTTTTTACAATTTTTAGCTCACCTTGGTACGCCCTTTATCCCCTATTTTGACATTCCCTTCCAACACGCTCATCCAGAAATTTTATCTGCTATGGGGCGACCATTCCAACACGACCCACGAAAAATTATTGATAGAGTTCGCTCTTTTTTTCCTCAAGCCGCCCTGCGCACAACATGTATTGTCGGATACCCTGGAGAAACAGATCAACATTTTCAGGCCTTGGAAAACTTTGTGCGTGATGTGCAATTTACGCACCTTGGTGTTTTTCCCTTTTATCCTGAAGAAGGAGTCCACGCGACCCTCTTACCTGATCAAATTCCCAGTGTGATCAAGGAAGAACGACGCCATCGCATCATGAGCATTCAGGCAGAGATAAGCCAAAACTATTTAGAACAATTCGCTTTTCAGGATCTTGATGTGCTCATAGACCAAGCCAATGATGAATGGCCGGGGCTTTATGAAGGACGGGTGTGGTTTCAGGCACCAGAGGTTGATGGGTTAACGTATATCAGCGGGGCAGACGTAGCGCCAGGGCAAATGATAAAAGCGACCATTGATGAAACAAAAACCTACGACCTGGTGGCCTTGGCATAAGCTCAATCTCAGGGCACAGATATTTCTACGTAATCCATATTTATTACGGAGATTATTCTGGTTGTCAACCAGGTTAGCCTTTGATACAGATAATTAAATTTATTTTGTTAGGGGGTAAACATATGAACGTCACACCAAACACAACTGAGTCCATGGATGATATGATGGAGATGGATTTCGAGTCACAACTGGAAAACTATCTCAACTCTGACTTCGGTGATATCGAAGAAGGAATTATCATCTCGGGTGAGGTTGTAAAAATTGATGACACCTACATTCTTGTGGATGTCAATTTCAAATCTGAAGGACAAATTCCAGCTGAAGAATTCATGGAAAATGGCCAACTTACTGTTAAAGTTGGAGATACCATTGATGTATATGTTGTCCGAAAAAATGAACGGGAAGGCACTATTTCCCTGTCTCGCGACAAAGCCAAACGCATGCAGGTCTTGGATGAACTTGAAAAACTTTTGGACTCTGGCGAAGTTGTCATTGGTCGCATAGTGCGTCGCATTAAAGGTGGCTATGTTGTTGAAATTAAAGGTATCGAAGCTTTCTTGCCTGGATCCCATGTTGATCTACGCCCTGTGCCTGATATGGATGCACTGGTCGACCAAGATTTTGAATTTCGTGTGCTCAAAATCAATCGTCGCCGTAGCAACGTCATTGTTTCGCGTCGCGTGTTGTTGGAAGAAGATCGTGACCGCAAACGTGGCGAGCTCCTAGCTACCCTTGATGAAGGACAAATTGTCACTGGTACGGTCAAAAACATCACTGAATACGGTGTATTTATAGACCTGGGTGGTCTTGACGGTTTGTTGCACATTACGGACATGTCCTGGAAACGCATCAAGCATCCCAAGGAACTGGTTCAGCTCAATGACGAACTGCAACTCAAAGTCCTTTCCTTTGACCAGGAAGCAAAAAAAGTTTCCCTGGGCATGAAGCAATTGGTTCCAGATCCATGGGCCAATATCTCGGAAAAATATCCTGAAGGATACAAACTGTCCGGCAAGGTTACGAATCTGGTTGATTACGGTGCCTTTGTGGAATTGGAATCAGGGGTAGAGGGTCTGGTGCATATTTCTGAAATGTCCTGGACGCGCAAATTACGTCATCCCTCCCAAATGGTCCGCCCTGGTGATGAAGTAGATGTCATTATCCTGGGTGTTGATGTTGAACGCAAACGAATTTCCTTGGGCATGAAGCAAATCGCTCCCAATCCCTGGGATATGGTTGCTGAAAAATATCCCGAAGGAACTATTTTGGAAGCCAGCGTCAAAAACATCACAGAGTTCGGCCTTTTTATCGGTATTGAAGACGGTATTGATGGCTTGATTCATGTCTCTGATCTGTCCTGGACTAAAAAAATCCGACACCCCAACGAACTCTATAAAGTTGGCGATGTTGTCCGGGCCAAAGTCTTGACCGTGGATAAAGAAAGCGAAAAGTTTACCCTGGGCATCAAACAAATGATGGATGATCCCTGGCTTGACGTGCCCAACCGCTATCCTGTGGGTACCCAACTTAATGGCACAATCACCAACATTACGGACTTCGGTCTTTTTGTTGAAGTGGAAGAAGGTATTGAAGGCTTGGTTCATATCAGTGAAATGGGGAAGAAAAAAATTAAAACCCCCAAAGAAGCCTTTAATGAAGGAGATGTTATTGAGGCCAAGGTCATTCATGTCAGTGCTGATGAGCGCCGTTTGGGCTTGTCTCTCAAGCAACAAGAGCCTGAACGCAAACGTGGCTCTGAAGAGTTTCGTTCTTCCCAAAGTGGTGCCATGGCTGGCAGCAATTTGGGCGATATGATTCGTCAAAAAATGGAAGAAAATGCCGAGGATGAGACAGAAGAATAGCCTTGGGATCACCATACCTGGTATCTCACAATGATAAAAAGGCTGTATTCCCAAGGGGTACAGCCTTTTTTGACAGGAAAATATCTATGAAAAATATGCTCCCTCCCACCTCTGCCCAACGCCTGGCCTCTTTAAAACCGGGAGAGCGGATTGATCCAGAATTTGCCCTGGAGATCGCTCAATGTGCTCCAATACACAGCTTGGGGGAGGCTGCTTTGCGGCAACGACGTGCTCGCCACAGCGACAAAGCCTATTACGTGTATAATCAGCATCTCAATTATACCAATATTTGTCGCAACCAATGCCGATTTTGTGCCTATTCCAAGCGCCAAGGTGAAGCCGGTGGATATACCTATTCCCTGGATCAAGCCCGACAACTCTTGTTGGCACGCATAGATTATCCCATTCGAGAAATTCATATTGTTGGTGGACTCAATCCTGATCTACCCTATGCATATTATTTGGATCTTTTGTCCTTATGCCGAGAAATCAGGCCGCAAGCTATTATCAAGGCCTTTACAGCCGTGGAAGTAGCCTATTTTGCTGATCTTACTGGGCGCAATGAAGCTACAGTTTTAGAGGAAATGCGAGAATCTGGCCTACAGGTTCTGCCAGGTGGCGGTGCAGAAGTATTTTCTCCGGCTATGCGCGCTCAACTTTGCCCTGAAAAAATAAGCGCCAAACGCTGGTTGTACATTCATGGACTGGCCCATGACATGGGTATCCAAACAAATTGTACGGTTTTGTTTGGCCATATTGAAACTTGGGAAGATCGTATTCATCACCTGGAGCAACTCCGCCAACTGCAAGATGAACATCCAGGATTTATTTGCTTTATTCCCCTGGCCTACCAACCTCTCAATAATGCCTTAAGTGCACCAGGGCCCACGGGTGAAGAATACTTACGCATGATCGCAATATCTCGACTTTTTTTGGATAATATAGCCCACATTAAAGCATATTGGGCCTTTGCTGGTATCAAAGCTGCGCAAATGGCCCTGTGGGCTGGTGCTGACGACTTTGATGGCACCATTGTTGAGGAAAAAATTGGTCATGCTGCTGGCGCTGATTCCCCTCGAGGATTGACCATTACAGAACTTTTCCAAATTATTGAGGCCACTGGATTTATTCCTGTGCAACGGGATACCTATTTTAACGAAATACACAGCTAACACCACCCCTTTAGGCTTCTTGTGCCCTTGGGCCTTGACTTCTTTGGTCAAAGTATGGTTGTGAAAAGTTTCATATGTCAATAGCTGAGATAGGAGAGGAGGAGAGCATGGTCGAAATTATCGGAATTGTGTATGAACTTATTGAAAATATGCTGCACAGTACTATTGAAGGTTTTGTTGGTGTGACAGGTATTTTCACTTACCTTGCGGCCATTGTTGCTGCCGCCATCTATCGAATTTGGGAAAACATTCAGGAAGATCATCATTAAAAACGTCACCTTACGACCTATCCCAAAGCGCGGCCCAGGTCGCGCTTTTTTTATTTTCAGTGTCAACCTATACCTTGCCAACACCTATAACTTCTTCCTACTCTAACCCATCTGACCTGGGAGGTTGCGCATGTCTATGTCTATAAATCTAGGTGACCTTGATGTCTATTTGTTCAAACAAGGACGACACACTCGACTGTATGAACATTTTGGTGCTCATCCTGAAACCGTAGGCCCAGAAAACCGTGGAACACGGTTTGTGGTCTGGGCTCCTAATGCATCTTCTGTATCGGTTATTGGGGATTTTAATGCCTGGGACCGGTCCAAGTCACCCATGAACTTACGCGCTGATAGCTCTGGAATTTGGGAATGTTTTGTTCCCGACGCTTACCACGGCCAGCGCTATAAATACTTTATTTCCTGGCCCGAAGGAGAAGCGGAACGCTCTGATCCCTTTGCTCTTTTTTGTGAAGAACCACCCCAAACCGCATCAATTATTTGGGATCTCCAGTATTCCTGGAATGATCAAGAATGGATGCAGTCCCGTTGGGCCAAAAATAGCTTGCAAAGTGCCTGGAGTATTTACGAGGTGCACCTTGGTTCATGGCGCCGTGACGAACATGGTCATTTCATGAACTACCGTCGTATTGCCCATGAGTTAGCTGACTATGTTCTTGATGCTGGATTTACCCATGTAGAAATCATGCCCGTAGCCGAACACCCTTTTTATGGTTCTTGGGGCTATCAAAGCACTGGATATTTCGCACCATCCAGCCGTTACGGCTGTCCCCAGGATTTTCGTTATTTTGTTGACCATCTCCATCAACGTGGTCTGGGTGTTATTCTGGATTGGGTTCCAGGGCACTTTCCTCTGGATGATCATGGCCTGGCCAATTTTGACGGTACAGCTCTCTACGAACATGCCGACCCCAAACAAGGTTTTCATCCTGAATGGAAAAGTGCTATTTTTAATTATGGCCGCTATGAAGTAGCTGGATTTCTTATTTGCAACGCTTTGTACTGGCTTCGAGAATTCCATCTCGACGGCTTACGCGTGGATGGCGTAGCCTCCATGCTTTATCTCGACTATTCCAGATCCCATAATGAATGGATCCCCAACAAACATGGCGGCCGAGAAAATCTGGCGGCCATTGAAATGTTACAGGAACTCAATCAAGCTGTGTATGCAGAATTTCCAGATGTGCAAACCATAGCTGAAGAATCTACTTCCTGGCCCATGGTCTCACGGCCAGTATATTTGGGAGGCTTGGGATTTGGCCTCAAATGGAATATGGGATGGATGAATGACTCCTTATCTTACATGGAAAAAGATCCTGTATATAGGAAATTTCATCATAACCTCCTGACATTTGCCATGTGGTATGCCTATGCTGAAAATTTTGTCTTGCCCTTATCCCATGATGAGGTGGTGCATGGTAAAAAATCTATTCTATCCAAAATGCCTGGTGATTATTGGCAGAAGATGGCTGGATTACGTCTTTTATTGGGATATATGTATGGGATACCTGGCAAGAAACTTCTTTTTATGGGCACAGAGTTTGGACAATGGCACGAATGGAATCATGACCAGGCTCTGCCCTGGGAACTACTCAATTTTCCTGTCCATGATGGTCTGCGGGCCTGGGTCCGAGATTTAAATCGCGTCTATCGTACCATTCCTGCTTTATATGTCCTGGACTTTGATCCCCAAGGATTTGCTTGGGAAAATTGTCATGATGCAGAGCAAAGTATCATCAGTTTTTTTAGAAAAGATGATCAAGGCCACGAAATTCTTGTGGTCTGTAACTTCACTCCTGTTTCCAGAGAAAACTATGCTGTTGGCGTTGAAAGATCTGGCTGGTGGAAAGAGGTGCTCAATTCCAATAGTCTTGACTATGGTGGCAGTGGCAGTGGCAATATGGGACAAATTCGAGCTGAAGCCATTCCCGTACATGATCGTCCTTATTCCTTAAATCTCTACCTGCCCCCCTTGGGTGTATTATTTCTTGAACCCCATGGAGAATGATGATGCATAAGCGTAGCAGTGGCGTGCTCTTGCACATATCCTCTTTACCCAGTGCCCATGGATTAGGAGATTTTGGACCTCAAGCCCATGCTTTTATAGATTTTTTAGCATCAAGTGGGCAATCAGTTTGGCAAATTTTGCCCCTGTCCCCAACCAATCCCGGGGCAGGCAATTCACCCTATAGCAGTTATTCAGCCTTTGCCGGCAATCCACTCTTTATCAGCCCAGATCTTTTGGTACGCCAAGGTATTCTCCAGCCTCATGATCTTGAGCGTGCTCCTGATTTTCCAGAAGATCGTGTTGATTATGAACGCGCTATGCGTTGGAAGACAAGCATCCTTGACCAGGCCTTTGACAATGCCTTGGTGACGTTGCGCAAAAACAAACTATTTATAAACTTTTGCCAGCAAGAATCTCCCTGGTTAGATGATTATGCTCTCTTTATGGCTCTTAAGCAGGAATACAATAATACACCATGGTATGCTTGGCCTTTACCTTTACGCTTACGCACTCCCCAAGCCCTGCACAACGCTCAAGAACAGTTGGGGTACGCTATCTTACGGGAAAAATATTTCCAATATCTCTTTGCTACGCACTGGCACATCCTTACAGATTATGCTCATACGCATCAGATTCTTTTGTTCGGCGATACTCCTATCTATGTTAGCCTGGACAGTAGCGATGTTTGGGCCAACCAATACTTATTTGAGCTTGACGATCAAGGTTTGCCCATTTTTTGTGCTGGTGCACCTCCTGACTATTTTTCAGCTACTGGACAAATGTGGGGCAATCCTGTTTACGACTGGGAACACCACAAACAGGATGGATTTTCCTGGTGGATTCAGCGTCTAAGCCATGAAGCCAAACGCTTTGATATTGTGCGTTTAGATCATTTCCGGGGTTTTTGTGGATTTTGGCAAGTACCGGCCTGTGAGCCAACTGCTGAAAATGGCGTATGGATAAAAGGACCTGGCACAGCATTATTTTCAGCCATTTCCACTGCTTTGCCCGACTTGCGTATTGTTGCTGAAGATCTGGGCATGATCACAGACGATGTCGTGGCCCTGATGCAACAATTTACGTATCCAGGCATGAAAGTGCTCCACTTTGCTTTTTCTGAAGACATGCCCACCAATGCCTATATCCCTCATAATATTACTGCCAATAGTGTTGTGTACACCGGCACCCACGACAACAACACTACACGGGGTTGGTTTTTGGATGAGCTTGATCAAGGCGGACGCAGTAGACTTGAAGAATATGCGGGTCAATCAGTTGGTGCAAAAAATGTAGCACAGATCCTTGTCCGCTTAGCCTTGAGCAGTGCTGCCAATCTATGCATTATTCCCATGCAAGACTATCTTGGTCTGGATGGGACAGAGAGGATGAACACCCCTGGGATCAGCTCTGGAAATTGGAGTTGGCGGGTACAGCAAAAGCAACTAACAGTGGAGTTAGGCAGAAAAATACAACGCTTAAGTGAAATTTACGGACGATGGCCGTAATGATGTTAAAATGATGTTAAAGTGTAACAAAAAAGCCCTGTAAAACAGGGCTTTTTTGTTGTTTGTCGTTTATACGCAACCAGTAGGCTTGGGTAGACCAGCCATTTTACATGCGCCTTTACCAGGCCCAGAGGGAAACAATTCGTAAATCTGTTTCAACTTATAACCGGTAGACTTGGAAAGAATACGTACCATGGGTGCGATGCCGTTCTTTTTATAGTAGTCCTGCAAGAAGTCCAGGATCTTCTGATGGGCTTCAGTAACCTCGGTTATCCCTTCACTTTCCTTAACGAAATCTACCCATTCGGGTGACCAGTCTTCAAACTTCAACAGGAAACCGTCTTCATCGACCTCGAAAGTTTTACCCTGGAATTCAACTTGTGCCATGCTTAATTCCTCCTTAAATGTTGTTCCCTAAAAATTTTTCCTTCCGGAAAAAAGAATTTGCATCTGCAAATACTACTCCTATGGACAAGACAGACCTTTGTCAATGTGTCCGCATTTTGCCACTACAAATCAACAATGTAACTATTTATTACCAGATAGACTTGGATACTTCAACACGAAAGATAAAAAGCTTTTTGGAAATATTTATTTAAAATCTCGAACAATTATTTGTTCTTTTCGTAGTTTACACCAAACAGGCCGGTCAACATCCGGGGTAATGGGCCTGCCCTTGGGTAAGGCAACATTGCAGGTTTTCTGACCATCAACAAGATGTAAAAAAGGGCAATCAGTACATTGAGTAATTACAAATATCATAAAAAATCCAGTATGTTAAATATATAAACCTCTTTCAATACTACACTTTTACTATTAATTTCTCGGCTAAAAACAACATACCTTACAGCATAAAAAGCCATCCATGTAAAACCATATTACAATCCACGATAACGTTGCACATCCACCAGCTGATGAAAATCTTGAGGCGCTGTTATGGGAACAGCCAAGGTATTTTCAGCCCACTCTAAATGAGCATGACGCGTGCCCTGGACCTGAATTATGACCTGGGTTCCCAAACGGCCCAAGACAAGGGTTTCGTAGGTACGCACCACTTGTGGCAAAGTAACTTGTTGCAAGGCATCAATCAGTTGCTTTTGACTATCAAAATGGACATTTCCTAATCGCAAATCCGTTTCCAGCTCCAAAAACTCAGCCCTCAGAGTGTCTGGTGACTGCGTCATAGTGGATAAAAGCCCTTGACGCACACTTTCAAACTCCTCAGTACTCACAGAGCGTATCTGGTTAAGGCCCCAGAAATAAAAAGAATCAAAACGTCCAGCTAACCATGCCGGTCCTTGCACTGGACTTTGTACTCCAAACCCGATGCCTACAGCCCGGCCAAACATCACCGGCATGGTTGAAGCAACATAGCCCAGCTGTTCTTCAGTACGCAGACGACTAAAGAAACGTGGATCAAGAAGCCCTTCCAAAATGAGCACTTGGGCTTTCATGCTTGGCGTTGCTTCTGGAGCGAGAAAAAGCTCTAGCAAGGCACTATCCTCAAGGACTGTCGCACGCTGGTAAGAAACCACAAGATCCTTTTTAGGCAAAATGCGCATGGCTACCATGGGAGCACCGGCCTGAGGCCCAACATATTTTTCAAGACCAAAAGCCACGTTCTTCAAACTTTCTTGAGTAATATTGCCAAAACCAAAAATGGTAAAACGTAAATCCTGACGCACAGTGTGTAAATAATTGGCCAAATCATCCCTGGATATTTTTTGAGCTGCATGCTCCATGGCCAGATAATCCCAAGACAAGGGTCTTAACAGGTTACCCATCATGCTCATGGCCTGACGAAACACACTTTGTTTTTCCTGGTTAGCCAATTTACGCAGATATTCAGCCTTTGCCTGTGCAAAAGCACCTGCATCAACAGCCTGGTCTAAAAACTCCAGGGCCATAAACAAAAGATCGCCCTGGTGTTGACTAAACCCACTAATAGTCACTACCAAGCCCTCGTCTCCAGAAATGGAAAGCCCCAAGCCCGCCTCAGCAGCTTGATAACGCAAACCAGCTTGTGTTTGGGACAAAAACTCTAAAAGAAGACCCTGTAGCGTTGCTTGCTCCAATGTAGCAGCAAAAGCCGCAGATTGCAGGCGAGTCATTAAAATGGCCTTGGGCTGCTCATGAAACTGAGAAAATCCATGCCATGCAGTAAGACCTGGATACTCCACAAACTTTTGAGGTACGGCATTGCCCCGGTCTGCAATCACGGAGAAATCATCTGGCACAAAGGGATTTAACTGCGGCAGGTGCAGTTGGTGGTCCTCCCTGGCCCAGGTCGTAAAATCTTCTTGGTTCAGTACGCGCATACTATATGGAGTCTGATAGAAGTACGCCTCCTGATCCACAGGTTGATCCGCACCCACATGAAAAATTCGTGCACGCTCTGCAGTAAGCAGGTCCAGGACCCTGGACGCTGTCCTCTGGTCAAAATAATCCAGGCGGTAAGGACCAAAGTGAACATCTTCCACAGGATACTGCAACATATGAGCTGCTGCCTGATAAACATAGCCAAAACCACTCTGCACAGGCGCATGCTGAAACTGCATATCCATGATCCGTTTGTACTGATCATAGTACTCTTGGCTGATGCCCGTCTCACGCAACAAATCCAAGTAAGCAAAAACAGTGGATAAAACTTTGTTCCTATGGGCCTCGCCTTTTGGCGTAAGCTCCATGGACAGGGAGAAAATAATGCCATTCCGCAATGTTGAGGTATCTGCTCCCACAGAAAGGCCCAGCACAAGACCCTGGCTACGCAGCACATCAACTAAGGAATCTTTGGTTTCTGTACCCAAGACCGAGGCCACAACCTGCACAGGTTTTGTTTCGTATTGATCCAAGTCCTGAGGTAAAATAAATTCCACAGTAATGCTGCGTGCCTGACGCACCGGACGCATACCAATCATAACACCCTGCTCTGCTTCAGTCACGGCAGGGACTAAAGGCACAGCAACAGATGCATCGCCATGAGGAATAAGAGCCAAGGTGTGCTGTGCTATCTGCTCCAACTCATCCAAAGACTGTGGTCCATAAAGCACAGCCTTCATCAAGGACGCACAATACCAGGTCTGGTGAAAACGGACCAACTCTTCATGCAGGATACTTTCAGGCTTATCCGATAACGTCTCCAAATTTCCACCAGAAAAGCGTACTACCGGATGATCGGGGTTCATGGTTCCCAGGGTCAGCATAGCTAATCTACGTCCATCCTCATATTTTTTAGATTCCATTTCTGCATGCACTGCATTGCGTTCCTTGTCTGCATAGACTGGATCCAAAAGAGGAGAGGCCAAGGCGTCAGCCATACGCTGCAACCCTTCCCCAAAGGCAGGAGCATCGACTTCTAAAATGTAAATGGTGGATGTATACCCTGTAGCAGCGTTGGTGCTTCCCCCATTACGCTGCACAAAACCCTGCAAACCTGCTGGTTCAGGGTAGGCAGCAGAACCCAAAAAAAGCATATGCTCCAAATAGTGTGCTAAACCCAATTGTGCATCAGGGTCATCTAAATTACCCACAGGCAGGGCAATGGCCGCAGCAGCTTTGGTGGTCCGCTCGTCGTGTACCAAAAGTACCTCCAAACCAGAGTCCAAAGTCAGAGACCGAAAAGAGCGATATTCTGTTTCTGAAACGTGTATAGGTGAGGACAAGCCTGGTAGGGCTTGCAAAAGGAACAATAAAAAAAACCAAAAAATACGCTGTACTGGCACGAAAACTCCGTTCATAGAAAAAAATTGTAAAATTACATGTTCATCTATAAGGTGTGAAGATAGTTATTCATAATTATAAAGAGCGCAGTAAAACATGCTCCTCTGCCATCATTTTTATACAGGAGGTTTTTGTGAAATATCCCGGTGCATATACCCCCGATTTAAGCCAGCGTGATCCCCATCCTTTGCTGAATAAACTCTTTGTCCAACGCTGGTCTCCTCGCTCCTTTGTCAAAACAAACATTAGCCCTGAAGATTTGGCCTCTGTGCTGGATGCAGCCCGTTGGGCACCATCTGCATACAATGAACAACCCTGGCGCATTTTGACATCAACGAGTGAAACCTTTGCTACTTTTCTCGAACTTCTAGCTGAGCCCAACCAAAAATGGGCACACAATGCCTCGGTCATTGGGTTTATGATTGCCAAGAAAAACTTTACCTTTAACGCTAAACCCAATCCTTGGGCAATCTTTGATTGTGGCTCTGCCTGGATGTCATTGACCCTACAGGCCCGTAAACTTGGTCTATATACCCACGGCATGGCTGGCATCAAAAAAGAGGCCATTCATGACGCCTTTCATATTGATCGACAAGAATTTGAAGTTGTAGCCGGCTTTGTCATTGGCCTCCTGGGTGAACGAGAGCATTTGGAAAAACCCTATATTGACTGGGAGTCACCCTCTTTGCGCAAAGCATTGCCTGAAATCTGGAAGCAAGGCGTTTGGACAAAATAAAAAACTCTGTTCATCAAGTACCCATGATTTTCTTGCGAAACATAAAAAAAGCTGCACCTAAAATACACAAGCTGGCCCATACATAGTCCATGCTCGGCTTTTCTTTCATATACACAATAGAAAAAGGGATAAAAACAGAAAGGGCGATACATTCTTGTAAAATTTTGAGTTGCCCCACATTCATGACCTGATGGCCAATACGGTTTGCTGGCACTTGTAACAGATATTCTAAAAGGGCGATACCCCAACTGACAAAAGCAGCAATAACCCATGGGGTGTGCGACAAGTTGCGTAAATGACCGTACCATGCAAAAGTCATAAAAACATTGCTCAAAGACAACATGATAATGGTCAACACATAAGCGTTCATGCGCCCTGCTCGTCTCCGATCATATACTTACACATAAAAGAGGACACGCCCAAAAAACGTGTCCTTCTTGATTATTGCTCAATGTACACAACTACTATGATTTGTTTTTATTTTTGGGCTGCCAACTGCAGCCTCTGGGATTAGGCCTTCAGCCCTGAATCCCGAGTTTGGGAAAAACAAACCTGATTAACACCACGACCACGCCTATAACAAGTAAGATATGCAAAAGCTCATTCATAGAACCTCCTATACGACAATTATACTTTAGATGTGTACGACCTGGCCAAGTGTCAAGGTAAACGCAGCTCTCCCACCTCAATAATCTTGGCCCCCTGAGCCGCCATAAGCTGGCGTAGGGTTTGTTCTGCAGCAGACAAAAAACGGAGTCGAACCACAGCTCGATAGCGGTCAATAACACTCATAATCGCCAGATTATCATAGCCTTCCAAAAGAAAGCGATACAAGGCAATGTCCTGACGCGGAATTTCCACATACAAAATACG
>JAAYGN010000185.1 GCA_012727715.1 Desulfovibrionales bacterium | reverse complement strand
ATCAAGAAGATAAGGCATGGCAACTCCTTTTGTCTGGATTTTACAAGGTCGATCATGATGGTCAAATTGTTTTATCCGATGCATTTCTTGAAGTTGCATTGAAAAAATAAATACATCTAGGAGAATATGTGCGTTTTTTTCGTTCACCTAAAATTTTGGCCAGGGTTATAAGCCCCCTGATGCGTCTTTGGCGGCCGACTTTACGTATAGAACGTGTCAATTATCCTGTTTTTAGAGATCCAGAAATTCAAGCGCAAAAACCTGTGGTAGTCTTGTGGCATGATGAGATTTTTCCTTTGATTCTGGCCCACGAAAATGAAGGCATGGTCTGTGTGGTTAGTCAAAGCCAGGATGGGGAATTATTGGCGCAGGTATTAGAAAATTTTGGATTCTTAACGGCACGTGGCTCCAGTTCCCGGGGAGGAATGCGTGCTTTAGTGGCCGCCAAAAGACTTATGGATAAACGTGGGGTTGGTGCTATTTTCACAGCTGATGGTCCTCGTGGTCCCAGACACCAAGTCAAACCCGGAGCTGTGTTTTTGGCCACCCGTTGTGCTTCACCCATCCTTCCGGTACGCGTGATTATGGACAGGACGAAAATTTTTCACAAAGCTTGGGACAAGTTTCAATTACCTTTACCTTTTTCTCGGTGCACCATAATTTATGGTGATCCCATATATTTGTCTCAATCCACAGGTGATGCTGACAGCATGGATCAACAGTGTCGAGAAGTGGAGCAGGCCATGCATAAACTTGGATTACAATAATGCGTACAGCCCTTTACACTTCATTTTTACCTCTGGGTGGGAGTCTTGGTCTGAAACAACTCCACAGCCTGGGCACAGGATTGGGCCAGGCGATGTGGACGTGTTTACCAAGACGCAGACAAGAGACCACTCAAAATATTCATGCCCGACTCGGAGTTGATCTTGGAACAGCTCAAGATCTGGCCAAAAAAAGTTTTATTCATAGTGCCCAGGCTTTTTTAGAAATTTTTCATACGCGTTATATGGATCCTCGATTTTTAGCCTCTCGTGTTGAGTTTGAAAATCCTGAATTTTTTGCAGCTGCATGTTCATCGTCCCGTCCTGCTTTGGTTGCTACTGCTCATCTTGGGAGTTGGGAGCTTTTAGTGGGACTCATGAATGCTGGTGTTGCCAAAAAAACCTGCCAGGTCATTGTCCGTTTGCCCAAAGATCAGGCTCTGGCCAGTATGATTCGCCATATGCGCAGTCAGCCAGGTATTGATATCTTGGGTCATCGTGATGCAGCTACTTCTGTGCTGAGCTATTTACGTCAAAATGGTTTAAGTGCATTTTTGGTTGATCACAATTGTCAGCGGGCTGAAGCAGTTTTTCTTCCTTTTTTGGGAAAAACAGCAGCAGTAAACAAAGGGCCTGCTCTTTTAGCTTTGCGATCCAAAGCTCTGGTCTGGCCCCTTTTTTTATTGCGTCTACCCCAGGGCAAGTTCCGCTTGGTGACTTTACCACCCTTGGATACCATTACCCTGGTGGGTGATCGACAAGAGCGTATTGTAGAGATTTGTCGTTTTTACACCCAAGCTGTGGAGCAAATGGTCTTGCGTTATCCAGAACAATGGTTTTGGATGCATAGGCGCTGGAAAACACAACCTTAGGTCAACGGTTGAGACAACGTTCAAAGGAGAGCTAATGCCTCATCATCATCTTCTTAAAGCAGCCTTGGGCCAGGAGAAAGCAGATCTGCTGATTACCAATTGCCGTCTGGTCAATGTCTTGTCTGGAGAAATTCATCCTGCAAATGTGGCCATTAAAGATGGTATTGTCCTGGGTTTTGAAGAATATGATGCTGTAGAAATCGTGGATGCTGGGGGCAAGTATTTGTGTCCGGGCCTGGTGGAAGGGCATATTCATATTGAATCAACCCTGCTTCATCCTGTGGAATTTGCCAAAGTGACGGCAACACATGGGACAGCAGTAGTTGTCTGCGATCCGCATGAGCTGGCCAATGTTAAGGGAACAACTGGAATAGAATGGTTGTTGGATGTGACCAAAGACTTGTCTTTGGAAATTTATTGCATGATGCCTTCTTGTGTACCAGCCACCCATTTGGAAACATCCGGAGCAATTATCACTGCTCAGGATATTTCTTCCATGCTCGCTCGGCACCAGGGCAGAATTCTTGGACTAGCTGAAATGATGAATTACCCTGGAGTGTTAGCTCGAGATCCCGAGGTGTTGGAAAAGGTCTTAGCGGTAGGGGAGCTGCCAGTGGACGGTCATTGCCCAGATCTGAGTGGACTGGACTTAAATACTTATATTTTGGCTGGCCCAGGCAGTGAACATGAATCCTTTGAGCTTGCCAATGCGCGGGAGAAATTACGTAAAGGCATGCATCTTATGATTCGGGAAGGAAGTTCTGCCAAGAATTTGCAGGCACTTTTACCAGTGGTTAATGGTTTTAACAGTCAAAATTGTTCTTTGGTCACTGATGATCGCCATTGTGACGATCTGGTTCGAGATGGTCATCTGGACCATGCAGTGCGCATGGCCATTGCTCAAGGTATGCATCCTGTGCGTGCCATTCAAATGGCATCCATTAACACAGCCAGATATTTTCGACTGCGCCACCGTGGAGCCATTGCTCCAGGCTACCGGGCTGACTTTGTGCTTCTCGATCACCTGGAGTCCTTTGGCATTACTGATGTGTATTTGGCTGGCCAACACATGGATGCTTTGACCTGGGCACCAGGATCAACCACGCATACTATGGAAAACAGTGTACGCGTACCTGACCTTTTGCCTCATTGTTTAGATATTCCAGAGGAGCCAGGAAAAATGGTTCGGGTTATGTCTATCATGCCGGGACAAATTATTACGGAACAAGCCCTGGTCAAACCCAAAGTTGTGCAGGCCCTGGTCCAGGCTGATCCGGATAACGATGTGGCCAAGGTTGCTGTTTTTGAACGTCATCATGGCACGGGTACAAGTCATCTTGGGTTGGTTCGGGGTCTGGGCTTACGGGCTGGAGCACTAGCGAGCACTGTGGCCCATGATGCACATAATCTGATTGTTGTGGGCATAGATGATCAGGACATGCTCTTGGCTGTAGAAACTCTTAAAGAGTGCGGTGGAGGGCATGTCTGTGTGCGTGATGGTCAGGTTGTAGAACTCGTCCCTTTGCCATTAGCCGGACTTATGAGTGATTGGTCTGCCCAGGAAGTTGTGGATGCTTTGGATCGTCTGAACACAGCTGCCTGGGATTTGGGTTGCCCGGCCTATATCAATCCCTTTATGCAGCTTTCTTTTTTGTCTCT
>JAAYGN010000184.1 GCA_012727715.1 Desulfovibrionales bacterium | reverse complement strand
CCTTTTGTTGACAAATAGCTATCTATAGAGGAAGTTTTTCACAATAATTAAGAACAGATGATACATATAAATTTCCTACGCTGACACTCTTAAACCAGAGGATACACAGTGTGAACAAGCAGACCAACTCTGTTATTATTTTACTTATTATATTTGTTCTTAGCGCTTGCGCAACTCCGGTTAAGCATAACACGGCAAGCGGAAGGCCAGAAATCGTTATTAGTGGGAAAGTGGGCAAACAGGCCTGGGCTGAAATCATGAATCTTATGTTAAACAATGGATACAACGTAACAACCTCTACTGATAGCCTCTTGGTTTTTGAGAAACCCATTGATAATATCATGGCTTCATTAGTACTCGGCAGCCAATATGACAGAACACCTGCTGCACGGGTTACAGTTAATATCATTGAAATGGTTAATTCAACCAGAGTTGTCTCATCATTTGCAGTAGTAACAAATCCCGGTTCGGCATTTGAAAGAATTACACCCATGAACAACAATCCTGATACTGTCAGCTATCAAATGCGCTTAAAAGAAATAAAACAACGCATAGAAACGGGCAAGTAACCCTGACTTATTTTGGATGAATGGCAAATCTTTGTCCAACTTGGATTCAAGCTTAAAGTGTGATACCTGTTTTTTTGATGCTAGCCAAATCTACAAAAGTTTTAATTGGAGTCCAAAAACCCAAGCATTTCCTAGGTCGCCAATGCAATTGCACCAAACTCCCCTAGCTCCCAATAAAGAAAGGCCGGAAATTCCGGCCTTTCTTATTGTTTTCTCACTACAAAATCAGTCTGGATAGCGTTGACGGATAGCTAAAATTTCATCGAGATTATCCATAAATATATCCACCAAATCCGGATCAAACTGTTTTCCTCGTTGTTCTTGGATATAGGCAACAACCTGTTCCATAGGCCAGGCCTTCTTGTACACCCTGTCACAGGATAAGGCATCAAAAACATCCGCCAGAGCGGTAATGCGTCCATGAATATGGGTTTCATCTTTAGCCAGTCCATGCGGGTACCCATTTCCATCCCAACGTTCATGATGCTGCAAGGCAATGGTTGCTGCGGTACGCAAAATCTGTCGTTTGGAATTTTTCAAAATTCCATGCCCAATGATTGTATGGGTCTTGATTATTGTAAATTCTTCTGGAGTAAGTTTGCCAGTCTTAAATAAAATAGCATCTGAAATACCGATTTTTCCAACGTCATGCATGGGTGAGGCCATGCGCAGTAATTTTGCACGTTCTTCGGATAACCCGCATTTTAAAGCAAGAAAATAGGAATACTCCGCCACTCTTTGTACGTGCTGTGCGGTTTCCTTTGAACGGCTTTCCACTACTTCCCCTAAAGTTAAGACAACTTCATGCTGAGTGGAAATGATTTCCGCATTTAAAAACAGATTATTCAAGGCCACGGAAATATTTCCCCCCAAAATATGCAACAGACCTTGTTCTGTTTCCGTAAGCGGACGACCAAAAGAGGCATAGAAAAAATAATTATGCCCAGTATGGATGTTTTCAAAACTGGCCGCAAACTCTTGGTCTAATATAGCAAGTTGTCTGGTTTGAGTGACCAATGCAAATAAATCCAGCATACGTGTCATGGGCAGGTCAGATGCTTCCTGGTGCAATCCCACAGGAAGAGAAGCTTGTACTTCAAACTCCTGACCACCATGGATGGCCACTACTGCTTGTTCAAGACAAGAATTGCCTGAGCACCGCCCAATTTGAAGGATACATTCCATGGCTCGTGGCAGGTACTCATCAATGGACAGGGTAGAAAAAAGATCTGTGGAGGAGCTAATAACACTTTGGAGCCCCAGGCGGCTCTCTTCTATGGTTCGCAACCCCTGGTAAGACCGAATAGCGACTGTTATGGCTGTGAACAATCGTTGTTCACTCAGTTCTGCCTTGTGTTTATAATCATTAACATCATACTCAATAATGACCTGACGTTCTGGAGCTTGACCAGGCTGCCCTGTACGTAAAATAATACGCACTAATTTGTTGTGTATTTCTTCGCGTACGTAACGAACAAACTCTAAACCTGCATTCCCGGTCTCCATGATCACATCAAGGAGAATGACGACAATATCAGGATGCTCATGAATAATCTCACGAGCCTGTGCTGCTGAATAGGCATGAATATACATCAGGCCTCGCCCCTCAAACTGATAATCACTTAATGCCAATTCTGTGACCTTATGTACAAAGTCATCATCATCAACAATGAGTATCTTCCAAGGCTGGGCTGATTCAGCCTGATTAAGGGGGGCCTCATTGGCAAAATACAGCTTATCCTGATCTTCACTCATGTACTGGCCTAGCTCCTTTAGCTACCATTATCCAAATACATTACAATATGCGTATCAAAAATCAAACTTTCCAAGTTCACATCATATGCTACAATGAAATAAAAACTATCTTCACTTAATTCTAGCTTCAAGACACTATAATGTAAAAAATTTATACAAACCTATAAAATTCGTAGAACCTCATCAAGAACTATTCCTTGATTTTGGGCCTGGGCCAATGCATCCCCTCCACCCAAGACACAAACTTGGCCTTTATCGGCAGCCAAACGCAAAAAACTTCCAAATTCTCGTACCTGTCGTTCTTCTGTGGCCAAGACCTCATCTCGAATTTTCTGCCTGGTGGCCACATTCAGCCCAACCAAGTGATGCACCATGGCACTAAATCCTTTTGCATCAGGTAATTGATATGGGTCCAGGTCACCCGAGGTACCAATAATGGCTTTGACAAGCTCGCCGCCATCCAAGTTGACGGTTTCCAAAAAAGCACCACAGCCATCAAAGGCCTTAAGAGTTGAGACAATATTGGGATCACGATAGGAACCAAGGCTCATCAGTCCTGACAATCGGCCATAGCTACAAAAGGCTCCATAAGCTCCACCCAAAACCCGCACCTGCTCCCAAAGCCAGGTGGTACGCAAATACTTGGAAGCAACCAAGCTGGCACCATGGAAAGCATAGCCCACCTGAGCCACATCGCAGATCTTGCCAACATAATTGACTTGAGCTGGAATAATCAGCCCCTCGTGCCCGGTAATGCCCGGCATGGACCAAGCCTCCCTGGTCCCTGGGGCACAGGGCAAAAGCTGTAAAAAATCCTGAAACTTGCTTGTATGTGCTGACAACAAGTGTTCATCCATGGTGAGATTCAAGACCGCACCATGTACATTGATCACTGCTTGGTGCAAAGCCTGCAAATCCGCAAGAACCCCGCCCCAATCCTCTTCCACACGCCGGGTCAAGTCACGCAGGAAAAAAAGATAGGCTAATCCGGACATACGCTCTTGCAGAAGATCAGCCACATTATGGCCCGCACGCAAACGTAAACCTACAAATTGGTGTCCTGAAGGAACTATGGCATGCTCCAACCCGGCCCTTTCTTCCAAAAGCATCTGGTAAAATCGCTCTGGCTGGTCAAAATGCGGTAAAAGAAGGGCATCTTGAATAATGGCCAACATCTGACCAATACGATTACTGACTGCCTTGGAACGTATCACCAATCGAGCCACAGGCTGCTCACTGCCCTCTTGTTGTGACAAAAGGGTTCGAGCATAGACCCCACCAGTTTTAGCATTAATACGCTTGGAAAAAGAAATGTAGTCTTCCTGGGTTGTGCCCATTTCTGTCAGTCCCCGGGCAAAAAGAGGGACCAAGGACAAAAGTCTGTCGGGCACAGCCGATAAATCAAGGGCCAAATCCGCATAACAAATATCATTGGTGGGCAAATCATGAAGTAAAATGGTGGTCTGCTCCCAATGCTGTCTTTCTGTGGGTGTGATGCGCACGTGCGGGTCAATATCCTCCCTGGTCAAGGTCGGCAGCAGGGCCAAGGCCTCAGGAGCATCAGGCATTTCCTGGATACGGCGTAATTCTTCTGTGCGCTGCACCAATTGTTCATCACTGATCTGACTGACAGACTGACGCAAATCCCGCACCAGAGCTTGCTCTGCCTCATCAACCCGTAAGGCGTATCCCTGTTCTGGTTCGAGCAAGACAATGGTATGATGGGCATTGTCTAAAATATGGGTTTGAATAATGTGTTCAAATACCTTTTCCCCTTGGGCCAGACGCTTTTTTAAGGCGGCCAAAGGTGCTTCAAAAGCAACCAGGGTCAAGGGATCCTGATCATAGAGCCAGGTGCCCAGAGCACGAAGCATGACCAAAAGTCCCTGGGGGTAGGAACCAGTATTATTTTCACGTAAAGAAAACTCTACAGCATTCATTGCTGCTTCAATAAGATCTGCAGGAAAGCCTTGCTCCACAATATTTACCAAAGTCCCACGGATAAGCTCCTGGACTGCTGTAAAATTTTTGGGGGCCACACCTTTCATGCCCACAGAATAATACATTTGCAGGAGATCGTGCTCCACTCCAGCTCCCGTCAAATCCTCGCCCAAACCAGATTCAATCAAGGCTTGCCGTAATGGAGAAGCATTCATACCTGTTAACAGGCCATCTACAATTCGACAGGCCAAAACCATTTCTGCATCATCTTTGGTCGGCCAGAGCCAGTTCATGGTCAACATGCCCACAGCTTCTTCATCACCCATGGGTTCAAAGCAGCCGCGAATAATTCGTGGCTCATCTAAAGACGGTTGTTCCAACACGTGGGAATCTGCTTCTTGAGCCTGGAACTGTCCAAGATACTCCTCAAGAAGGACAAGGCGTTGGTGGGGATCATCATCACCATAGAAAAAAATCCAGGCATTGGAAGGATGATAATACTTTTGGTGAAAGTCCAGAAAGTCTTCATAGGTCAGCCGAGGAATAAGCCTGGGATTTCCACCTGAATCCAGACCATAGGTGCTGTCTGGAAATAAAGACTGTTGCGAGAGCTCAGCCAGCTGGGCATCAGGAGAAGAGTAAACGCCTTTCATTTCGTTATAGACGACTCCCTTGATCGCCAACTCTGCCTCTGGTGTGGGCAGATCCAGGTGCCACCCTTCTTGCTCAAACACATGACGAGGAATACGTGGGAAAAACACGGCATCCAGATAGACATCCATGAGATTATAAAAATCCTTCACATTTTGGCTGGCCACAGGATAACAGGTCTTGTCTGGATAGGTCATGGCATTTAAAAACGTTTGTAGTGAGCCCTTGAGCAGGTCCACAAAGGGTTCCTTAACAGGATATTTACGCGACCCGCAAAGCACTGAATGCTCCAGAATATGGGCCACCCCTGTGGAGTCACGCGGCGGAGTCCGAAAACTGATACCAAAAACCTTGTTCTCATCACTATTGCGCACAGACAAAATCCGTGCTCCGGTTTGATCATGGGTAAAGAAATCAGCATGAGAACTCACTTCTGCAATATACTTACTCCAAACAAGGCTGTATCCTTGGGGTGCACTCATAGGTCATCTATCTCCTTAACGTTCTGCAACATATCTCGCCTGTATTTGTGTTTATATGGACAAAGATAGTCCTCTTTGCAAGGTTGCACGGTTTCTGTAAAGTCCAAAGCTGTAACCGCAATTTTGCTTCAAGGAGAAAACATGTCCAAAGTGCTCGTAACTGGTGGGGCTGGGTACATTGGTTCCCATACTGCCTTGGCCTTAATGGAAACAGGGTATGAAGTGGTGGTGTATGACAATTTGTCCACAGGACGAGCTGAAGCAGTCCTGCCACCTGCTCGGCTGGTGGTGGGTGATCTTGCTGACACCGAACAACTAGACAGATTGTTGGCTCAAGAAAAATTTCAGGCTATTTTTCATTTTGCTGGTTCTATTGTGGTGCCTGAGTCTGTAGAAAACCCGCTGCTTTATTACCAAAATAATACCAATAACACTACAGAGCTCATCCGTCTGGCAGTACACCATGCCATTCCCCATTTCATTTTTTCGTCCACAGCTGCGGTGTATGGTATGCCTGACACCCCCTGTGTAACGGAAAAAAGTCCCACCAATCCCATAAATCCTTATGGCCGCACCAAACTCATCAGCGAATGGGTGCTTCAGGATACGGCTGTGGCCCACAACAATTTTTCCTTTGTTATTTTGCGGTATTTTAATGTAGCTGGAGCAGACCCTTTGGGCCGTATCGGACAATCCACCCCCAATGCCACCCACCTGATCAAAGTAGCGTCCCAGGCAGCCCTAAAGCGACGATCAGCCCTGCATATTTTTGGAACAGATTATGATACCCCGGATGGCACCTGTATTCGGGACTATATCCATGTCACGGATCTGGCCAAGGCCCATGTGCTCTCCTTACAGTATTTGGAACAGGGCCATGCTTCAAATATTTTTAATTGTGGCTATGGTCATGGCTATTCTGTGCGGGAAATTATTCGTGCAGTACAAAAGGTCAGCCAGGTTGACTTTCCGGTCATTGAAAGCCCACGCCGAGCTGGTGATCCACCAGTCCTTGTTTCTGATCCCACCCTCATTGGCCAAACCATGCATTGGCAAGGTGAGCACGACGATATTCATGAAATTGCCCTTTCAGCATATAAGTGGGAGATGCGGCTTTAAAGGTATGGACGCGCAATACTTGACTTCAATTTACGGATATCTCATTATTTTTTGTTCGACCATATAACCCTAGCCCAAAATAAAAATTACGGGCCGTCAAAGATTTTCAAGGAGCGCCACTTCATGAGCGACTATAAAAAAACCTTAAATTTACCAGCTACTTCCTTTCCCATGAAAGCAAATTTAACCAATAATGAACCCAAAATTTTAGAAAGCTGGGAAAAAAATAACGCATACACAGCCATGATTATGGCCAACGCCCAACAGCCCACCTACGTGCTGCATGACGGGCCTCCCTATGCCAATGGCCATATTCACATTGGCCATGCCATGAACAAAATCTTAAAAGATATTATTGTTAAGCATCGTAACATGATGGGTTTTAAAGCAGAATACGTCCCTGGTTGGGACTGCCATGGCTTGCCTATTGAACTCAAAGTCGAGCAGGAATTAGGTGGCAAAGCCAATGTATCTATCCTGGAAGTTCGTCAGAAATGCCGTGAATACGCCTTAAAATACCTGGATATCCAGCGAGAAGAATTTAAACGCCTGGGAGTTTTTGGAACCTGGGACAAACCGTACTTAACCATGAGTCCGGATTATGAATCAGCCACGGCCAGAGCTCTGGCTGATTTTTATGAACAAGGCGCAGTGCAACGCAGCAAAAAACCCATTTATTGGTGTGGGTCCTGCGAAACAGCCCTGGCCGAAGCAGAAGTGGAATACAACGACCATGCGTCACCTTCTATTTTTGTGCGCTTTCCTCTACAACCAGAGCGTCTGACTTCCATTTTACCCCAGGCCATACCAGGGAAAACTTTTGTGGTTATCTGGACCACGACTCCCTGGACCATTCCAGACAATATGGCTGTGGCTGTGCATCCAGACTTTGAATATAACCTCATCCAAGTCCAAGACACATTTTATATCCTGGCCAAAGAATTGGTACAAAATTGTGCCCAAAGTTTTGGCTGGAAGGACTGGAAGACCCTGGCCACCATTATGGGTCAGGATCTGGAAGGACTGGTGGCTACCCATCCCTTTTACAACCGCCCTTCTCCTGTAGTTTTGGCTGATTACGTCACCCTGGATGCCGGAACAGGTTGCGTGCATACCGCCCCAGGTCATGGACGTGAGGACTATGAAACAGGCCTACGCTACGGCCTGGATATTCTGTCACCCTTAGATGACCAAGCGCACTTTCTGCCCAATGTTGAATTTTTTGGCGGTCAGCACGTCTTTGCCGCCAATGCTATGGTTGTGGCCAAGCTCACGGAAGTCGGCCATCTGTTAGCCAGTGAAAAAATCACTCACTCCTACCCCCATTGTTGGCGCTGCAAAAAGCCGGTCATTTTTCGAGCTACTACCCAATGGTTTATCTCCATGGATCACAATGGATTACGTGAAAAAACTTTGGAGGCCATTGAAAACAAGGTGCAGTGGACCCCTGCCTGGGGCCAGGAGCGCATTCATAACATGATCAAATTTCGCCCCGACTGGTGTATCTCGCGCCAACGTCTCTGGGGCGTACCCATCATTGCCCTCTTGTGCGCTGATTGTGGCCATGCTTATTTTGATGCCCATTGGGCGCATGGGATTGTGAACCACATTGCGGCCCATCCCACTGGAGTGGACTATTGGTTTGAGGCTTCTTTGGAAGAAGTTATCCCCCCAGGGCTGACCTGCCCCAAGTGTGGCCACACCCATTGGCAAAAAGAAGACGATATTTTAGATGTCTGGTTTGATTCAGGCACCAGTTTTGCGGCTGTGGTGGAAGGACGTCCCGAGTGCACCTTTCCTGCAGATCTTTATCTCGAAGGGACAGACCAACATCGAGGCTGGTTTCATTCATCTCTTTTAGCCGCTATGGGCACCAGAGGGGTACCTCCCTACAAGGGAGTCCTGACCCATGGTTTTGTTCTGGATGGACAAGGCCGAAAAATGTCCAAATCCATTGGTAATGTTATTGCTCCACAAGAAATTATTGAAAAATATGGTGCTGAAATCTTACGTCTGTGGGTGGCCTCAGAAAATTATCAGGAAGACTTGCGTATTTCTGAAGAAATACTGGGCCGTCTGGTGGATGCCTACCGCAAAATCAGAAATACCTGTCGTTTTATTCTTGGCAACTTAAACGATTTTGATCCAAAAACAGAGACCGTCTCTGTGGAGCAAATGTTGCCTTTGGACCGTTACGCCTTGAATATGGTCTGCAATAAACATGAGATCATTCAGGCTGCTTATGAAAACTTTGAGTTTCACAAAGTCTATCATACTCTACATAACCTGTGCACCACAGACCTGAGTTCCTATTATTTGGATATCATTAAAGATCGTCTTTATGTCAGCGGTGCAACCAGCTCCATACGGCGTTCAGCCCAAACGGCTTTGTACCAGATCATGCTCATGATCATGACCGATATGGCTCCCATTTTAAGTTTTACAGCCGAAGAGTTATTCCACCACTTACCTCCAGCCCTTCGACCCCAGGGTACAACTGTCTTTGCCGTTCGCCACCAAGGCCTGGACAACAACCTCTTGACCCCTGAAGAATTGGCCACCTGGAATCTTGCCTTTGAGGTGCGCAATGAGGTTACCCGGGCCATTGAGCCCTTGCGTCAATCCAAGACTCTAGGACACTCTTTGGATGCCCGTATTACTTTGTATGCCCAAGGTAAAACCTACGATCAGCTTGCAAGTATTGCTGCAAATTTACGAGACATCTTTATTGTCAGCCAGGTAGAGCTAAAAAGTGGCCCAGCTCCTGAACAGGCCATGTCCAGCGAACTCCCCGAACTACACATTAGCGTGGATAAAGCTTTAGGTGAAAAATGTCTGCGTTGCTGGATCTATGATGAAAACCTGGGCACAGACCCTGATCATCCGCAGACCTGCCCGCGCTGTACAGGAGTATTGAAAGAATACCATGGTTAAAAACCTGACCCCAAACCTGGGACAACGATACCGCATCATTGCCCTCATCAGTGTGATCATCTTTATCCTGGACCAGGCGACCAAGGTCTGGGTCCAGTTTACCATTCCGGTTTGGGAAAAAGGACTGACCATTATTCCTGGTTTTTTTGATATTGTGCATATTTTAAATCGAGGGGCAGCTTTTGGATTTCTTAATCGTCACGACATTGATTGGCAGCGCCCTTTTTTTATTATTGTCTCACTCATAGCCATGGCCATTATTGCCTCTTTAGCCCGCAGCAAGGAAGACGATGGACCTTTTTACTCTGCTGGCCTGGGCCTGATCCTGGGTGGTGCGTTGGGTAATCTTTTGGACCGGATCCGTATGGGTCAGGTGGTAGATTTTTTAGATTTTTATCTGGGCGACTGGCATTGGCCGGCTTTTAATATCGCCGATTCTGCTATTTGTGTGGGAGCTGCCTGCCTACTCATTTCCTTTTACCAGCATCGGAGAAAACGTGTTCCCAACCATATTTGAAAGCAGTCCTTTTGTAATTTTTAATATACACATTGGCCCCTTTGCTTTGCATACCTATGGACTTTTTGTGGCCATGGGATTTTTGCTGGGCTTGGGCTGGTCCATGCGGGAGGCCCGCAACCTTGGTCTGGATGCAACCTTACTCTCTGACCTGGGTTTTTATCTGATTTTAGGGTCCATCTTGGGAGCCAGGCTCTTATACGTGCTCATCAATCCAGTATATTTCTGGCACAATCCTCTGGAAATATTCATGTTTTGGAAAGGTGGCTTGGTATTTTCCGGTGGGGCTATTGTCGCTACAACCCTGGGTATTTGGTATTTAAAGAAAAAAAACCAAAATATCTGGAAGTGGATGGATGCGCTGGCCCCTGGTATTGGACTGGGAGAATCCATTGGACGCATTGGTTGTCTGGCTGCTGGTTGTTGCTATGGAGCAGTGTGTGATCTGCCCTGGGCCATCACTTTTACTCACCCAGATTCCTTGGCTCCACTTTTCCAGCCACTCCATCCAACCCAGCTTTACCACAGCTTGGCCGGACTATTGTGCTTTATCACTCTGGTAGCCCTGAAACCCATACTGCGCTATTCAGGCTGGCGCATGGGCATTTTCTTGCTTCTTTTTGGTAGCTTCCGATTCATTATTGAAATATTTCGAGCTGATTATAGAGGAGAACTTGGGCTCTTCAGCGTTACTCAACTTATTGCTCTGGGAGCCATTGCTTTAGGTGCTACAATTATGGTGTACAGGAGAAAACATGTTCGCTGAAATTGCCATGAACAAACTGCTATGTGCTATTCCCCTGCTCATTTTACCCATTTTACCCAATCTCTGGTCCATTGTGCATCTGTATAAACATGAATTTCCCAGTACCAACGAACGTGCAGCCTGGCTGGTAGCGTTAATCGTCTTGCCCATCATTGGTGGTTTAGGATATATCTTCTTTGCAGTTCGTCGAACCAAAAAACATAACGTGATCAGCCATTGATCAGCCATCTCCTGGCAAGTGAGGTTATGATATGCATCTGTTTTTTTTTCGCACCATTTTCCTGGTCCTGGTCTTGCTGACCACCCTGTCAGCCTGTGTGTCCACCACTGACTACGATCGATTGCGTAACCAAGTGTATCATCAACAAGAACGCATTACCCAATTAGAATCGAATTTAGCCCAATCCCAACCCGCTCAGGCCCAAAGTTGGGCGGATCTCAATACTGTGCGTAGCCAACTCGCTACTTTGTCTGGACAAGTGGATGATCTCCAGCACATCCACCAAAGCCAGCAAAGTGCTGCTGGTGGCCTGGTAACTGTAGATTCTCTCAATACCAAAGTACAAGAACTGGATCGCAGAACCCTATTTATGGCCACGCAATTGGGTATTGTTCTCGACGAAATGCCAGCCGCACCAAAGCCAGAGGAAACAACACCATGGCTACCTCCAACCACGGCCATGACCAGCCCCACTTTACCTCCAGCTATAGAAGAACCCGCTCCTGCACCCATGGCACCACCCGCGAGTTCCACAGAACAGCCTGGCCAGACAGGTCCAGGAGAAAACTTATACCAACAAGCATTGGAAAGTTTTTATGCCCAAAAATACCAGCAAGCCCAAACCATGTGGGCAGAATTTGTCAAAGGCTATCCCCAAGATGCCCTGGTACCCAATGCTATTTTTTGGCAGGGCGAGTCTTTCTTTCAAATGCAAGACTACGCCAACGCAGCCCTGACCTATCAACAAGTGATTGAAAAACATCCCAAGTCCAATAAATACAAGGCTGCTCTCTTAAAGCAGGGCATCTCCTTTTTCAAACTTAAAAAAGACCAAGCAGGCAAACTGGTTCTTCAAGATTTGATTAAAAAATACCCAGATTCTGCCGAGGCCAAACGAGCCCAAGCCTACTTGAAAAGTGGTAACTAGGCGCACACAGGATACCCCCATGATCAACCATGAATATAGCCGTATTATCAGTTTGAGCTTTCCCCCTGACACATCAGGTCAACCCATGATGTACAATCTGGCCAAGCTGTTTGACCTGACTTTTAATATTTTGCAGGCCAACATCAATCCCCGACGTGAAGGGCATATGATCTTGGAGCTCTCGGGTACGAGAGAACGATACCAGCGTGGCGTCACCTATTTGCAAGAGCAAGGCATCCGCGTCACGCCAGCAGCCAATCAAATTTCACGTAATGAAGATTCTTGCATGCATTGTGGATTATGTACCTCCCTATGCCCCTCCAAAGCTTTGCATTTAAACCATGAAACGCGCAGGGTTGATTTTGATCAGAACAAATGTACTGCTTGCAATATGTGTGTAACCATCTGCCCGGTGCGGGCCATGACTGTGGAGATTGACCCACTTACCTGGTAAAGGAAGGCTGATGAACACTGCTGAACGAAATTTTGCTCGTATTGATACTGCCCTTAAAGGCTATTTACGTGTTATTCCTGATGGCCGTCTTATTCCGCTTTTTTCTTGCACCAAATCCTGCGGGATGCCTTCGCCTCTAGCTGATCTTGC
This sequence comes from Desulfovibrionales bacterium, assembly GCA_012727715.1. Lineage (GTDB taxonomy): Bacteria > Desulfobacterota > Desulfovibrionia > Desulfovibrionales > Desulfomicrobiaceae > Desulfomicrobium. Next base: position 10,739 of record JAAYGN010000184.1, on the reverse strand, counting down.
TCAGACCGAGCTTCCCGAAGCATTACTCCAATTTCTTGGAGCCATGGATGACAAGCTCAACTCCATATTGGGTTTATTAAACCGACAAGCTCTGAACGAAGACTTTCCCATCCCTATTCTTGTTCGCAATTTAAGTGGAGCTGGTTTGTGCTTCAATACCAAGGAAGAATTTGCACTCGGCACAGCTGTGGAAGCCATTATTGCTCTGGACTCGCACAGCCAGGTTATCGCTGGAACCATTGGCCATATCAATCGACGCGATGAGCATAATGGGCAAGTTGTCTGGGCCATGGAATTTAGAGACATTCGTGATAGTGAGCGAGAAAAAATTATCCAGTATGTCATCGCGCAGCAGCGGGAACAAATTCGAGATAAAAAAAACCTACTCTCACAAGATAGCCATCTATGAGCCAAGATTTCAGTCAAAAAGTGCTGACAAAAATTATTGCCAAAGCAGAAAGCATTTTTAAAGAAAGCAGTGCTGCAAGTACATCTCTTTCCAGTGAATCGTCAGACAAGATCCTCTCGAATGAAATATTTTTTGAAGCTTCTCAACAGCTAAGCGCCATATTGGAAACTACGGAAAATATCATGACCCTGATTGAAAAATATCTGGAACAAAATAAACGCAGTCTCGCTCTTTTGGATGGCCTGGACTCCTGCCAAGAAGTACAGACATTACATATCCCATAGCCAAAAACTTAGACCAAGATTTGATGAGCATCATGACCACCCTGAGTTTCCAGGACCTGACTGGACAACACATCAAACCCATTGTCACTGCCTTACAACAGATTGAAAAGGATATTTTTGAGCTCTACCAAAGCCATGACTCAAAACCTCAAGTCACCAAAGATCGCGCCTCCCAGCTTGCCGGTCCTCAGGATAATACCTCCCAGCAAGATGTGGATGACGTATTGAACCAACTTGTCCTGTAAACTCTCAGCTTTTTCCTTTAGACCAGTGCACCCGGAGAAACCATGCCCCTTTTGTCAGATATCAGCTTGTACAACTTGACCCGCACCATGAGTGTTTTGGATCAGCTCTACCACATGGAACCAGATATTTATGAAGATTTTATACGTGAGATTTGTGCTGAATTTACTCTAGCTCGTGAGTACATGTTGGCTATCCAGGAAATGGCTGCACAAAACGTTGATGATAACTCCCTTTCTCAGGCAGACTTGACTCTCAAACACCTGCTCGCCCTGTGGATATTACACAATGACGTGCATATCCCCCTGTCGCAAAGTGACTCCTTGCAATAACAGCACACAGGAAAATAAGACAAACAAATTTGATAACGGCTAGTTTCGTGTCAATGAGTACCTTCGAGAAGAGCGTTGTCTCTTGTCTTTCCGACCGAGTGCAACGAGTGGAGGAATCTCTATCTCCTTCGACTACGGGGCAGGCTCTCGACTTCGCTCGTGATGACCTGCAATGATGATGACAATGATGGTCAGTTGACTTACTCAGTGCCTCCCTAGTCTTTTCTACGTACTAGCCGTGGTTTGCTCCCTTCTTGAGGACCAATAAGCCCATCTGCTTCCATTTGCTCAATAAAACGCGCAGCCCTATTAAACCCAATACGCAAACGACGTTGAATCATGGATATGGATGCCCGACCCTGATCTTGTACAAAAGCCATGGCTTCAGCATATTTGGGGTCATCAAGCACGTCGCTATTGCCAGGTCCCCCATCACCTCCGTTTTCACCGCCCACATTCCAGTCAGCAAAATCCAAGTCAAAAAGCTGAGGTCGGAGTTGCTCCCAATAACTGACCACCCTTGCAATCTCGTCATCACCCACAAAAGCTCCATGTATGCGCTGCAACCCGCCACCACTTAATTTAAAGAGCATATCGCCTTGGCCAAGAAGATATTCCGCTCCAATACTATCAAGAATAGTTCTTGAATCATGCTTAGAACTGACCTGAAAAGCGATACGCGAAGGAAAGTTTGCTTTAATGATCCCTGTAACCACATCCACGGACGGGCGCTGCGTAGCCAAAATAAGATGAATTCCTGAAGCTCTGGCCAATTGTGCCAAACGAACAATACTGCCCTCTACTTCTTTGGCTGCTGTCATCATCAAGTCAGCCAATTCATCAATAACAATGACCAGATAGGGAAAAGGCTTGAGATCCTGAAATTCTTCGGGAAGCTTTGCCCCATACTCAGCCAGCTTTTGATTATAGGTGGTAATATGGCGCACACCGGTTCTGGCCATGGCTTCATAGCGTTGCTCCATCTCATATACTGCCCATTCCAAAGCATTTTTGGCCAAATGCATGTCCGTTACCACCGGGTGCACCAAATGCGGCAAAGTACCATATACAGCCAGTTCAATACGTTTGGGATCAACTAAAAGAAGTTTCACATGGTCTGGGTCATGCTTGTACACTAAAGACAGTAATAAGCAGTTCAGACAAACACTTTTTCCTGCGCCTGTGGCACCAGCCACCAGCATGTGTGGCATTTTGGCTAAATCTGCAATTTTAGGATTACCCTGACTATCCTTGCCCAAAGCCAAGGGTAACTGACTTCTGGTTTCCAAGAAGACTGGATCATCCAAGATTTCTCGTAAATATACTATCTGTCGCTTTTCATTTGGAATCTCAATACCCACGGTATCACGCCCTGGTAATGGCGCCACAATGCGTACTGCCCGAGCCTTAAGGGCCAGAGCCAAATCGTCACTCATGTTCGCAATACGGCTAACTTTGATACCTGGGGCAGGTTTAAACTCAAACATGGTAATCACTGGACCAGGTTGGGCACCCTGGACTTCACCTTGGATGCCAAATTCAGCAAAACATGTGGTCAAAGCTTGGGCCTGGCGATCTAACACAGACTGGGAAACGCGTGGCTGCGAACTTGGTACCGGAGCCAAAAGATCCATGGGCGGCAGCACAGGAACTTGGGCAGAAACAATACCTGGCTCTTTTTTGATGCTTGGAGAAGATTGAGGAGCTGCGACTACCTTTGCTTGCGCTTCTTTACGGCGCGTCCTGCTTGCTTGAGAGGTTGGCGGTGATTGGACTTTAGGGGCAGAACACTGTTCTTGAAATCTATTATACCAGACTCTCAGGCGTGTAACAGGACTGAAGATCAGACTCAAACTCTTAAAAATTTGATCAAAAAACGTACGAAAAGAAACGCCTACGAGCAGACGAAATGCAACCAGAGTGAGACAAACCATAACCAAAAGATGACCATAAACTCCAAAAAACCTCAAAATCAAGCTGGACAATGTCCGACCGGCAAATCCACCACCAGACATACCTACATCTGAAAGCCCCAAATGCAAGGCCAAATAGTGCATCCACATAGGAGCTAGAATCGCCAGCAAAAAAAGACCGGTCCAGCGCAGTAAGGAGAGCTTGAGGTGTGAGAAAAAAAGACTCACAGTCCCTAAGGCTAAGAAAATAGGAAAAAGCCACGCTGCTCCCCCAGCCAAGTCCACCAGGACACTTGCCAAATATGCACCCACAATACCGGCAAAATTATGTATTTTATGCCCAGCTATTGCCTGGTGATTAAAACCTGGATCCTGAGGAGAAAAAGAATATAAGGCTAAAGTGACTAAAGCCAGCACGCAGGCAAGAAGCAAACCAGAAATTTCTCGAACAAGTTTATTGCCATCGGTTGTCATGAACATCTTTCCGTATGTACAAACTCCAAAACAAAAGGCCATAGAGCTCTCTCCATGGCCTTCAATGAAATCATCATCAGTAAATTATTCTCGGCCGAGGTATTCGCCCGTATCAGTATTAACTTTAATCATATTGCCCTCCTCAATGAACAAGGGCACATTGACAACAAGGCCTGTTTCCAGAGTTGCCGGTTTGGTTGCACCAGTAACAGTGTCCCCTTTTACTCCTGGATCAGTCATGGTTACCTCCAACACAACTGATCCAGATAACTCCAGATCCAGGGGGCGACCTTCATATAACATCACCCTATAGGCTGAAGCCTCCTTTAAAAAACCACCTTTATCTCCGACAATATCTGTGGGCATGGAAATCTGATCATAGGTAGTCATATCCATAAAGGCATAGCCATCACCTTCATTGTATAAATACTGCATTTCACGAACTTCAAGATCTGGGCGGGGAAACTTAAGCCCAGAACGAAAATTGGTTTCCACCACAGCTCCAGTTAATAAATTTCGATACTTGGTACGCATGAAAGCCCCACCCTTGCCCGGTTTATAATGGCTACATTCCAAAATCTCACACGGGGCTCCGTCTATCTCTAATTTTCTACCTTTCTTAAATTCACTTGTCGCAATCATGCTACCTTAAGTCCTCCATTATTATTGTAACTTTGGCCATCAGGATAGATGATGCCAAAGTGCTTGAACCGCAAGAGCATAGCTCATTAAGCCAAAACCAGCAATGACTCCAACACAATGGTGAGCCATAAAGCTTTGATGACGAATAGACTCATCTCTTGCGAACACGTTACTTATATGTACCTCCACACAAGGTACTTGTATCCAGGCCAAACAATCAGCAAGGGCCAAGCTTGTATGCGTGTATGCCCCAGCATTTAAAACCAAACCATCTGTCTTTTCTTTCCAGGCCTCTTCCAGACGATCAATAAGCGCACCTTCAAAGTTAGATTGGAAAAAAGAGAGTGCAATATTTTTTGCAGCTTCCCCCAAAACCTGGCTGACCATTTCCGGTACCAGGTCCAGGCCTTGAGAGCCATAAATATCTGGCTGGCGTTGTCCCACGAAACGCAAATTGGGACCATTGACTACCAAAATACGCATAGGGTTATTTATGCTCTGTTGGTTCTTGGATGGTATCCACATGTGGAGGCTGAACAATAATTGTTTCAGGATCACCTGCAAAGCGGACCACTTCTTTATCCAAGGCAGTAAGATCAACAGATAATAAAAATATTTTGTCACCAGGCTCCACTTCCCGCCCACTACTGACCACAACTAAAGAACATAGGGTTCCCATAGCTCCGCCCTTTTCCAGAGGCAGGGCAATCTCGTTGCCTTCAATTTGTTGAATTTCTGCCACGCCAGTTACTTGGTAAAAACTTGAGCCCAGCTCCTTAAGGGGGCGGGCAATAGCCACATACGCGGGAAGAGAGGCCGGAATCGTCTCATACATAATGGCATAAATCACATCGTGCATTCCAGCCACATAGCGATCTTGTTCAATAGTTATGACTTCTCCTCCAAGATCCAGATCGCCCACAAAACGCACGGACATCATGAAATTTTGGACCAGATCGCCGGTTTCTTCATCAAGTTGGTGAGAAACCAGGCCGTGTTGCGCATATTCTCCGGCTATACTGCCCAAGGGAAGTGTCCCTTCCACTGGGGTGACCACAATATTTTTATTGATGAGTTTTTGAAAAACTCTGGGTAGCCCCTGATCTCTCGCTTCCTGCCAAATTCCTGTCTCCACATCCACATACCTGGAAAGATCCATAGGACTTAAACGCAACTCGATGGTGCCTTTTTCCTCAACAATCACTGGGTCCTGAGCAAAAGAAGTGGTCACTAGCTGTACTTCTTTAGAACATGACGATAACAAAAACAAAAAGGCGGCACTCAAAACAATTAGCAACTCCCGCATAGTATGCCTCCAAATAAATTATTGATGAAGCAGATAATTCTTTTTATCTGTGCACTATCTTACCAGATTCCGTCAAGAACTCTTACCGTGAGAAATCAAATATGACCAGCTCTTTATCTTTGGAAAAAACGATATATACCATGGATCAGCTTACAGAGATGCTCCTACCGCAACTCGCTTTAGTTGGACGCTCCAATGTAGGAAAATCCTCTTTATTAAATAAGCTTGCAGGCAGGAAACATCTGGCCAAGACCAGTTCCACTCCAGGTAAAACACGCAGTTTGAATTTTTACAAAGTCAATCCCGATGCATTCTATCTGGTGGACTTGCCTGGATATGGATATGCTCGTTGTTCCAAAACAGAACGAAACAAGTGGGCAGTACTTATCAACAAGTATCTGCACAACAATAACTACCTTTTTGCTGTTGTCGCACTTTTTGATGCCCGCCTTCCTCCCCAAAATTTAGATATAGAACTGGTTACCTATATGCAGGAACAAGGCGTGGAAATAGTACCCATCATGACCAAAGCTGATAAATGCAAACAAGCTCTTCGTCAGAGCAACCAGCGTTTATGGCAAGAAATTTTGCAAACATCCAAGCCCCCATTGCTCACTTCCAGCCACACAGGCATGAACATGGATAAACTCTGGCAACTTTGTCGTGACAAACATGCTGATTTTTTACAACATAATCCCAATCTGGGTCCCTTGCTTGACCAGGATCAGAACCAGGAATAGGAAACTCACCATAAATAAATGAACGTATCCCACGTCTTCAAGGAGAATCCATGGCAGTATTCATAGCAGAGCATCCTCTTATCAAGCATAAGCTTGGACTGATGCGCAAACATGATATCAGTACCAAAAACTTCCGAGAATTAGCCTCAGAACTGGCCAGATTGCTTACCTATGAGGCGACCAAAGATCTGGAAACAGAAAAGAAAACCATCCAGGGTTGGGCTGGACCTGTAGAAATTGATGTTATCAAAGGCAAAAAAATTACAGTGGTCCCCATTTTAAGGGCAGGTCTAGGTATGCAGGATGGGGTACTTGATCTGATACCTGGGGCCAAGGTCAGTGTTGTGGGCATTTTTCGCAATGAAGAAACCCTTGAGCCAGTAGAATACTATGTCAAGTTGGCCAAGAATATTAATAAGCGCATGGCTCTCATCCTTGATCCCATGCTGGCCACAGGTGGGACACTGGATGCAACTATTTCTTGTCTCAAAAAAGCAGGTTGCACTGCTATCCGAGGGCTTTTTCTCGTGGCAGCCCCCGAGGGTATCAAACGTGTAACCAAAGCCCATCCAGATGTGGATATCTATGTTGCAGCCGTAGATGAAAGCCTGGATAAAAATGGATACATCCTCCCTGGGCTAGGGGATGCAGGTGATAAAATCTTTGGAACCAAATAGCCTTCCCCCTTGTTCCACACACACCATGTACCGACCACCGGCAGAGGCCCAAAGCGTCCTCATTCGAGTGGCTGATGGATGCCCATATAATGGCTGTACATTTTGTACCATGTATAAAAATGTACCCTACCGCATCCATGACCATTACGAACAAATTCAATCCATAGTGGAGGCAGCCCAAGTCACTCCTGCAGCACGACGCATTTTTTTGGCTGATGGAGATGCCTTGGCCTTGCCCATGCACATGCTTGAAAAAATTTTAAAGCATCTGCACGAACAATTTCCCCGCTTGGCCCGAGTAACTTGCTATGCCTCAGGACGATCATTACTACAAAAAAATCAAAAAGAGCTCCACGAACTCCATTCCCTGGGACTGCGCACGGTGTATCTTGGGCTGGAAAGTGGGTCAGATACCGTACTCCAAATGTTAAACAAAAATTCCACAAGCGCAGCAATGATCGAGGGTGCCCAGCGAGCCTCTCAGGCTGGCATTGCCGTATCAGCGATCATCATGACCGGGGCTGGCGGCCAACAATACTCTGCTGAACATGTGAGCAAAACAGCTCATGCCCTGGGCTACATGCGTCCCCGTCAGCTATCCTGTCTGCGCCTTATTCCCATTCCAGGAACCCCCTTGGCCCAGCAGATTGAACAGGGACAATTTTCTCCTCTTTCTGAATACCAAAGTATCAAAGAGCTGGCTGACCTACTCAGTGCCCTCCCGTCATGGCCATGTATTTTCAGGGCAGATCATCGTTCCAATATCCTCCCCTTAGCCGGGCGATTACCCAAGGATACTCCAGCTTTGCTTCAGGAGCTCCACGAGCTTCTGGCTACAGGATACTTACTCTCAGATGGACCTGGTGCTTACCCAGCCTCCCTATGACAGCCTTACCACTCCAAGACAGCATGGGGACTCTATTGACGAATGCGCATCTTTATTCCACTATTCATCAAGGGGAATACATACTTGGCGCAACCAAGGCTAAAGGCAACATTCTCCAAAAAAGTTTAAAAGAATCTGTAGGTTACAAAAAACGAACCATAATAGCCCAAGACTGAACCAAGATAACTCATGCTCGATTTTTTTCTTACTCAGGCCTCAGACAATCCCTGGCAACAGGTAGCACGATCTTTTTCTGATACTAAAGGCCGACAACCCACTGAAGATCTCATTTTTTTAACCATAGCTTTGGTCGTGGCACTTGTGGCTGTCTCTTGGCTGTGGCGATATTTGACTACCAGGCAAAACCGCTCCTGGGCTTCTGGCATAATAACAGCACCCAATGAAATCCTGAATATTGTTGATCAAGCAATGCTTTGTCGCAGCCGCTTTGACGTGGGTTTCTACCCTACGGAAACAGCCCGGCCCTCAATTCCCTGTTCCCTTGTTGAATATTCTGCAACAAGTATGACCCTGGAAGTACCTTTGGGAGTAACCCCATCTGCACGCTGGATTGGGCGAAGTATGGTTTGTTATTTCTACATTCTATATGAAAAAAGGCCTCCTGTTTTTTATAAATTCATTTCTACCATTTCCCGAGTCTGGGCTGAAAACACCTTTCATTATGTTGTGTTACATACCCCCACAACCATAACATTGGAACAAAAACGCAAACATTTACGCCTGGGACTTCACCCTGCTGTTATCAAGGACTTTCGAATCTGGACAGCCACTGAAGATGATGCCTTTCAATTTGAAACAGATCGTAATTTATGGCCTGAAGAATTTGCCATTTATAGCCCAAACCACGAAAATCAATTACGCATAATTGATATTTCCGGTGGAGGCGTTGGCTTAAACATCAATCCCAAACATTATCCTGGCCTTAATACTGTTTTTAGCCAAGATCAGATTTTATTTATCCGGCTGGCTCTTCAGCCCATGAGGGGCATGCCCTTACCACCATATTACCTCGCAGCCCGCTTGCGTACCAAATTAAAAGAATATGAAACAGGCATGATCCACCTTGGCTATGAATTTATTGAATACAGTCTGGATCAGACAGGACAGGAATTGCAATGGATAAAAATTGACCCCCAAAAAGGCATTGAAGATCTCATTACCTGGATTTTCAAACGTCATCTCGAACTTTACCGAAAACAAAAAGTTGAGTAATAAATTTTTTTTAAACCTAAAAAATCTCCCTATGGAGGATGACTGATTTATGGATGAGGACTCGGACAGTCGACTTTGGACCACATTGCGCCATTTTTTTTCCCGTAAAGGTGATTGCCATCTGGAAGAAGCGATACAAGAAGCCAAAAACGATGGAGAGCTGCAAAACGAAGAAATGTCTATGCTTCTTAACGTGTTGCAGCTTGATGACAAGCAGGCATACGAAATCATGATTCCCCGCACAGAAATTATTTGTGCGGAAATAGATGAAAGTATCAATGATGTTGCCAGAAAATTCTTTGAAAGCGGTCATTCCCGCTTGCCCATTTATAAAGAAACCAAAGACCAAGTCGTGGGCATACTCCACTGCAAAGAATTACTGCGTTTTTTTGTAGATGAAGAAATATCCAATCCGGACCTCGGTTCTGTACTGCGCACACCGTATTTTATTCCAGAAACCAAAAATGTCCGGAGCATTCTCCTCGACTTTCAGTCCAACAAACAACATATGGCCATTGTCCTCGATGAATATGGCGGAACAGCAGGGCTGGTTACTTTAGAAGATGTATTAGAAGAAATCGTTGGGGACATTGAAGATGAATATGATCCTCCACGGCCGGAAGAAATTCAGGTGGAAGCAGATGGTTCCTTTCTGGTTTCTGGCCGCACAACCCTGGAAGACCTGCATGAAGAAGGCACCATACTTCTTGACTCTGAACAAGTTGAAACCGTTGGTGGCTATATTATCGAACAGCTTGGCCGGGTCCCCTTGAGTGGAGAATCCCTGGAAGCCCAAGGGTACTCTTTTTTTATCAAGGAAGCAGATCCCAAGCAAATTCAGTGGGTTCTCATTGCTAAATCTGAATCATAAAGGGTGCGGAACAACATTGTTCCTGACACTCCTCGCCTTGATTGGAGCATGGTTTGGCTTTGCCAATCCCTGGCTTCATTTTCCTGTAGCAATCTTTTTGTTGCCAGGTGCCTTAATCTTGTCTGTGAGCCAGGCCACAAGCCCTGGTCAAGCTTTTCGTAATGGCCTGCTCATCGCTCTGCCTGGATATGCCGCCAGCCTCTATTGGCTCGCCATACCTGTCCATGACTTTGGAGGTTTCCCTTGGGTCTTAGCCCTGCCCTGCCCTATTTTGGTTGGTGTGGTGTTAGCTGCCTATGCGGGGATTTTCTGTCTGGGAATCTATGTTCTTGGAAGCAAAAATAACAACCTGGTTGGACCTCTCTTTTCCGGTGTCCTTTGGGCTACGTTGGAGTTGGGGCGTAACTATTTTTTAACCGGGTTTCCCTGGCTGACGCTATCCTCAGCTTTTGGGCCTTGGCCCTGGGCCTTGCAACTTGCCGCATGGTGTGGTGCCTTTGGTCTATCTGGAATTTTGGTGTCCATGACCCATCTGGCCTTACAACGAAGTAAAAAGGCCTACTTTGGGCTCATCTGTCTGACCCTCTTGATTCTTTTTCCAGGCCTGTACCCACTGCACACGCCATCCGCTGAAAAAACAGCCATAACTCTTGTTCAGGGCAATATTGACCAAGATCAAAAGTGGGATCCAGACATGCAAAAAAGTACCTTGGACACTTATGCCCAACT
>JAAYGN010000183.1 GCA_012727715.1 Desulfovibrionales bacterium | reverse complement strand
CCTGAAGCCAACACCTGTTTACTCCTGGCCGCTGGGTGCTTAAGTCTTTTGGTCACCCCGGTACTGGTGGTCAACACTCGGGAGGCTCTGGAAGCTGTGCCCAGATCCATTAAGCTGGCTGCATCCAGTCTTGGTTTTTCAAAAAACCAGATAGTTTTCCGGGTCGCCTTGCCCATGGCGGTGCGTGGCATTGTTAGTGGGGCTATTTTGGCCATGGGCCGATCAGCTGAAGACACAGCGGTCATTATGCTTACAGGTGCAGTGGCCAATGCAGGCTTGCCCTCAAGCTTGTTGGCCAAATTTGAAGCCCTGCCCTTTACCATTTATTATACCATGGCCCACTACCAAACCCAGGAAGAACTGAATTTAGCCTTTGGCGCGGCCCTGCTCTTGCTTTTACTGGCCACATTCATGGTTATTTTGGCCAAAGGTTTGGAATTGGGACATCAATATTTTTGGCAAGGAGAAGTACCATCAGTATTGCAGTAAATATTGAACATTTGTCCGTTTCCTTCTTTGGACGACAAGTGCTCCATGATATTACCGTTCAATTTTTGCGCCACAACATCAGTGTCCTTGTTGGTCGCTCGGGGTCTGGAAAAACCACGCTCCTGCGCAGCATTAACAGATTAAACGAAGAATTTGATGGTTGCACCACCACGGGCCAAGTGTACTTCCACACAAGAGACAAATGTCATGCCCTGTACCCTGATCCTGACCAACATAAGTTAGCCCACCAAAAATATGATTCATTAAGTCTGACCAAGCTGCGCCGACAAGTGGGCAGGCTCTTTCAAACCCCCAACGTTTTTACTGTCAGTATGTACAAAAACATAGCCCTGCCCCTGGCTCTAGTGGGTCACTGTCCCAAAGCAGAGGTGCAGGAACGGGTGCGCCAGGCTTTACAGCTTGTGGGGCTTTGGACAGAAATACAAGATAGCCTGCACAAGTCAGCTCACCGACTTTCGGGTGGCCAGCAACAACGCCTGTGCCTGGCCCGGGCTTTGGCCTTGCGACCGGAAGTTCTTTTACTTGATGAGCCCACAGCCTCTTTGGATGTACACGCCAGCCGGCATATTGAGGATTTGCTTATTTCACTGGCAGAAAAATATACCATCATTATGGTCTCCCATAGCTTGACCCAAGCCCGGCGCCTGGGACAAAAAATTATGGTTTGTACTCAAGGGGAAATCACCCATCATTTAGATAAACATGAGCAGCTTTCTACACAAGAATTAGAAGCCCTGGTCTAGGGTGGCTAGAAAAATCTCTTCTTGTCATGGTCTTTTTGTGCTTCAATTACTCTCCTCGCAAGCTGAAAAAATCTTTTCAATTCATAAGATAACAACTGGATATTTCCCTCTGTTTTATTAGAGGTTACAAAACTTATAGGTTTCGATATGGTTGACGTTAACAATCATTTGGTAACCCAAAAGCATAATGCAAGACATGCCAGTTACGTATTTTAAGGAGTGCCTTTATGGCTAAAAAATTTTACGACCCCCAGGAGTGTGTGGGGTTTATGACCTATACCACCAGTCGCCTGCTTTCTGCCACTTTGCACAGGTATATGGAGAAAATGGGTCTTGAACTCACATCTGAACAATGGGGAATGCTCGTGCAACTCTTTAATCGCGGCAACATCCATCAGGAAGAAATCACCAGGGCTTCAGGGGTAGATAAATCCACCACCAGCAGAAGTCTCGGTCTCATGGAACGTCGGGGTCTGATTGTGCGCAACACTGATCCCGCTGACACTCGGCGCAAAATTTTAAGCCTGACCCCCAAAGCCCAGGCCATTAAAGAAGATAGTTTACAAGCAGTTCAGAACGCATTGGCCCAGGCACTTAAAGGAGTTGATCCAAAAGAACGGCGTATCTGTCTGCAAGTCTTGGGACAGGTAAAGAAGAATCTTCAGGAATTAATTACCAGAAGTGATGAATAAAACAATTCTGCTCAAATTATTTTTACCAATTGTAGAAACTGTGTAATAACTACCCATGCCTTGAATATTGTAATGAAAAAAATCGTATTGACATGTTCCAGGTTTGCTGTCTGGCAACATGTCAATAGGACTACGGAGTTTCCCTGTTTTTAGTCTTTTTTTCCCAGGCATCAATACTTCTATGGACTTTTTTGCGTACCCCATTCCAAGTGTGACGCGGTAAAGCTGATGTTTCCATGATTTCAAGCATTTTGCTATATAGTGGCAAAGGCACTGCAAAGGTAAGCTCATCGGTTTTCATAAATTTTCGTGCTGAAAGGTCAAATCCACCAAGAACCGCTTTTTCTTCTCCCCTTTGTTGATATACCAATGGCCAGGATACAAGATAACCACATGCTGAGGAAAATGGTGTGACCACAGAATTAAAATCTCCTGTGGCATACATGGTTAACGAATACAAACCACTGATTACTTCTGGTCTGGCAAAGAAATTGATTACCAGAGGACGAGCAGCATCACTAAATTGATCCAATGGCTTAAATATACAATATTTTTTAGGTGCTTCTGGAGGCATAACATTATCCATAAATGCCCGCAT
>JAAYGN010000182.1 GCA_012727715.1 Desulfovibrionales bacterium | reverse complement strand
CTGAGCATGGCTTCAGGCAGGTAACCAAGATCTTTGTACATCATCACTGATGTGGCTCCATGGCGTTTACTCATTTTCTTTTTATCCGGACCAAGAATCATGGGTACATGGCCAAATTTGGGCAGGGGAAATCCCAACGCCTCATAGATCAGGATTTGTTTGGGTGTGTTATTTTGATGATCATCACCCCGCAGGACGTGGGTGACTTTCATGAGGGCATCATCCACCACCACAGCCATTTGGTAAATGGCAGACCCATCTGCCCGGCGAACCACAAAGTCATCCATTTCCTGAACATCCCAGGCAATGGGTCCCTTGACCAGGTCATCAAAGACAATCTTGCCGCTTAAGGGAGTTTTAAAGCGTACCACTCGACCAGGACCAGGGCCAAGGCCCAATTCCCGGCACTTTCCGTTATATTTGGGCTTAAGGCCAGCTTGACGGGCGGTTTCGCGCATTGCTTCCACTTCTTCAGGGGTACAGGAACAATAGTAGGCCTTTCCCTTTTTCAACAATTGGTCCACATAGCTATTGTAGATCTCACCGCGTTGACTTTGAAAGTATGGACCTGCATCAAAATCCAATCCCAACCAATGCATGGCATCAATAATGGCATCAGTCATTTCTGTAGTGGATCTGGCCTGATCGGTATCTTCAATGCGCAGCACAAATTGTCCTTTATTTTGTCGGGCATAGAGATAATTAAAAAGAGCAGTCCGTGCTCCACCAATATGTAAATAGCCCGTTGGGCTGGGAGGAAATCGGGTAATAACCTTGGTCATGCTTACTCCAAAAAAAGAAGCGGTCTTGCCGCTTCAAAAAATGATCAGACAACAAGCAGCTAAACAGCTTCCACAGCTTTGATACCAGGAACTTGTTTTTTTACTGCGTATTCAATGCGGTTACGTAGGGTCATTTGCGCCATGGCACAGGTTTGACATGCGCCTATCAAGCGGACCTGTACAATACCATTTTTAAGAATATCCACCAGTTCCACGTCGCCACCATCAGCGTGCAAAATAGGGCGCACTGAATCCAGGGCTTTTTCAACTTGATCGTGCATGGTTTGCTCTCTAGCAGAATATGGGATTGTTTTTACTCTTCAAACATAAGGCTGGCCATGAGCTTTTCCGGGTCGCGGCGTTCAGGTACAACTTCATGGGCAATTTTCCCTGCATTCCAATCTTGGGTAACATACAAGCCACAATAGCAGGAACCATATTCAGCCACATCTTGAGCGCGATACACGCAAGGGCAAAAGATATCCTTGTCCAGGTCCCGGCTACCTGAGGCCAAACGGCAAGGGCAGGTCATGTAGCCATAGCGCTCTCGATTGGCCAGCAGGCTTTCCATGAGTTCAAGAACAAAGTTCTTGTCTTTGTTAAAGAAAAATCCCTTGGGTTCTTGGATACGCTGCAACTTTTCATATAATTCTTCTGGAGTCATCGCAAAGCCTCCTCAATTTGGTCTTGCTTAAAGCCAATAATGGCTTCACCATCTATGACCAGAGTAGGAAAGGATAATTTGGGATTAACCTTTTTAATATCTTCCACAACTTTTTTACGTTCATCACCCTGTAGCTGGTCAACCAGTACACATTCGTATTTTGCGCCACATTCATCCAGAAATTCTTTGGTTCTTTTACAAAAAATACAAGTTGTTAGTGAATAAAGAATAATATCGCGATCAGCCATGTTTCCTCCTTGTCATGCGATTAACCTTGGGATAGCCCTTGACCAGCCCCTGGAATGGGTTCACCTATAAAGCTTTATCTGCCTGACGTCCACGCTGGATTACGGGCAGATACTGGAGAAGATATGCGTGAAGAATTTTTAGTTTTTGGATCACCTCGTATTGAGGAAGATGAAATTGACGAAGTTGTGTCGTGTTTGCGCAGTGGTTGGATTGGTACCGGCCCACGTGTGGCTGCCTTTGAACGGCTCTTTGCCAAGTACAAGGGGGCAGAACATGCTGTGGCCGTCAATTCCTGTACCGCAGCTCTTCACTTGAGTATTTTAGCCGCAGACATTGGCCCAGGGGATGAGGTTATTACTACTCCCATGACTTTTTGCGCATCTGTTAATGCCATTATTCATGCCGGAGCCACGCCAGTGTTGGCTGATGTGGATCCCCTGACCATGAATATTGATCCAGCTCGTATTGCAGAAAAAATCACCTCCAAAACCAAAGCAATTTTACCCGTGCATTTTGCTGGCCGCTGTTGTGATATGGACCCCATTTGTGCTTTGGCTCAAAAACATAACCTCACGATTATTGAAGATTGTGCTCATGCCATTGAAACAGAATACAAGGGCCGCAAGGCTGGTTGTTTTGGAGATTTTGGCTGTTTTAGTTTTTATGTCACCAAAAATATCATTACTGGTGAAGGTGGGCTGATTGTGGCCAAGTATCCCAAGCACGCTGCCCGCCTTAAGGTTTTGGCTTTGCATGGTATGTCCAGTGATGCCTGGAAACGTTTTGGTGATGAGGGGTATAAGCATTACCTGGTGACAGAGGCTGGCTTTAAATATAATATGATGGATTTGCAGGCTGCCTTGGGTCTCAAACAAATGGCCAAGGTCGAAGCCTATTGGAAACGACGTGCTGAGATTTGGCAGCACTATTTGACAGCTTTGAATGATTTGCCTGTAACCCTGCCCGCACCTGTAGAGCCTTTAACTCGTCACGGGTATCATCTCTTTACTCTTTTGGTGGACAAAGAGCGGACAGGTGTAAGTCGGGATGAATTTTTAGGCCGAATGACCCAGGCCAAAATTGGTGTGGGTGTGCATTATTTGTCCGTACCTGAGCACCCCTATTATCAGGAACGTTTTGGTTGGAACCCTGATGACTACCCGCATGCCCGGGATATTGGCCGACAAACCGTGAGTTTGCCCATGTCCGCCAAATTACGTGATCAGGATGTGGAGGATGTCATCCGGGCTGTACGCCAGAGCCTGGCTTAGGGAGGTGCTGATCAAATCGGGACAAGTCATTGCGAACGAAGTGAAGCAATCCAGAAGTATTGATTTATCATTAGGTTATGAATTGCCGCGTCCTGCTTCACGTTGTTCGCAGTCCTCGCAATGATGAGATAGACCCGCCCCCCTATACCACACTGGTATACCGGCATCGGGTGTGCCATAAGGAAGTATCTAATACTAATCCTTAAACATCTGGAGGCGGGTCATGAAACAAGTATGTCGTATTGGACTGGATATCGCAAAGAATAAATTTCAGGTGCATGGTGTGGACAAGAACGGAAAAGATGTTTTCAACAAACAACTAAACAGAAAAAATGTGCTGCGATTTTTTGCCAATCTCTCTGTTTGCAAGGTCGGACTGGAGGCTTGTGGTGGAGCACATTATTGGGCCAGGGAAATTGAGAAGCTGGGGCATAGTGTTGGTCTGATCTCTCCTCGTCAGGTTTTG
>JAAYGN010000181.1 GCA_012727715.1 Desulfovibrionales bacterium | reverse complement strand
TGGATGCAGCCAGCTTAATGGATCTGGGCACAGCTTCCAGAGCCTCCCGAGTGTTGACCACCAGTACCGGGGTGACCAAAAGACTTAAGCACCCAGCGGCCAGGAGTAAACAGGTGTTGGCTTCAGGTAAAAATGTCCGGCGCAGGAATAAAATAAGGGTAAAACCAAAAAGCCCCATGACTATAGAGGGCGCCCCAGCCAAAAGATCAATGGCTGTGCTCAGGCGTTTGTTCCAGGTTGAGCTGGCATATTCAGCCAAAAAAATACCACAGCCAATACCAGGTAAAAGTACCAGGGCCATGGTGGCAGCAATTAAGCATAATGTGCCCATAAAGGCCGACCAAATTCCTTCCCAAAGAGGAGCCCGTCCTAAAATAGCGTCCAGGGGATTGGTATTGCCAAAAAATAATTGTGTATTCCAGGCAGGCCAGCCTTTGGAAAGTAAAAAGAAAACCAGGGTTGCAATACAGCCCAGGACCAATAGTGCAGAAAAGCCCATGCTCCAGCGTAAGAAGTGAAAGATAAGGGATCGTTGCATTGATAAGATTGTTGGCAGTTACGGGTTAGTTTTTTACCAAGGCTCTGGAAATGATGCTGACCAGGGCACTGATGCCAAGAAGTAAAAAGCCGGCCATGAACAAAGAGGAATAGGCAGCTCCGCCCACTTCATTGGCTGTAACCAGGGCCATGTGGGCACTTAAGGTCCGCAGGCTTTGGCCAAGGCCTTGGGGTACCTGGGGCGCATTGCCGGCCAGCATCAGGGGAATTAAGGTGTCGCCCACAGCGCGGCCAAATCCCAAAAGCCCTGCGGCTAAAAAAGTTTTTTTGCTGCGAGGAAAGACAAAAAACCACAAGAGTTCAAACTTGTCCAAACCAATGGCCAGGCCATGAGGACAAAGTTCATCCAGTTTGGCGCCAAGGCCCGAGTTCAGGACCAGGACCATGGTCGGCATAATGAGTAAAGCCAAAACCAGGGTTGCGGTCAGCAGGCTTAAACCACTACCGGCAAAGGTCAAACGGACCAAAGGAGTTAAAAGTAAAACACCCACAAAGGCATAGACCACGGTGGGGATGGCGGTCATAAAGCGAATGGCGGCCTGAAGGACTTTTACTGCCAAGTGTTTGGGGGCCGTGAGCATCAGGGAGCATAAGGATATGGCCAGGGGCAGGGCCAGAAATAGCGCACTAAAGGACAAAATAATTGAGCCCATGACCATGGGCAAAATACCAAAGAGCCCCTGGTAGGGATTCCAATGCCAGGTAAAGATACCCAAATTGCCCTGCTCGAAGAGAGCAGGGCCGGCAAAGACCACAATCATGACCACAAGCAAGATAACGCTTGCAAGCACAAACCCGGCCGCAAGATAGACATAGGTTTGGGCCCAGGAAAAATCATGGGTCTTTTTTGGGTATTCCATGAGTGCGTTTAATCTTTTATTACAGGGATGTAGCCGGCAGCAGAGATAAAGCCCTGGCCGTCTTCAGAGTACACATA
This sequence comes from Desulfovibrionales bacterium, assembly GCA_012727715.1. Taxonomy (GTDB): domain Bacteria; phylum Desulfobacterota; class Desulfovibrionia; order Desulfovibrionales; family Desulfomicrobiaceae; genus Desulfomicrobium. The sequence continues at coordinate 87 of JAAYGN010000181.1, read as the reverse complement.
ATCGATAAATAAGCGCACCAGCCCTTGGGGCTCACCTTTGGTATTCATATATAAAAGACGAGTAATGGTGTAGCTGCCATTTTGGGC
>JAAYGN010000180.1 GCA_012727715.1 Desulfovibrionales bacterium | reverse complement strand
GAGTACGCTCCAGCCCTGGCACATGGCTAAGGTTGTCTTTTCAGCCTTTGCTGCTGTGATATTTAGTAAATATCACAGACAAAGGCCGCCCTTGTACTAACCCTTTAAAGCTCACCCATGGAAGTGCTGCAAAACATTGATGCACAAACGGTTGAACCGGCTTTGGGAAACTCCGGTTTTGTCATCGGCAGACAACATGCCGGCGGAATGATGAGGAACCCAAAGCGCGTATTTCATCAAGGCACAGCCAATATGGCCAGATGCCGAATACATGACCGCATTCCTCTCGTTTGGTGCAATAACGTTTTGTTTGACACTAGGGGCGGGTCTATACATGACAGAATTAATCAGCGTTGCCCTAAGTTGGGTCTTGGACAGCTAACATGAGCCAGGGGCGAGTGGTGCTTGGGGTGGACCCAGGTTCTCGGTGTATGGGCTATGGTCTGGTTGCAGAACACTCGGGGGTGTTGACCCTGGTTGCAGCCGGGGTTGTCCGTCCCAAGGAAGAGCTTATGAGCCTGCGCCTTGGGTATATGTATGCTGCCATTACGCAGATGATTCAAGAGCATCGTCCCTGTGCTGTGGCTGTGGAGGAGGTGTTTTTGGGCCCCAACCAGTCTTCGGCCTTAAAGCTTGGCCAGGCCAGGGGAGCAGTACTGGCTGCTTGTGGCGTGGCCGGGGTTGATGTTTATGGTTATGCTCCTACGTTGATTAAAAAATCGTTGGTGGGAGCAGGGCGGGCAGAAAAATCCCAGGTGTCCTTTATGGTTGGTCAACTTTTAGGAGTTCGTCCGGACTGGGCAGAGGACACGGGAGATGCTTTGGCAGCGGCGATTTGTCATTTGAATCATTGCAGGCTTCTTTCCCTGGCGACCACTGGTCAACGTGACATGAGTCGGCTATAGGTTTGGGTATGATTGCTTACTTGGAAGGAACTGTTTTGTATCAGGAGCACGATGCCTGTGTTCTTTTGACCTCAGGTGGGGTTGGGTATCAGGTTTTACTTACGACCAAGGGATTTTTAGCTTTGCCTGGTGCCGGGAGCGAAGCTCGACTTTTTATGCATACCGTGGTGCGTGAAGATGCCCTGACTTTGTATGGTTTTTTTTCTCGTGAAGAGCGGGACACCTTTATTATCCTTCTTAGTGTGCCCAAATTAGGACCCAAGACAGCTTTGGCCATGCTTGGTTGCTATGAGCCTGCGGAGCTGGCTGCATGTATAGGACGAGAAGATGTTGCTGCGTTGACGACAATCCCGGGTATTGGCACCAAGACCGCCAAAAGGCTGCTCCTGGATTTGAAGGACAAGCTCAAGCCGACCATGACAGTCAGTTCGGGCCGGGTAGCCCCTAAAGCAACTGAAGCCGGGGACTGTGCTGCTGCATTGATTTCTCTGGGCTATGGGCGCCAGGAAGTAGAGGAGGTGGTTCGCTTGCTTTTTGAAAAAGAACCAGATCTTGATGCCAGTAGTGCCATTCGCCAAGCCTTGAAGATTTTTTCTTCCCAATAATATGATGCACAATCCCGCAGAAGAACATATTCGACCAAGAACGTTGGACGATTTTATTGGCCAGGATGACGTCCGCACCAACCTGAAGATCTATTTGCAGGCAGCGTTGGAGCGGGGGCAACATCTGGATCATTGCCTTCTTTATGGTAACCCAGGTCTTGGCAAAACAACTTTGGCGCAAATTATGGCCAGTGAGTTGGGAGTCAATTTGGTGTCCACGTCAGGTCCAGTCTTGGAACGCAGTGGTGATCTGGCAGCCATATTAACCAGTCTCAATCGACATGATCTGTTATTTATTGATGAAATTCACCGTATGCCCGCAGTTGTGGAAGAAATCCTGTACCCAGGCATGGAAGATTTCAAGCTTGATCTTATAGTTGGCCAGGGACCTGGGGCACGTACGGTCAAAATTGAACTGGAACCTTTCACTTTGGTGGGGGCCACAACGCGTATTGGCCTGCTTACTTCACCCTTGCGGGATCGCTTTGGTGTTATCTGTCGGCTGGAATTTTATAAGCCCGAGCAATTGGCCTTTATTGTTACCAGGGCAGCACGTATTTTTGGAGTGGAGATTACGGATGCGGGAGCTTTGGAAATAGGTAAGCGTTCTCGGGGAACACCGCGGATTGCCAATCGTTTGCTGCGTCGAGTGGCCGACTATGCCCAGGTTTGCGGAGAAAAAATTATTGATGCCCAGGTTGCAGCCAAGGGGTTGGACATTATGGATGTGGACTCCCGTGGTTTGGACATGATGGATCGTAAGATCTTGGAGTGCATCATTGGCAGTTTTGGCGGTGGTCCGGTAGGGATAAAAACCATTGCAGCAGCATGTTCTGAGGAAGTACGGACCATTGAGGATATTTATGAACCCTATCTCATCCAGTGTGGTTTTTTAAAACGTACTCCCAGGGGACGAGTGGTAACAGCCAAGGCCTACCAACATATTGATGGTGGACTGAAGCTCCGAAGTTAAAACATCTTTTATTTCATATTAAGAGATAAGCCATGAAAATTGTTGATCCCAGTTTTTCCTTTATGCATATTCCTGACGGAGACTTTATTTTGTCTCATCTGGAACTGGCCGCGCGAACCTGCTACAAGTCCGAGGATCAAGCCGGGCCAGAGTCAGCCCCGAAGCTGCTCGCCCGCATTATTCGTATGGGCCATGACAGCGTGCTCGAGCATATTGCGGTTACGGTGCGTATTATCTGTGACCGGGGTGTGACCCACGAGCTGGTGCGTCATCGCCTCTGTTCTTTTTCTCAGGAAAGTACACGCTACGCCAATTATGCTCACGAAAAGTTTGGTAATGAAATAACGGTGATTCGCCCTTTTTTCTGGCAGGAAAATGATGCGCGTTATGTGCTTTGGCTCAAAGCCATGTACGCCTGCGAAGATGCTTACTTGCAATTGGTCCAGGCTGGCGCCTCGGCTCAGGAGGCCCGTAGTGTTCTCCCCAATAGTCTGAAAACAGAAATTGTGGTTACAGCCAACATCAGACAGTGGCGGCATATCTTTAAGCTTCGCTGTGACAAAGCTTCCCATCCTCAGATGCGCCAAGTCATGCAGCCGTTACTCATGGCCTTTCAGGAGCGTATTCCTCTTCTTTTTGATGACTTGAGCACGAGTTGACATTTTTTCCCTAAGGGGTGTCTTTTTAAGAAAAAATGGCTAAATGAAACACGCACTTGTTTCTTTTTGGTTCCTCGCTGTTTTAAGTGGGTAGCGTAAATTTCAATCTACCTC
>JAAYGN010000179.1 GCA_012727715.1 Desulfovibrionales bacterium | reverse complement strand
TTTTGGCAAGGAGAAGTACCATCAGTATTGCAGTAACGATGGAGCATTTGTCCGTTTCCTTCTTTGGACGACAAGTGCTCAATGATATTACCACTCAATTTTTCCGCCACAACATCAGCGTGCTTGTTGGTCGCTCGGGTTCTGGAAAAACCACGCTCCTGCGCAGCATTAACAGATTAAATGAAGAATTTGAGGGTTGCACCACCAAAGGCCAGGTTTATTTCAGAACAGGAGAAAAATGTCATGCTCTGTACCCTGATCCTGACCAACATAATCTAACTCACCAAAAATATGATCCGTTAAGTCTGACCAAGCTACGCCTGCAAGTGGGCATGCTCTTTCAAACTCCCAATGTTTTTCCTGTCAGTGTCTATAAAAACATAGCCCTGCCCCTGGTTCTGGTGGGTCACTGTCCCAAAATAGAGGTTCAGGATCGGGTGCGCCAGGCTTTACAGCTTGTGGGGCTTTGGAAAGAAATACAAGATGGCCTGCATAAGTCAGCTCTCCGACTTTCGGGTGGGCAACAACAACGCCTGTGCCTGGCTCGGGCTTTGGCTTTGCGCCCGGAAGTTCTTTTACTTGATGAGCCCACAGCCTCTTTGGATGTGCACGCCAGTCGCCATATTGAGGACTTGCTTATTTCCCTGGCGGAAAAATATACCCTCATTATGGTCTCCCATAGCTTGACCCAAGCCCGGCGCCTGGGACAAAAAATAATGGTTTGTATTCAAGGGGAAATCACCCATCACCTGGACAAAGACGAACAACTGTCCACCGCAGAGCTGGAAGCCCTGGTTTAGGGCGGCTAGAAAAATATTTTCTTGCCATGATCTTTTTGTGCTTCAATTACTCTCCTCGCAAGCTGAAAAAGTCTTTTCAATTTATAAGTTAACAACTAATTTTTGTAAGGCAGCGCAACTTCCCTTCTAAGCTGGATTGGATATAGATTTCTGTATTTATGGCTTGACTCATTGGGTATTTTTGAGTGTTTGTTTATAATATGGCAACCCAAACACATACTTGCTTGAAACTTCTGGACTGGTTGCCTTGGCCTCACCTCTACTGCGTGTGGTATAAAAATCAGCTGGAGAGTGGTAAGATATGGGTACTATCCTTGTTTTTCTTTTTGGTATTTTCCTGCTTTGGAAAATTATTGCTTTACTCAAGCGCAAAACTTTGCCTTTTACCACTTATGAACAAAAGAAATATGCAACTTCTGACCAAACATCATACAAAGATGTCGATTCGTCCAGCAAGCCAGAAAAAATCACTGCGAGCTGGTACGGCCCTGGACAGCAAATAGAGGTAAAAGGCCTTTCTTTGCCTGGTATGGTTTATGTTGGCGAAAATCTTCCTGAGCTTAAAGGCAACAATAATGATGCCAGCCTGATTAATCCTGAGCTTGTCGTTATTAAAGCTGAGCCGTGGCAGCATGGTGAACAAATGAGCTATTGGCCCAGATACAGTCAAATTCCTCCTCAATGCCGTGGGGCATATTTACAGTGGCTTGCCACCGGGCGGTCAGAGCCAGAAACCTATGTTGGCTATGTGTTCCTTTTCTTTTACGGTCTTGAGCGCCGTCTTTTTCAGGATGGAATACAGGACGGGATTTCGGATAGCGAGCGGATTGCCATTGTTGATGAAGTCCGTCGTCTGCTCTCTATCTACGGGAAGAATCGTTCTTTCAGAGGATATGCAACCAGTCTTCTGGCCATGGAATGGGTGCTCTTTCGGCCCAATAGTGAAATTCCCAATTACGTAGATCTGATAAATAGCTACTCACCCCATCCTTTTCAGATACAATTGTCGCGTCATGTAGCCGCTCAAAAGCCCCTCTCGCCTGCTATGGCTCTTCAATGGATTCATCTTCATCCCGATTTTACACTGCACACTCCGGCCAGACGCTGCACCAAAGAGTTTCAAGAACTATTCGCACGCCGCTATTCAGAACACTTTGGTGAAGGCATTATTGTACCACCGAACAAAAAAAATCTTTCCATTTCTTATGGTGCTGCAAGCCCATCTTTGCAGGGGATGCGATTTGTTTTTTCGAACTTACCTGACCCTTTTATGCTGATTGCTCCCTTGGAGAAAATTTTTGCAGTAGCAAAGTCATGTACTGACGAGCTTGATGCGTACAGTTGCTATCTTGGGCGCAAAGGAAATGACCCTGCCTCTCTTGCTGCCCTATCCCTTTTGCCCAAGGACCTTGTTGCTCACAGCACTTTGGCGAAAAAAACTATCGAAATGCTGGGCCAAATTATAGCAAATGGCCCAGAAATTGTTGAAACAAAAAAACTGTATGAAATTCTCCAAGTATCGCTTCCAGAACAAATTCGTAAGAAAGATGCCGAGGACTTGGCTATATTTGTAGAAAAGTTGGGGTTTGGTTTAATTCCAGATGTCCGCTACTATGGAACAAAACCGGATAAAAGCAGCCATGTTGTTATTTTTCCAAATGGCCACGGCATGGACTTTAATCCTTCTGCAGAGTTTCGACTTGTAGGCATAATGGTGCGCCTTGGTGCTTTGGTGAGTCAATGCGATGGTAATGTGAATCCCCACGAAGAAGCACTTTTACAATCCCTTATTCAAGACGACAAAGAACTCACACAAATTGAAAAAAAATCTTTGCGGGCTTACCTGCACTGGTGCTTGAATACCCAACAAGGTGCTGCAGGTATAAAGCAAAAAATTGCAGAACTTAGCTTTGTCGGTAAAAATACAATCCGCCGTATTTTGATATCTGTAGCCCACGTGGATGGATATATTGATCCCAATGAAGTCAAACAGCTTGAAAAATTATACACAACCCTTGGACTCGACAAGACACAGGTCACAACTGACCTCCACGCCATGGCAAGCGAAGACGGGCTTGTTACCGTTGCTGTTAAAGAGCAGGAATCTATGTATGCCATTCCACAGCCTCAAAGTACTGCCCCTATTTTTTCTCTTAACCATGAACTCATCCGAATTAGAGAACAAGAAACTCAGCAAGTTCGCAATGTTCTTGAGCAAATCTTTGTCGAACAAGCAGAAGAACCAACATGCGATGAACCTCAGGTGGACACGGGCGAAGATATACTTGCCGAGCTTGATCAGGCACACCAGACACTGCTGTCACATCTTGTGAAACAGGAGTATTGGGAACGCCCGACACTCTTTGAACTTTGTAAAGAGTTTGGGCTAATGCTGGACGGTGCTTTGGAAGTGCTGAATGAATGGGCCTTTGCCAACACAAAGGCACCATTGATTGAAGATGGCGATCCCATTTACGTTGATACGGAATTAGCAAAGGAGATGATCAATGCGTAAAGAACAAGCCCAACGTCTTCGCCCAAGAGAACGAGATGCCATCATCCAGTCCCTTCAAGCGGGAGTGACGCCTCGTACCGGCCTGCAACATATTCAGGTTGGCAGAGTCCGGGAAGTGCAATCCTTGCTTAAAGATATAGAGCGTATTGCTGATGGTGGTTCGGCTTTCCGGCTTATTATTGGAGAATTTGGCTCAGGAAAAAGTTTTTTCCTCCAACTTATCAGAGCAATTGCCCTTGAAAAGGGTCTGGTGACCGTACATGCCGATCTTGCACCGGACAGGCGACTTTACGCCACCAGTGGACAGGCACGTAACCTGTATGCAGAGCTGCTGCGCAATTGTTCAACACGCACCAAGCAAGACGGCAATGCCCTGACAAGTGTTGTGGAACGCTTTATCACCCAGGCACGAAAGGAGGCTGACAGTAAGGGCATAAATGTCAATGTTGCTATTGAGCAACATTTAAGCAGTCTGTCTGAATTGGTTGGCGGATATGATTTTGCAAAGGTGGTCTCGGCGTATTGGCAGGGCTATGAAACCGGCAATGATCAATTGCGGGCGGATGCTGTGCGCTGGCTCCGGGGAGAGTTTACTACAAAAACTGACGCCAGAAATGCTCTTGGTGTGCGAGCTATTGTTGATGATGCAAATGTGTATGACCATTTTAAATTACTGAGCCTTTTTGTCCGCCAAGCTGGATATGCCGGACTTTTAGTTAACCTGGACGAAATGGTAAATCTCTACAAATTGGCCAGTACAAAAGCACGTACATCCAACTATGAGCAAATCCTGCGCATGTTAAATGACTGCCTGCAAGGTAGCGCAGGATATCTTGGTTTTTTGCTGGGAGGAACGCCTGATTTCTTGCTTGACCCCCGTAAGGGCCTCTACAGCTACGAAGCATTGCAATCCAGACTGGCTGAAAACACGTTTGCCCGTCAGGCTGGTGTCATTGACTATTCCTCACCCACATTGCATCTGGCAAACCTCGCTCCAGAAGAACTTCTGATTTTATTGTGTAATCTGCGCCATGTTTTCGCCTCCGGCGATCAAAGCAAGTACCTGATTCCTGATGAAGCATTGACGGCTTTTTTAGCCCATTGTTCCCAGAGAATTGGCGATGCCTATTTCCGCACGCCCCGCAACACCATTAAAGCCTTTGTTGATTTACTTTCTGTGTTGGAACAAAGCCCGGATATTCAGTGGTCCCAACTTGTCAGTCAGGTTCATATTGATACTGAAAGTAATTCAGATATGCCCGATGCTCCCATCCCTGCTGACAATGAAGACGACGACAATCTGGCAACCTTCAAGCTATAGAAAAGATGGACGAATCTTCCAGCTTTAACCTGTTGCATACAACCGTCCAACGCTGGGTATGGGCGCAAAAATGGCCAGCTCTGAGAGATATTCAGGAACGAGCCATCATTTCTGTGCTGGAAGCACAAAAAGATGTGATTATTAGCGCGGCAACTGCGGCTGGAAAAACAGAAGCTGCCTTTCTCCCCGCCTGTTCCAAACTTGCTCAGGAACCAGCCGACAGTATCGGTATTTTATATATCAGCCCCCTTAAAGCCTTGATAAATGACCAGTATAGACGCCTTCAGGGTTTATGTGAAAGCCTGGAGCTGCCGCTGACACCATGGCATGGGGATGTGCTTCAGTCTGCAAAAAATAAACAACTCCGAAATCCACATGGTATCATTCTGATCACCCCAGAATCCTTGGAATCATTGCTGCTTAATCGGGGTTCTTGGTGTCAGACTGCATTTGCCGGGCTCAAATACGTCATTATTGATGAATTTCATGTTTTTTTAGGCTCAGTGCGCGGCAGACAACTGCAATCACTACTCCATCGTCTGGAATTTTTACTGGAAAAACGAGTGCCTCGCATTGCACTCAGCGCAACATTGGGCGACATGGAACAAGTTGCCAGGGAGCTACGCCCACAGTGTGAATTGCCATATAAACTGATTGTCTCAACCGCTTCACATAGTGATGTAAAAATACAAATACGAGGCTACAAAGAGCCAGCTGACGTGAATCTTTCCCAGCCAGGAGCTTTTGAATATATTACAGAGGACTTGTTCAGGCTGTTACGCGGCAGATCACATTTAATTTTTGCCAACAGCCGGGCGCGTACTGAAGAAATTGCTGCAACACTCACTGAACGCTGCTCCAGAGAATACTTGCCTAATGAGTTTTTTCCCCATCATGGCAGCCTCTCCAAGGAGATTCGCGAAGGACTGGAAAAACGCCTTCAGGAAGACAAGCTTCCCACAAGTGCTGTGTGCACCATGACTCTGGAATTAGGCATTGATATCGGCCACGTTGATTCTATTGCTCAGGTAAGCGCTCCCCATTCTGTAGCCAGCCTGAGACAACGCTTGGGGCGGTCAGGACGGCGGGGAGAGCCTGCTGTTTTACGCATGTTCATTATGGAAAAGGAACTAACACCTACAAGTCATTTGATTGACCATCTACGTCTGAAAATTTTTCAATGTGTGGCCATGATCAATCTTCTTGTCAAAAAATGGTATGAGCCTGCTGATACTGGGCAATATCATTTTTCAACCATGGTGCAGCAAACCCTGTCTGTCATAGGGCAGTACGGAGGCGTCAGAGCTGATCAACTCTGGCAGTTGCTCTGTGGAACCGGACCTTTTCATAATATTGACCCAAAAATGTATGCAAGCCTGCTCCGGACCATGGGAGAAAAGGAATTGATCACCCAGACACACGATGGGCTGCTGGTGCTTGGGCTTCGTGGTGAACGGATGGTTGAACATTTTACCTTTTACACTGCCTTCAGCACACCTGAAGAGTATCGTTTGGAGTATGCAGGGAAAACATTGGGGTCAGTTCCTATCACCTATCCACTCGTAATTGAACAATTGATAATCTTTGCTGGCAAACGCTGGCAAGTTGTCCATGTGGCAGAAGAAGAAAAACGTATTTCCCTCAAGCCTGCAGCAGGCGGGAACCCGCCCAGTTTTGATGGTGGTGGACAAGCGATTCATGATATTATCAGGCAGGAAATGTATCGCTTATATCAGTCTGAGGAAATTCCTCTTTTTTGTAATAAGGATGCTTTGGCACTATTTAAAGAAGGACGCCGTATTTTTCGCGATCTCAATTTGGAAGCAACCCCCATGATACAGGCCGGTGCCTCTGTTTATATCCTTCCCTGGCTTGGTGACAAAATCGTCAATACGATCACTGCGCTACTGCGTTTTTATGGACTCAAGGCCGATTGCTTCAGTGGGATCATTGATGTCCGGGATACAAACATTGGAGCCTGCACGCAGTCCATGAAAAATATCCTTTCCGAACCGCCTCCCAATGGCTGGGAATTAGCAACCAATGTCTCAAATACCGTAACCGAAAAACACGACACCATTGTCCCTCAAGAGCTGCGTTATCTAAATTATGCAACACAATTTTTTGACATTGACGGTGCCTGGCGCTGGATGTCCAGCCTGGGCCTATAGAAAATTTTCTATAGGGGAGTATCTTATAGTCGAGGCTGCGGGGATTTTTGACTGTTCTCGCAGTATCTGAACTTGATGAAAACAGTCTGATGTAAATAATGGGACAGTCTCTTTCTTTGAGGGGAAGGTCACTTTGTATGCGGAGAACTAGGAATGAACACTGCCAATAAGAAAACCAAAAACAGCACCCCTGCGTTGAGCGCAGCCCCAGAGGGCTATGC
>JAAYGN010000178.1 GCA_012727715.1 Desulfovibrionales bacterium | reverse complement strand
TTGCCGCTCATGACCCGCTTGGTTTTGTCCACAGTGTAGGGCGAAGGTCCCTTCCAGAGCCAGTGAGCACTTTCCAGCATATCTTCCCCGGCCTGTTCATGGCAGCGCAAACATTCCTGCGTTACCTGTATGGCAGTCGGGTCAGCGGGAAGTTCTACCAACTCTTTGTGGTCCGGAACATTTTTGCGGTGACACCCAACACAATCAATGGGCCCTTGATGCATGCTTTCATGGCAATCCATGCATTGTTGATGATAGGCAGCCTTGAGCCCAATACGGTCCGGGTATTTGGGATTAAAAGATTCCTGATGACAGGATCGACAGGCCACAGTTTCCGAGAGGCGGTCCCTGGCCGCGTCTGTACCTTCGGGGCTGGCGTGATGACAAAGGGCGCAATTGCCGTCCAGGCTGGCCGCATGCTTGGAGTGCATGAATTTCACCGGCCCATAGAGATTGTCATAGGTATTAACCAGAGGGCTATCCAGAAGAAAGAATGGAAAACGAATATCCTTGACGCCCAATTCCAGTTCTTTAAAACGGATTTGTCGCAGTTTGGCATCCTCCAGACGGACCTCCTGGACCAGTTCCCGAGGTTCTTTGGCCTGTTGGGCCGCCTGGACATAATCTTCGGGAACCCAGTCTTGGGGCTTGGGAGAGCGGGGAGTTTTATTTTTTTCCACTGCTGGGGCGTCCTGAGAAGCGGCCTGAAGATCTTGAGGAAGAGTTTTGAGAATCAACGCGCCCAGAGCCAGGATAAAAACCAACAGTAGCCATCGTGGAATGACTGGGAAGAATTGTTTCTTCATTGGGAAACCTCCTTGAGGCTACGAGCTGAGAGAACAGGAGTAAAAGTGATGAAAAGTCTATACAAAAACATGATCGTGGCTAAGGCTCCCAAAGTAACCAGGATTTCACCAATGCTTGGATAATAGGGATGAGTGGCTGTTTGAGGGGAGAACCCGACAACAAAAACATTGATGCGGTTCAAAAGCACTCCACCCACAATACATAGGGCCACAATAAAAAGGCCCCGCCGTGAGCGGCGAACTTTTGAGGATAAAAGCAGGAACCAGGGTAAAATGCCGCCGATAAACAGTTCCACCCCAAAACTGATACTGGTGGATGAACACTCAAAAATTCTGCCCAATTGTCCACGGGCCATGAGATCAGCTATCCGGACCACAAGGTAAATACCCAAAGTAAGGATGGTAAAACGTGACAAGGGAGCCAGGACATCCATTTCTCCGTCCAGCTTTAAGGAGGAAGTAGCTATATTTGTTTCCACAATAACCATGGGATAGCCCACAGACATGGCCGAAAGGAGAAAAAGAAGGGGCATAAAGGGCGTGTACCACAAAGGGTCCAGCTTGGTGGGGGCAATGACCAGCAGAGTTCCCAAGCTTGATTGATGCATACAGGAAAGCACCACGCCAAGAATGATAAAAACCCACATGAATTTGTCCAGAGTACGGTCCAGCCAGGCCAGAAGGCGAATCTTGCTGCCAAAGCGTTCGGCCACAATGGGGACCATCTCGATCCACAACACCGTCAGATAAATCATGACACACATGGCCACTTCAAAAAGGGCGGAATTATAGTTGTGAAAAAAGACCGGCTTCCAAATGGCCCAGGAGCGGCCCACGTCAATGGTTACACCCAGAGCCACAAAGGTATACCCCAGGGCAGCAGTGAGCAGGGCCGGTCTGGTCACGGCTTCGTATGCCCGGCGGCCAAAAATATGGGCCAGGGCAGCAGTGGTGAATCCCCCGGCAGCCAGGGCCACACCAGAAGCCACGTCAATGGCGATCCATAAACCCCAAGGGGTGGCATCGGTCAAATTGGTGGTAAAACCCAGCCCACCGATATAACGGGTCATTAGGGCCAGACCCCCAGCGACCATCAGGCTGACCATGACCAGAACACCAGGGCTCCAAAAGGGACGATCAATGGGACGGGGATGTGCGTGCATGTTATTTCCCCTCCTTATTATCTTTATCCTGGCCATGGGTTAACTTCATGCTCAGGCCCAGCAGTCCAAAAAGGACTATGGGGGACCACAAATAACTGAATAACCCGTGTTGGATGGACTCACTGCGTTGAGGCAGGGGAGCATCGGGCACATCCAGAAAACCTAATTTGTGAAAAGGTTGTCCGGCAATGTACAGCCAACTGGTTCCGCCAGCCTCATGTTCACCATAAATATGATTGTAGTAGCGGCCCGGATCTTCTTCCAGGCGTTGATGGGCCAGTTGTAAAAGCGTTTCCCGGCGTCCAAAGGTGATGGCTTCAGTGGGACAAATGGATGCGCATCCTGGCGGTTTGCCTTCTTCCAGGCGTTCCAGGCAAAAAGTGCATTTGCGCACCTCAGGGGTCAGCGGATCAAAGTAATCATAAGCCGGAATTTCAAAAGGACAGGCGACCATGCAATAGCGGCAGCCAATACAACGATGCACGTTGTAATGGACAGTGCCGTTTTCCAATTTGGTCAACGCCCCGGTAATACATGCTGAAACACAGGCCGGGTCCTGACAATGCATACATTGAATTTTAACAAAATTGGGAATGGGTTTGCTTTGATCATCAAGCTTGCCCGTGGAATAGCTGTTAACCACAGTATAGGCTGTATTGTTGGGCCGGCGCGGACTGCTGAGAACTCTTGGATCATCAAAAGGTATTTCAGGTTCAGGAAGGTGGTTGACTTCATTACAGGCCTGTTCGCATTTACGGCAACCAATGCACCGGGTGATATCCACCAGGCATCCCAAGGGATCACTCGGAGCTTTGGATTTCCAGGCCAAGGCCGGCTTAGACTGGGCCAGAGCTGTTGTTGAACCGACAAAGGCAAGAAATCCCCGTCGTGAGAGGTGCATAAGTTTCTCCTTATGAACCCGCGCGACAATCTTCCAGCGACTCTTGGCTTCCGGTTTTAGTCCACAACTGTACCGGGCAGGAGCATGCCAGTGAGAAATTGCTGAAGAACAGCGCGGGAACTGCCAATAATGTTGTCAATGATCGTAACGCCCGAACGAACCAGAATCTTTCGGCATGGATCAAGCACTCCACCACATATGAGCGTGTCCACAGCATGAGCCGCAACGGTTTTGCATAAAATCATGGGCTCAAGGTGTTCGGTGACCAAAGTGGTTTCATGAATTAGTTTTCCCTTTTCCAGGGTAACGATCCACACGGTTTGCGAATGGTCGTATCTGGGGGCGATGCGATTACCCCACAAGCAAAAAGCCACTATCATTGTCATATTTCAGCTCCACGCAATTCTAGCACTAAGTGTTCCATATAAAAAAGTCTGTATTTACAAGACATTGCCTTAGGAAAACAAAGGTGTATGATTTTTACGATACCCTATGAAACAAAATGTTACACAAGGCCGTATTGTTTCATTTTGCGCCACAAGGTTGTGCGGCTGATACCCAAAAGGAGGGCCGCTTGGGATCGGTTTCCATAAGTCCGGGCCAGGGCTGCCTGAAGCATTTTTTTGCCCTGGTCTCCATGATCAGGCGGGGATGGATCAGGTTGCAGAACCGGGCTGGCCATGACAGGCAGAATTGAGGAAGGAAAAATTTGTGGCACAGGCTGAGAACGTTGGCTGGGTTTGTTATGGAGGTAACAGGGAAAGTCCTGGGCGGTAATACGTGGTTTTTGTTGTACAATGGAGGCATATTCCAAGATATTTTGTAGTTCACGCACATTGCCCGGAAAATCATGTTTCATGAGCAGGCGCATGGCTGAGCGATCCAGGCCCGTATTTTTATATTTGGCGCTACCCTGTAACTGGCTAAGAAAATGTTCGATCAACAGAGGTATGTCTTCTGTGCGTGAGCGCAGAGGCGGCAGGTCTATTTGGGCCGCCTGCAAGCGATAATAAAGGTCTGCCCGAAACAGGCCCTGTTGAACCCGCTCCAGGAGGTTACGGTTGGTTGAGGCCATGATGCGTGAATCCACCTTGACCGGTCTGGTGGCTCCCAGGGGATAAAATTCTTTGTCTTCGATGGCCTGGAGGAGCTTGGCCTGTACTTCCAGGGTCATTTCACCAATTTCATCAAGAAAAAGGGTGCCTTTATGGGCCAGTTCAAACATGCCCGGCTTGTCCTTATGGGCGTCTGTAAAAGCTCCTTTGCGAAATCCAAAAAGTTCTGATTCCAGCAGGTTGGCTGGCAGAGCTGCGCAATTGACCTTGATAAAGGGAGCGTTTTTACGTGGGCTGGAGTTGTGCAGAGCTTTGGCCACCAAGCCTTTGCCTGTTCCTGTTTCACCCAGGATAAGCACACCAATGTCTGCTGTTGCCAGGACGGGCAAGGATTCAAATAAGGTCAGCATCATGGGGCTGCGGCCAATAATGTCGCCGACCTGATAAGAGCCCTTAATTTTTTTTTCAAGAGCTACCCGATCTGAGTCATCAAGAATTGTTTCAACGCCACCAATAATATTGCCCAAAGCGTCCCTAAGCACTGCGGCAGTCACTTCCACAGCGCGTTCCTGGTTGTTTTTACATAAGATGGTTGCTCGTTCACGAATGAGACAGGTGCTTTGTTCCATGGCTAATCGTAAGGGGCATAAACCTTCAAAACATTTGTTGGCCCGAAATATTTCGAAGCATAAACGACCCAGGGCATCGTTGCGAGAATATCCGGTCAACTCTTCAGCTTTGGAGTTAAAATAGGTAATGCGAAAATCGGCATTAATAGTAAAAACTCCCACCGCCAGGTGGTCCAGAATAGTTTCAGGAGGCAAGAAAGCATGTTTATGTTTCATAAGCGTTTCATGACATGAAACAAAGAATGGAACAAGAAATAAAATCCTGGTCAGTAATGATCGAGAGCTAGGGAAGCACTGATGAAAACATCATACCCACGAAAGTGGGAATGGCGTTCTAATCAGCATTTCCTTAAATTGTAAAAAATAGCCCTTGGATCAGCCTAAACCAATCCAAGGGCCAAGTATTTACCCCATCATTTCCAGCACTGTCTGCACCACATCATCCACTGACGGCTTGTAGAACTCCTCCTGGGGCACAGTAAAAGGCACAGGAATATCTGGTGCAGCTATGCGCCGGGGAGCGGCCTTTAGCTCCTGATAACAGCCTTCAGCCACTGTGGCCACCAGCTCCGCACCGTAACCACAAAAGCGCGTGGCATAATGCAAGGTGACAAAACGTCCGGTTTTCCGCACAGACTCAAGCACAGTTCTGGTATCCAAAGGCAATAGACTACGCAGGTCAATGACCTCCAAAGACACCCCCTTTCCGGCCAAGGCTTCCGCGGCCTGCAAGGCGACCTGCACTGTGCCGCCATAGGTGGCCAAGGTCACATCATTACCCTGACGAGCAATCTGGGCCTGACCCAGGGGCACGCGCACATCGCCATCTGGAACTGGACCGTGGCTGGACCAGAACAAGGACATTTCTTCAATAAAAATCACTGGATCAGGATCAAAAATTGCGGACAAAAGCAGGCCCTTGGCATCAGCCGGATTGGATGGATAGACCACTTTCAGCCCTGGGATATGGGTCATCCAGGCTTCCAGATAATGAGAATGTTGGCATCCAGCGGAAAAAATCCCGGCCTTAACCCGCACGGTCATGGGAAAGCTGGACAGCCCTCCACTTAAATACCTGAGTTTGGC
>JAAYGN010000177.1 GCA_012727715.1 Desulfovibrionales bacterium | reverse complement strand
TGTATCAGGCAGTCCGGGATCAGCAGAAATGGGTCCGGGATCAGAGGAAACATTAGCCAGGGCAGAACCTGGAAAGGAAGCTTTTTTGCCTCCAGCCGTAGAAAGACCGCCTCTATCTGATGCGGATCTGCCCGTACCTACGGTTGTTGAGCCCACCCCGGAAGTGGTTAAAAAAGTAGAACCCAAGCCTGTACCCAAGCCAGTGAAAAAAAAACAACCAACAGCCACGCCCAAGAAGGTGGAAAAAGAGCAGCCCAGGACACCGACAACAAGACCCGAAGAAAAATCGGAGTTGTCGGCTCAGGCCGACGTTTTGGCTCCTGATTCTTCTGGGTCTGCTGCAAATAATGGCCAGGTTGCCAATACTGGGGCCAGCAACATGGGCTCTGGCAATGGAGGCCGGGGGCAGGCGGAAAAACAGCATAGCGGCTCTGGATCAGGAGGCCATAATGGAAGGGAGGCCGGTCTGGTCAAGGAATATGTTCGAAATAACTTTAACTATATTCTGGTGCGCGTGCGTCGTAATCTGGATTATCCGGCCCAGGCACGGCGTATGGGATTTTCTGGTGTGTGCAAGTATTCTTTTGCCATTAATATGGACGGGCAGATCAGTGAGTTGGAAGTTGTGGAATCCAGCGGACACCATGTCCTGGATGAGGCTGGTAAAAAGGCTATTGTGCGTTCCTTGCCGTTTCCCGTGCCGCCAATTCCAGCCAGGATTATTATGCCCATCAAGTTCAGCCTGACTGGTTAGGGAGGCACTGATTAACTCGGTCATTGCGAGGAGCGTAGCAACGCGGCGCTTCGCTAATCCATAACTTGCTGATAAGCCAATGATTCTGGATTGCTTCATTTCGTTCGCAATGACTTTTTTGGTTTAATCAGCGGCTCTTTAGGTGTATTTTTTTATTTTACTCAATAATCACACCAGCATAGCCCACCACCCGGGAAAGATCCTGGTTAACATCACCGGAAGTGGCGTAGGCCACCAGCTCAGCTTTTTTAGCTCCCAAGATATTGGCCAGATGCAGGCCCAAGGTCATGGGCAGCACCCCACACATGGAAATACCTTCTTCGCGTACTGTCCCGTAAAAATCCATGGGATTTAAGGCCAGCACCGGGGCCAATGCTCTGTGGTCCACAACGCGTGTCAGGGCATCAGACGCATAATGATTCATGTCCGAGCTGACGACGATAGATATCTTGCGTCCCAAGGCCTGGATTACTTCTGCAATTTTGGATGCCGTACCCCCAAGTTTGTGCGGTCTGGGATCGCCCACAGCAATGGGTACAATGCGCAGGTCTGGATTTTTGGCCCAGAGAAAGGGGAGGACCACTTCCAAAGAATGTTCTTGCATGTGGGCCACCCGGTCTGCTTTAAGGTCGGGTTCGGCCTGTAACAGGGCATCCACCAATTCTTTATCCACAGCCAAAGAAGCACCCGGCAAATGCCACTGACCACTGGGCCAGACAGCCAGGGGGGCGCCCATGCCCGTATGATTGGGGCCAAGCAAAATAACGGTTGAGGTCAAATTGGCCTGAGCCAGGGTTTGACCAGTTATTTTGCCAGAATAGATATAACCAGCATGGGGCACCATGGCCAAGAGAGTAGGCGCTTTACGTTGTGTTGCCCCGCTCATAAAGGTCTGCACAGCAGCCAGCCATTGTTCATATTGGCCTGGGTAAAATTGCCCGGCCACAATAGGATCGCGGTCAAGGTACATAAGATTCTCCTCACCTATTTAGAAACAACGTATCTGCTTAAACATAATTTTCTGGGGGCGATCAACTTGCCCTCTTTGATCTTTGATATTGACATGATATCAAGTTTTTTTTCTTGTAGTCCTACCTGGCCAAATCCTTAAATTTTTTTCGGTATTCCTGCATTTCTTTGCCATAGCTTTCCATAGCTTTAAGCATGCTATTTTCCTTGCCTCCACGGGCATTAATAAAAGGCCAAAATTGTTTTTTGTATAGCTCGCTCACCTGGGGTATTGCAAAAAATTTTTTAAAATCATCATAATCAGACTTGGCATTATTAAGCTCGTCTTCATGATGCTTAATAAGAAGGATCTCTAAGTCCGCGGCTTCAAGCATTGCCTCTCGAAGACCAAAATTAAGGCTTAAATCTGAGTTTCTGTCACTTTGGATGGTATTTTTTAAATCCTGTCCCAATCCTGCGCAGTTCTTGTTGGCATCCCATACAGTACTCATGACCTTATTGAATTCTTCAAGCAGTCTTGGATACTCTTTAAGGTCTGTATCAACATACTTGTCCAACATGTTCAACGTACTTTTGGTATTTGAATCCACTTCCAGAGAAGAGGTCAGCCAAGGTACTTTGTAGATCTCGTTGAGTTTAAGATTTTCCATTTGACTTCGTTGAGGTGGCCAATTGAGCGTTTTGTTTACAAAAAGTGCTTTGAGCTGATTGTTTGAACTCAGGGCTTGGGGACCTGGCTGAGACATACGATTTTTTAGATCATCGTAATCAGCCTTGATCTGTTTCAAAGTTGTTTCACCTTGCCTTTGGTTACTTGCCATGTGCATGGCTTTGTCTCTATTTTTGCCCCAAAAATCCATTGCATCGTAAAGGATGACTTTTCTGCTACGAAAAGGCTCATTCATTGCGTCAGCGGCCTTTTCAAAAAAATTCATGCGCCTTACCATCATTATATCGTAATTTTTGACATGTATTTCTAGGCCAGACTCTTTTGATCCTTTTAAGCTCTTGTAAGAAGACTTATTACTGAGCATGGATGTCCTTTGTCCTTTAGCATCTGAAAAAAAACGTGCTGTGGGAAATGTTTTATCAATTTTAAAGGCAAGATTATATTTAAAAATTTCAGAATTCTTCCGCACTATCTCTCTGGCCTCTTCACAAAATTTACCGAAAGCACCTTCTTTAAGGTAGTCTTGGGCCAACACAGGCTTTACCATAAAAAATACTGTTAACGTGAAAGCAGCTATGTGCATTATTCTTTTGTATTTCATTTTAGCCTCCCAGAAATTTGTAAATTTATGCTTGAGCTTTCAAATTTGAAAACATGTATTTACTCATTTTTTATAGTTTTTTCAACATATTTCAGAAAAAATAGAATTTTTCTCTCCCCAGATCGCTCAAAAAATTTCTTGTAAACCAAGTTCTCTTGTTTTTCTCCTAGGAGAAAAAACAAATCCTCCAACTGGGTCACAATCAGGACAAGATCAGACTGACGATTTGTTTGTAGCCAGCACTTTTTAATATCTGTGTACAGGAAACCTTGTGCCACGGCATTGCCTCCCCTGCATCCCAGGATGCAAAAAATCATTGGAGCCAGTTTGGCCTGGCTACAATGACCCAACCACACTAACGTATTGGCAAAAAAGATGAAATTTTAGTGAAATTTTTGTGCTTCTTTGGTGAGGCGAGCATTTTCCAATTCTGATGTAGCCATGCGGCCGTGTAAAGAATTGGGATAAAGTTGAATAAGTTCTTGAAGGTTATCTTGCCATTGAGGCAGGTTATCATTTTTTTTGTAAAGAAGAGCTTTACGCCAGGTATGGGCCGGCCAGAAGCTATCTGTTTTTTCCAGATAGTCATCGTATTGCAGAGACCAGGCCAAGGCATCCTTGGGCTGCTCTGTTTTTTCTGCGAGCTCGATGAGCAATTCCAGGGTGTCTCGTATTTTGGTTATATCAGTTTTGTCTTTGAGCAGGAAATAGAGGGCTTCCTGGGCTAAGACATTGGCCTGGGTAAAATCTCCGGCTGTACTGGCACTTTGCGCTAGGAAAAAATGGGCATAACCGCGTTGGGTCTCATGTCCATCCTGGTCAGTAGCCAGTTTGAGCCACAAGGCACTGGCTGCGTCGTGATCACGAAGATTTTCCAGGGCCAGGGCAGTGGCGTAATTGATATTTTGTTGTTGTTCCTGAGGCAGGTTCCAGGTGGCCACTTGCTGGGCCAACTTGGGAATTTCTTCCCAGTTTTCCAATTCTAAAAAAATGCTCAACATAAGGTCCAGGGCTGGCTCAGAATATTTTCCCTTGGGTAGTGGGCCAAAAACCAGGGGTCTGGCCATATCCAAAGCCTCTAAGGGCATATTTTCCTGCGCATAGGCTGTGGCCAGAATCAAGGAAAGTTGGGCTGTGGGACCAGTTTCGTTAAAGATAGCAGCATATTGGTTCCATAGGTCGAGAAGCGCAGCATAATTTTTGTCATGGAATTTTTGGTTGATCCATTCCTGTAGCGCAGTTTGCGCTACTTCTTGAGCATTGGTCAGCAAGTCATGCTTGGGAAATTCTTTTTCAAAAAGCTCTGTTTCTTCCAGACATAAAGCATATTCCTTTTGCCACAGATAAAGCATGGCCAACTTGAGTCGAGCAATGGGTGCAAGAGCACTGTGTTTTTTAGCAGCAATACGTTCATATACAGCAGCAGGGGTCATATTCATCTTTTCAATGACAGGAATGGCCGTGGGATCAAGAATACCTTCTTCAGCCACGCGCATTTGGGCAATGAGGGATCCTTCTTTTTCTGGATAGGTACTAATAGTGTAACGATAGGTTTTCCTGGCGGTATCACGTTGGCCCTTTTGGGCATAGATATCACCAATACGCGCCCAGGCAATGTCCGCATCATCAGCTTGGGGTACCAGGTTAACATAAGTCCAAAGATATTGATTGGCCTGATCCAGCTGCTCATTCATCATGGCGACATAACCGGCATTCATGAGAAAAGAAGGATCATCCAGACGAAAATCTGGCCATCTTGCTTGTATTCTTTCTACTATTTCCTCGGCTTGTTTCAGAAAACCCAATCCTGCCAAGGTTTTTGCCAGACCGCTATGAGCTCGTTTTTGTATTTGTTCATCCCCATAATTTTGCAGAATATATTGAAAATGTTCGTGTGCCTTAGTGTAATGACCATGCCCCAGGTAGTATTCTCCCCAAAAAATATCGATCATGGGCACATGCTCATCATGGGGATAGCGACGCCTGAGAAGATCAAAATATGCTTTGGCTTCTGGGAGGTTCTCGACCAAAAGATGCAAACGACCCAGTTTTTCCAGAATCTGAGGGAGTCTTTCAGATTGAAGGTTG
The DNA here is from genome assembly GCA_012727715.1 of Desulfovibrionales bacterium. Classification (GTDB taxonomy): domain Bacteria; phylum Desulfobacterota; class Desulfovibrionia; order Desulfovibrionales; family Desulfomicrobiaceae; genus Desulfomicrobium. Next base: position 523 of record JAAYGN010000177.1, on the reverse strand, counting down.
GAGTTTTTAGCAGCTTCCAAGGCCAAGAGTGTAGCAGTAAAATGTGTCTGCATATCATCTTGTCCTTTATTCCAAGCCAGATCAGCCAGGGTGTACAGCAAATCTTCACGAAGATCTGGAGAAAGACTTGTGGATTTGAGCATGGCTTGGGCAGTATTTTTGATGGCGTCCAGATCTTGGGCTTCCAAAGCCTTGGTCAAAGAGTTGTACAAGGTTTTCAATGTTGCAACACTGGTAGCATTGGTAGTGTGTAAAGCATCGACATCCATGTGCTCAGTAGCATTCATGTGCATTGTGCTGTTATCTGTGGTCACACTACTGGTGGCATTGAGCATGTGCCTGGGAAAAGTGTCATCTCCTTGCCCGAAGGTGTTCTGGGTATGGTCATCAAGGTTTGTCGCATTGGGCATACCCAAGGGGTGCTGGATGTGAGGACTTGGGCTTTGGCCTGTGTCCTGCGTCACATTATTGAGCGTATTTTGGTTTTGGCTATGATTGTGCAGATCTGTGCTGGTGGTCAGCA
>JAAYGN010000267.1 GCA_012727715.1 Desulfovibrionales bacterium | reverse complement strand
GGTCAAAAATCCATAATCCCCCTGCGACTGACTGTGGACAATATACTGTTTGCCATCTGCTGAAAACTTTAGCGAATGTATAGAATCATGCGGTCCTATGGTTTCATTGCCCACTATCAGGTAATCATTGTCAGCAATTGAAACTACATAAGCCAGGGTATTATCCTTTGCTGAAAATGCGATTTCACCTACATAATCATATGGCCCATATTTTTTATTGTTGGTGATGATGTACTCTTGGTTATTAATTTTTGCTTTGTACACAAATGCTTTTTTATCTGCTGAATAGATGGGCCACTGGCCATAATGGAAGGGTGACTGCCGATTATCGCATGGCCCAAAGAGTTGGCCATTAACAACTATATATCCCTGTTCATTTATTGTGGCCAAATACGAGAAAGCTTGTTTATCAGATGTGAAGGTAAGCTGATCGGCAAAATCATATGGGCCCAATTTTTTATTGTTAATCATGATATACTTTTTGCCGCCAATTTCTGCACTGTAGACCAAGATGTTTTCGTTGGGATAAAAAATGGGCAAACTTATCTCTTCATATGGCCCATATTTTTCATTTTCAACCAGAACATAGTACTTACCATCCATTTTTACCTGATAGGCCAGATTTTTTTCATCGGGGTATAAGCGCGCCTTATCTATCTCTTCACATGGTCCATTTTTTTTATCTCCAGTTATGAGATACCAGTAACCATCCATTTTTGCCTGATAGGTCAGAGTTTTTCCATCAAGAGAAACATCGGGGTACCTGACATCTTCATATGGTCCTATGGTTTTATCTCCAACCATAAGATACCAGTAACCATCCATTTTTGCCCTATAGGTCAAAGTTTTTCCATCAGGTGAAATATTGGGGTAACCTATCTCTTGATATGGTCCTGTTTTTTTATCTCCAATGATCATATACCACTGACCATCCATTTTTGCCTGGTACGTCAAAGTTTTTCCGTCGAGTGAAATATCGCTGTAACCCATCTCTTGATATGGTCCTATTTTTTCATTGCCAACCATGAGAAACCATAGTCCATCCATTTTTGCCCTATAGGTCAAAGTTTTTCCATCAGGTGAAATATCGGGATAACCTATCTCTTGATATGGCCCTATTTTTTCATTGCCAACCATGAGAAACCATAGTCCATCCATTTTGACCTGATAGGCCAGAATTTTTCCGTCGGGTGAGATATTGGGGTAACCGATATCTTGATGTGGTCCTATTTTTTTATCTCCAATGACCATATACCACTGGCCATCAATTTTTCCCTTATGAAACGCTATCTTGTTATGGATAAAAGTTGGCTCAACAGGTTCTTCATAAGGTCCATATTTTTTATTATTGACGATACAATATTTTTGACCATTGGAGTATGCACTATAAGTTACTGTTTCTCCATCCGGGGCAAAATCAAAAAAATCTTCATTTCTATAATCAAAAAAACCCTCAAAGTTATATGGCCCCTGTTGTTCATTATTAATAATGGCATACCAGCGGTCGCCAATTTTTCCCCTGTATGCGATTATCTTCCCACCCGGAGAATACTCGGGGACAGCGATGTCATCAAAAGGGCCAAATTTTTCTTTCTCCGTTACAAGATAAGATTTTCCATTAAGCCTGGCTTCATAAATCAATGATTGCCCATCTGGTAAAAAATTGATTTTAGAAAGAGAATCATATGGGCCATATTTCTCATTGCCAATCATGACGTAATCCTTGCTAGTTGACCGTTCAGAGTAGGAATAGACAGGGATATGCCCACGGATGACTCCCAAATCATAAAGACCCTTTTCATCACAGACTGTTTCCCCCAGCAAGAGATCACCCTGGTCTGCGGCCCAGGCTCTTGGCCATAAAAATAAACAGAAAAAAATGATCCCCAAACATGACCGCATAACTTGCTTTGTATTCATGCCCCACCATCCTTCCCTGACGGGTAAATATGTTGCAGTGCATTGTATTACTGGCCACAGGCAGTCAGATAGTTTTTAGAAAATACAGCTCAAGGAGAATGAGGGGAGGGATCTTTATCCCTTCAGCTGGGTTCAGGGAACGCTCTTGCTGACCAGCATTGAATGGACTCTCCTCATTTACCTGTTTCCTTATTCCCAGCTATTTTCGATATGTTTTTCTGTCCTGGACATACAAAATTTCCCCGTTACAAATGCTGCCCATGTGCTCTTGGCCATCCACAACAATCCGGGAATAATAGTTCCCATCAATAATAACGTTATAGGCCAGGGCCTGCCCATCAAGAGCGAATTGTAAATCTTGAATATAGCCATAAGGCCCATAGGATTGTTCATCCAAGACCACATACCATTTTTTATCCGTCCTAGCAGCAAACGCCACGGCCTGGGTGGTGGAAGAGAAGACGATATTGGTGACCAAATCATAGGTTCCCAAGGATGTGTCGCCAAGATAGAGAAAATGGCGGTAGTTTTCTATGATTTCATAGAACACACT
>JAAYGN010000020.1 GCA_012727715.1 Desulfovibrionales bacterium | reverse complement strand
GGTCAGCTGTGCCTGGGCCCGACGCAGGGCTTGGACATCACGATCAAGACCCAGTAACCAGGCTTGGCCTACGGTTCGCTCCATAAGGCCTGCAGCATGTCCGCCCAGCCCCACAGTCGCATCCAGATACCGCCCCCCTGGCTTAGGTGCGATCCAATCCAGGACTTGGTTGCGCATGACCGGGATATGATCGCATTGTTCTTTCATTATTACCTCAAATCAAAAACGTAATTCAAAACCGCTGCCTGCCAGATTATCCATGACCTGATCAAAATTTTCCTGCATAACCTTGCGCTGGTTTTCAAAGCGCTCCAGATCCCAAATTTCAAATTTTCGACCAACACCTGCCAAAACAATGTCCTTACTTAATTGCGCGTAGGTTCGCAGATGGGGAGGAACAAGGATGCGACCCTGTTTATCCAGGGTCACCTCTATAGCACCAGAAATAAAAAAACGATGAAAATCGCGCACCCCGCGATCAGCCATATTCAATTTGGCAAAATTTTGTTCAATAATTTCCCACTCAGGCAGCGGATAGGCAGCTACACAATCATCAAAATTGGTCAACACTATTCTCCCTTCAGGAGATTGAGCAAAGACCTCGTCACGAAATTCCGGAGGCAGCATGAGCCTCCCCTTGGGATCTTGCGAACGATATGAGTGACCTCTAAACATATTTATACACCTATTTCCACTTTTCCCCACTTTTTCCCACTCATACCCCCCTAGTTCTTGCAGAGTCAAGACAATCCTCCACTTTTATTCAAAAAAAGAGTAAAAAAATACCAACCCAAAAAAATACAAGATCATACTTCTTTGAAGAAAAATTAAAAAACAATCACAAATAAAGTTGGTTAGCCTTTATTCTTTGGGCAAAAAGAAAAAAAATATTCCCAAAACGACAAAACTCTACTGTGTAAAGTCTAAAAAAGGATGCTGTACAGCTGGTCTGCAGGAAGAATAAAGTCGATAAGAGGCTCCTGGTCAGGACAACCAAGAGCCTTTGTGCTGGGTATGCTTAAAATATCTGGGGATAAGTGTGGACAAAGTCTTCCAAACGCTTACGAGAAGTCAATATACGTTCCTTGAGTTGGGTCCGATATGCATCCATGTTCATTATCGGCTTTTTGGCCACACCGGTGTCCATAGCACTTTGAGCCACAGCCGTGGACACAAATTCAATAAGTCGCAAGTCAACAGGCTTGGGAAGAATATAGTCCAGCCCAAAGTCGAGCTTATCCACAGTATAGGCTTGACAAACATAGTCCGGGACAGGCTCCTTGGCCAAGTTCGCCAGAGCCCTGGCAGCTGCCAACTTCATCTCTTCATTGATTTCCGCGGCCCGCACGTCCAGGGCACCACGAAAAATAAAGGGAAAACCCAAAACATTATTGATTTGATTTGGAAAGTCCGATCGGCCGGTGCCCATAATGGCATCAGGTCGAACTGCTTTGGCCTCTTCATAGGAAATTTCAGGCACAGGATTGGCGCAAGCAAAAATTATAGGATTTTTGGCCATGGCTCGAACCATATCCTGATTGATGACCCCAGCCTTGGACAGACCCAAAAATAAATCTGCCCCAAGCATGGCCTCCTCCAGGGAGGCATAAGTTTTGGTTGTAGCAAATTCCCTCTTTTGGGCACTTAAGTTTGTTCGGCCCAGATGGATGTGCCCTTGGGAATCGAACATAGCTATATTTTTTGGATCCAGACCCAAAGCCACATATAAACGGGTGCAGGAAATAGCCGCTGCCCCTGCACCCGAGACCACCATGCGCAGGTCAGTAATTTTTTTACCTGCCAGTTCTGCGGCATTGATCAGTGCTGCTGCAGAAATAATGGCTGTACCATGCTGGTCATCATGAAAAACTGGAATCCCCATTTCTTTTTTAAGGCGGTCTTCAATATAAAAACACTCGGGAGACTTGATATCCTCCAGGTTGATCCCGCCAAAGGTAGGTTCCAGAGCCTTGATCATCGCACAGAGCTTGTCCGGATCAGTTATATCCAGGTTAATATCATAGACGTCCACATCCGCAAAAATCTTAAATAACAGCCCCTTGCCCTCCATAACTGGTTTGGCCGCATGAGCCCCGATATTGCCCAGACCCAGCACAGCGGTACCATTGGAAACCACAGCCACAAGATTGCCACGTCCAGTGTACTTGTAAGAATCCTCCTTGTCTTTGGCGATGGCCAGACAGGCTTCAGCTACTCCAGGACTATAAGCCATGGTTAAGTGTTTTTGGGTGGTAAAGGGTTTGACAGGGACAATCTCAACTTTACCAGGCCGGACTTGTGCATGGTAATCCAAAGCTTCCTGCGGGGTAAAAAAGGCCATTATTCCTCCGGGAACGTATCTTTTGGGATGAAAATGATAAAACTAATCTGCTGGTCCATATTTAAGTCTGAACATCATAACACATAGGGATACATTGCTTAAATTCTCAGCACTACCTTTCATGTCATCTCGAGCTTGTCGAGGGCCTGCCCTGAGCGTAGCCGAAGGGATCTCTGTCTTTCACTGAGATTTCTCCGCTCCTGCCGCACTTCGTACGACGTCGGTCGGAATGACAGGAAAAATCAAGACTCCCCTAGAAGGTAAGCAATGATGTGAAACTACACAGGATAAAAATGCTCATGGAACAAGACCCTTGGGCTGCACATAGAGTTCTTGTCCATGGCTGTCATTAACGACCAACAAGGGAAAATTCACTACAGTCAAAGCACGGATAGCCTCGGGTCCCAAATCCTCAAAGGCAATAACCTTTGCCGCAGTAATGCATTGGGACAAAAGAGCACCTGCGCCACCAGTAGCACCAAAATATACTGCCCCATAATCCTTTAAAGCCTGGCGCACAGCCATATTTCGTCGCCCTTTGCCAATGGTTGCCTTGCATCCCAATTGATGCAAACGAGGGGTATAGATATCCATGCGCCCACTGGTCGTGGGGCCAGCCGAGCCAATGGGTCGGCCTGGCGGGGCTGGGGTCGGCCCCACATAATAAATCACAGAGCCACTGATTTCAAAGGGCAAAGGCTTGTCTTGATCCAAAAGTTCCATAAGCCGTTTATGGGCTGCGTCCCGTGCAGTGTAAATAGTACCCGATAAAAAAACCATATCTCCAGCCCGCAAATCACGCACCAGAGCATCGGTCAAAGGCGTGGTCAGATTATACTCAGCCATTACAACTGCACCTCCTCATGCCGGGCACTATGGCATTGAATATTCACAGCCACAGGCAAGCTGGCAATATGACAGGGATGCATAGCTATTTTAACGTCCAAAGCCGTGGTTTTACCACCCAAACCCATGGGACCTATACCCAACTGATTAATGCTGGCTAAAAGTTCTTGTTCTAAGGCTTCCAGCCTGGGGTCGGGATTAATATCCCCCAAAGGACGCAGCAGAGCTTTTTTAGCTAGTATAGGAGCCAGGTCAAAGCTGCCCCCAATACCCACGCCCACAATAATGGGCGGACAAGGATTGGGTCCAGCTTGCGCCACAGTACGGACCACAAATTCCTTCAGACCCTCAAGGCCTTGAGCTGGAGTAAGCATGACCATGGTGGACATATTTTCACTGCCGCCACCCTTGGCCATAAAAGCAATCTTAAGCTGATCACCAGGCACCAAATCCAGGTGAATAATGGCTGGAGTGTTGTCATTCGTATTGACCCTGGTCAAAGGATCGCACACAGAATTGCGCAAATACCCCTGAGCATAACCCTGACGAGTGCCGGCTTGAATGGCCTCCGTCAGACCCATGCCCTGAACGCACAGATCTTGCCCCATGGTCACAAAAAAAACTGCCAATCCCGTGTCCTGACACAGGGGCAGGCCGGTCTTTTCTGCCAACTCATAATTTTTAGTGAGTTGTCCAAAAATTTCCTGGGCCGCAGGATTATCTTCCCGAGCCCGACCTTGGGCCAAAAACTGACGCACATCCTGGGGCAAAATCTGATTGGCCCGGATGCACATGGCCGCCACAGCATCAATAATAGTTTGGGCATCTAGGACGCGCATGAGGACTTCCTAAATAATTGTTTAAGGGCTGTGATACCCATTTTGCGGCGTAAAAAGCCGAGCTGGTTTTGCAAGGGCAAATGCTTGGGACAGACATCTTCACAAGCCAAAAGCCCCATGCAACCAAAAATACCATAATCATTACCAATGATTTCAAAATAATCCTGATCCGTGCGCTCATCCCTGGGGTCCAGGGCAAAACGAGCAATACGGTTTAAGGATGCGGCTCCTAAAAAATCATCCCTCATCCGAGCCGTACCACAGGCCGCAATACAACAGCCGCATTCCACACAGCGCTCCAGTTCATAAATCTGTTCTGCCACTGCATTATCCATACGCTCTTCTTCCTGATCCGAATCAAAGGCTTTTTTGGTATGAATCCAGGATCTGGTCTTTTGATACATGTCGCGAAACCAGACTCCAGTATCCACGGACAGGTCACCAACAAGCTTGAACACAGGCAAAGGGAGTAAAATAATGCGCTCGGGCAAATCTGCGGTCTTGGTCTGGCAGGCCAGGCGCGGACGGCCATTAACCACCATGCCACAAGAGCCACAAATACCGGCCCGACAACAAAAATCAAAAACAAGACTGGGGTCCTGTTCTTCGCGCAGCCGGTTGAGAGCAATGAACAAGGTCATGTTCGCTGTTTCTGCCAGGGTAAAACATTGCATCTGGGGCTTTTGTTCTGGAATGGCGGGATTATAGCGAAAAATTTCAAAGGTCAGGGTTCTGGCCATAACTACTCCTGGTTCTGCATGGTTTTGGCCGCTATTTTTTCCGCATCAGCAGGGATAATGCTTCCCCCGCCATAGCCACGATCACCTGGCGGAATTTCAAAATAAGGTGTGGCCTCTTCATATTCCAGTTTGGGAGCCCTGTTATCTTGGGGCCAATAGGCCAGGGTGCGGTTCAACCACTGGGCATCATTCCTGTCTGGATAGTCTTCTCGGTTGTGGCTGCCCCGGCTTTCAGTCCGAGCCAAGGCTGCTGTGGCCACACAAAGGGCCAGACGCACCTGACCTTGAATTTTTAAAGCTGCCCCCAATTCATGGTTAGCACCCAAGCCATTAGAAGCCAGTCCTATTTTTCCAGCACGGTCCAAAACTTCCTCCAAAATATGCACACAACGTTGTAGGCCCTGGGCATTACGAAACACAAAACAGCCTTCAGTCAGAGCTTCTTGCATGTCTTTGCGCACGGCATAGACATTTTCTTTGCCTAAACGCGACGCCATAAGATCATCAATGCGCTCTTGCTGGCGAGCCAATTCTGCCTTGACCAGCGCAGAAGAAAAACAAAGATCTGTATTTTTCAAATAGTCCACAACATAGCGACCAATAATTCCTCCGGCCACCACAGTTTCAGCCAAAGAATTACCGCCCAAACGATTAAAGCCGTGCATATCCCAGCACGCAGCCTCTCCAGCGGAAAATAATCCTTTAAGTCCATAGGCTGCGCCAGTTTTATTCGTACGAATGCCAGCCATGGTGTAATGTTGGGTGGGACGCACCGGAATGAGCTGAGTGCGGGGATCAACGCCTAAAAAGTTTTGACAAATTTCATCTACTTCCCGCAATTTGGTGGAAATATGCTCATCACCCAAATGGCGAATATCCAGCCACAAATGTTCTCCATAAGCTGAAGGCACTCCATGACCAGCCCGGATATGTTCAAGCATGCGCCGGGCAACCACATCACGAGAGGCCAATTCTGCCTTTTGAGGCTCATAAATGTGCATAAAGCGTTCTTCATGCACATCCAAAAGAGTTCCCCCATCACCACGACAACCTTCAGTGACCAAAATTTCAGTGGGCACAATGCCGGTGGGATGAAATTGAATGGCTTCAGGATTACCAATGGGCACCAGTCCTGTGTCCAGGGCCATGGCTGCTGCCCCGCCATCACAAATTATGGCATTGGTGGTGGCTGCATACAAACGACCAAAACCACCACTACAAATGGCTGTAGCTGTAGCCAAATAGGTCTCCAGCCTGCCGGTGCGCAAACAACGCACCACTGCACCCATACATTTTTGACCATCGTGAATCAGGGCAATGGCTTCCTTGCGATCCAAAACAGCAATACCCAGCTCAGCACATTTATTGTCCATGGTACACATGACCGCATGGCCAGTGCCATCAGAAGTATAGCAGGTCCGCCATTTGGCAGTGCCCCCAAAGGACCTGGCTGTAATAAGCCCGGCTTTTTCTTTTGCTTCTGTTTTTTCAAATTTTTCGCCACCCTTAAAATAAAAGGATGTCCCGGCGACGACCCGGTTCCAGGGCACGCCCCAATGGGCCAGGCGACGCATTTCTATGGGCGCAGTATTGGCAAACATGCGGGCTACCTCCTGGTCACAACCCCAATCCGAGCCCTTGACTGTATCGGCAAAATGCACATCAGGATGATCATTCTCGCCCAAGGCACAATTACCCAGAGCGGCCTGCATTCCACCCTGAGCAGCCGAAGAATGGGAGCGCCGGGCAGGGACAATGGACAGGCAAATAACTGAAAAACCAGCTTGGGCGGCCTCCACAGCAATACGCTCCCCTGAAAGACCAGCACCAATGACCAAAAGATCGGTATTATGGGTGTACATTGTGGCTCCGGATGTTTAGATGGTCAAAGTAGCGTAGCGTGCCAGGGCAAGGAGGGCCAAGATCAGGACACCAGCAAAAGTAATGACCAAAATCTTCACTACCTTGGGTCGCATTTTGTCGGTAATCACACCCCATTTTACGCCAATACGATATAGGCCAATAAAAACGTGCCCTTGCACCAGGGGGATTAACAACAGATAAAACATGGTCCAACCACTGCTTTGGACCCGGGCTACAGAGCTAGCCGCCTGGACAGCCCCAGCAGTAATGGTGGTCCACATATGGATAGCTCCCAAAATAAGAATCACCATGCCACTTATGGTCTGGACAATCCACAGCCAGGTGTCACGATGATTGAGCAGACGAGCATCCCGCCAAATGGCCAACTGACCATCAACCCTGAATGGAATCTTGCGAGCTGCAAGGACAAAATGAACGAGAAATAAAATGGGTACAAAGACATGGGCCAGCGTATCCAGATGCAGAACTTCCAGGGCTCCAGCCACAATGTCCAATGATTTGGCACCAAAGATAATGGAGAGGTTCAAGGCCGTGTGCAGAGCCATAAATATGACCAGGCCAAGACCGGTAAGCATTTGTAACCAATCAAAATAGGCATCACGTCGACTTGGGCTAACAATATGCATGGTAGCATGAATGGACATATTTCCTCCCAAAACATGGAATACCAGGAGTGACCCTGACAAAAACCTGTAGGCACAGGTAAAAAACTAAAACCATCTTGGCGACAAGTTTTTTATAGGTTTTTATTGCTACAAGAATCCCCTAATCTGGTCAACGACAGGCTCGAGAACTACTGACTTAGTTATTTAAATTATATTGATATTGCGTGTAATCAGTTTCAGGAGGAAGGCATGAAGGAAGAAAAACGCTCAGTCCATTTGGCCGTAGGCGGTATGCATTGCGCAGCCTGCTCCAGCCGTATTGAAAAAGTGGTGGGAGCCATGGATGGAGTGGAAAAAATAGCTGTGAACCTGGCCACAGAAACCATGGATCTGACCTTTGATCCAAAAACCCTTGATCTGGACCCGGTTTTGGACAAGGTCCGCGGCCTGGGCTTTAGTATTGAAGCACCCAAAACCGACATGACCCTGGACCTGAACATTGGTGGCATGCATTGCGCAGCCTGTTCCAGTCGCATTGAACGCATCACTTCCCGTCTGCCTGGAGTCTCCGAAGCCAGTGTCAACCTGGGCGCAGAAAGAGGACATTTTGTTTTTGATCCGGCCCAAGTTTCTCAACGTGAGTTGCGCCAGGCCATTCATAACGCCGGATTTACCACAGAATTACCGCGTAAAGAAGAGGCTAGTGCCGAAGAAGCCCGCATTGCAGCCCGTTTGGCAGAAAAAAAACGTGATGTGCTCCTGGCCATGACCTTTGCCCTGCCTCTGCTCATTTTATCCATGGGTCATATGTGGGGCATGCCTTTGCCTCGTTTTCTGGACCCAGAATACAGTCCTGGTACCTTTGCATTTGTCCAATTACTGCTGACCCTGCCCATTGTCTGGAGTGGTCGTAATTTTTATTTAGTGGGTTTTCCAGCCCTGTGGCGCAAAGCTCCGAATATGGATTCTCTGGTGGCCATGGGTACTGGAGCGGCCCTGGTCTACTCCCTGTGGAACACAGCAGAAATCTGGCTGGGCATTGATGCTGTGGCCCGGGCCATGGATCTTTATTATGAATCAGCCGGGGTGCTCATTGCCATGATTTCCCTGGGTAAATTTTTTGAGGCCCGTTCAGTATCGCGAACCACTGGAGCTGTGCGTGCTTTAATGCAACTGGCTCCAGACACAGCCACCTTGGTCAGCGATGAAGGTGACCAACAAATCCCTGTGGAAGAAATTGAACCTGGTGATCGCCTGCGCATTCGTCCTGGTGAACGTTTACCTGTGGATGGCGAGGTGGTCGATGGTGACAGTCATGTAGATGAATCCATGCTCACAGGTGAACCTTTGCCTGTACGTCGCACCCTGGGAGACCGGGTTTTTGGCGGGACTTTAAACACCACTGGCGCCTTAATCATGCAGGCTTCTCATGTGGGCGAAGACACAGTACTGGCCAAAATTGTGCGTCTGGTACGTGACGCCCAGGGCTCCAAAGCACCTATTGCCAATTTGGCGGACACCATCAGCT
>JAAYGN010000176.1 GCA_012727715.1 Desulfovibrionales bacterium | reverse complement strand
TTTTAAGCCATCCCACAACAGGGGCAGAAATTCTGTCACGCCTGGATTTTTTGGATGAAGTGCGCGAAATCATTTGGTGTCATCACGAACGCGTGGATGGGCAGGGCTATCCGCGTGCTTTGCCTGTGGAAAAAATCCCTTTGGAGGCCTTGATCATTGCTGTGGCCGATGCCTTTGATGCCATGACCACAGATCGGCCCTATCAAAAAGCCAGATCAGTGCAAGAAGCTTTGGATATTTTACGAGGCGGTGCCGGGTCAGCCTGGGACCCTGACTGCGTGGCAGCTTGTGAGCGAGTTTTGGCTTGGCCTTAGAATAGCGAGGGGCCTTTATTACTGCGAGCTAAGGATAAGCATCGTATCTATAGCCCCTTGTAAATTTCTAGAGTATTGATTCCCCCTTCCATACCAAAGAGCACTAAGGGGTACTGTCAATGAGGATATCCCTTAGTGCTTTATAATTTTACACAAGGCCATGGATACGTTCTTGGTTTTCTCTTCTAGCGTGGCAAGTTGACCGGTGTGTTGACTTCCAGACAGACCATGGCATCGTCCATATCCATTTTTTGTAATTCTTTTTTAAATTGTGAACAATTTTGGGCCAAGACCGGAAATGTTCCCCAATGCATGGGGACTACTTTTTTGGCTCGAAGCATCATGGTGGCCAGGGCAGCCTGGGCGGCATCCATGGTAAAGGTTCCGCCAATGGGTAATAGGGCCAAATCAATATTGTAGAGTTTTCCCCACATGGCCATGGATGAAAAAATACCTGTATCACCAGCATGGTAAATGGTGTAGCCATCTTCCAGCCGAAGAATAAATCCCACCGGCACACCAAGCGCACAAGAATGGGTGGCCTGGGTCATGGTCACTGCAATGCCATTATGAACCACAGTGCCACCGATATTAAAACCAATGCCATTGAGAGTCTGTTCTGGGGGCAGGCCTTGTTCCTGGAGCTTGGCTGCCAGTTCCACAATGCAGCCCAGGCTGGCTCCGGTGCGTTTACAAATTTCCAGGGCCTGACCAAGATGATCGCCATGGTCATGGGTGACCAACACCAGGTCTGCAGCAATAGTATCAGCCTTAACCTGAGCCGATGGATTACCATCAAACCAGGGGTCAATGAGGATGGTTTGCTTGGGAGTGGTCAGGGCAAAGGCCGAATGTCCGTGCCAGGTTAATGTGGTCATGAGCTCTCCTTATGGTTGGCTATGGTAGCCTGGCTACCAAGTTCACGTACAATATGATCCAAGAGATTGAGCATATCTTTGGTTTTGGAGTTTATTTCTTCCTTTGGGCCATTGTTTTTACACAAGTCTTCAAGGACTTTGGCTTGATCTGCTTCTGGGGTCAATCCCATGTTGGCCAAGAGTCCTTTGATGCTATGGGCTGCTCCAAGGACCTGGTTCAGATCCTGGGCTTGGGGTGCCTCAAGCAAGGCCTGTTGATGTTCTGCTAATGAGTCTATCAGACTGTCAATGAGTGGTGCGGATTGTGCCTCGTCCAGATCAAAACGAGTTTGCAAGTCGTGAACAATACGTTCACGCAAAGAGGCCGTGCTTGTAATGACAGAAACTTTGGCCTGGTCAAAATTTTCAACTACCTGTTCAGGCATGTCCGGATCATTACTTGCCAAGATGTGCGGAAGATGTGTTTCCTCATCATTGCTGCTGGTTATTGCGGCCAGGGCCTTGGCTACTTCTTCCTGTCGTAAAGGTTTGGTGATGTAATCGTCCATACCAATGGCCAGACAGCGCTGGCGGTCCTGATGCATGGCGTGGGCGGTCATGGCAATGATGGGAGTGTGAGTGCCATGTATTTTCTCACGTAATGCATTAATCAAAAAACTATCTTCCATGTCCGGAGGAGTGGGTTGGCCAGTTTCGCAGGCACGAATGATTTGGGTTGCTGTAAATCCATCCATAACTGGCATTTGCAAGTCCATAAAGATGAGGTCGTAACCTTGTCGGGATAAAAGGGTCAGGGATTCCAGTCCATCTCGTGCATGTTGGACCCGATGTCCTTGTTTATGAAGTAAAAGTTCAGCTAATTCCCGGTTGGTGGCCACATCTTCTACCAACAAAATATGCAGGGCAGGAGTACGAGTCAGGGAGGGCTTTACAGTTTTTTGAGGTGGTAGGCCCAGGGGCACATTCAGGGCCTGACCCAAAGCCCGGAGCAAATCTTCTTGGCGCACAGGATTGGTAAGCACAGCCACAATACGATCTGTTTGTGTAATTTCCTCTTGATCAGTGAAGTTCGTGAGCAAAATTATGGGCGCAGCCTGATCTGCAATGTGATTTTTCAAGACTTCTTGACAACTTGGGTCATTAAAATCTGTATCCAAAAGGGCCAGACTATGCTTGGGAAACTTGGGACCATAAAAATCAAGGCAATTATGTTCAATGGTTTTAAGTCCCCAGTAGGTCAGCAAGTTGATGAGATGAGCCCGTAATAACGGGTTGTTGATGACCACCAGTATTGGGCCATGTTCTGCAAATACTTGCGCAAACTTTGTATCAGCAGGACGTAGGATGGGCAGGCGAGCAGTGCAATGAAAGATACTGCCCTGACCGGAAGCATTTTCGACCCAAATTGTGCCGTGCATCAAATGAATCAGCTTTTTACTAATGGAGAGCCCTAAACCGGTACCACCATAAATACGGGTGGAGGAGCTATCAACCTGGGTAAAGTCCTCAAAAATGGTTCCTTGTTTTTCAGGTGGGACTCCAATGCCCGAATCCTCCACCAGGATATGTAAAAGAGGTTCTGTTCCCTGGTCCTCCAGGTATGCCCGGAGGCAAATATGCCCGGAGGGAGTAAATTTTAAGGCATTACCCAAAAGATTGATGAGAATTTGGCGTAAACGAACAGGATCACCTTCCACTTCTTGGGGCAGCTCTGGTGGTAGGTCACAGACAAGGTCCAGGCCTTTTTCTGCTGCTGGCAGAGCCAGGGTGAGCACAGCTTTTTCCAGTACAGCTCGCAAGTCAAAGGGACGATTTTCCAAATCAAATTGGCCAGCTTCGATTTTGGAGAGATCCAAAACACCATTGATGACATCTAAAAGTTCTTCAGAGGCATTCTTAACAATATTTAATGAACGCCGTTGTCGCGGCGAAATATCCGATGCCAAGACCACATCTGTCCTGCCCATAATGGCGTTCATGGGGGTTCGGATTTCGTGGCTGACATTGGCCAAAAATTCAGATTTTAATTTATTGGCCGACTCAGCAGCCTCTTTGGCCAGGGCCAGTTCCTTTTGGGTCTGGGCAAAATGCTCCAGCTTGGCCATGCGAGCAATGGCAGGTCCGGCTTGTTTGTTTACGGCGTGCAATATGGTTTTGGTCCTGAGGGGCCAACGTTGTACCTTGCGGCTGGACAATATAAGTATGCCTGCCAAAGAAGATGCACTGGTCAGGGGCACCAATGCCCAAAGAGAACATGGTTGAGGATAATAGGGGACCCATTGCGGATGATCTTTCAGAGCTTCCCCTGTACTCAAAAACAGTTCATGCTCAAAGTTGGGCAGAGTGTGTAAGAAATCTTGATGCAAGGTCGCAGGTGGAGAAAACATGGCCGGCCTTGCGTCGTGGGTGGCGCTCCAGACATATAATTGGCGCTCTTGGTTAAACAGGTAGGCAGACCCATAGTCCAGCATTTTTGTAGCACAAATTTGGCGTAAAAGATCTGAAAGGCCCTGGGTCACAGTATCGGCACTTCCCAGAGCCATGTGCATGGTGCCCATCCATTGCAGAACAGCTTGGGCAGTTTTGTGCTGCCTTATTTCTTGGGCCAAGCGGAGATTTAGGCGTTGGAGGCGGTTGTATTCACTGGGTTGTTGCATGGCAAAGTTTGTGGAGCTAAGGGTGTTTTGACGAGTTTCAGGATTTCTACAGATACAACCATTGCTCTTTGCTGTGAAGGGTGTACTTCCATGGTTTTTCATGGACCAATAACCTGGTGGGCAATGTGGTGTGGGCTATGGAAAATCTGCACCAGAAAGCAGTCGGGTCTTCATTGCCTTTCTATGTTTTCTTTCTTAAACATAAATGCCTTGGATCACTTGTTTGACTCATCACCACCGGACTCTCACTA
>JAAYGN010000175.1 GCA_012727715.1 Desulfovibrionales bacterium | reverse complement strand
GCTCAAGACCAATGAGCCAGGTATTTATAGGGGGATGCATCGCAGCATTGCGTCCCTTGCCTTTAGGAGTACGGTAGAAACGGCCGTTACTCCCTGCCAGCGTCTGTATCACTGCACTAAAATAATACAAAGATAAGGGAAAAAACATAACCACATACCCGTAGGTGACCATGATCTTTTTGCCCAGACTCATGACCGGTGCATCAAGACCACCCCCTTTGACCAGCATATTGCTCCAGGCCCAAGACATGGCAGTGAGCAGAAAAATGATGCTCATACTATTGAAAAACATACCCAGGTCAGAAAAAATAAAAGTAGCTGGCAGAGCGAGTAAAACAAGAAGATAAAAGGAGGCTAATAAAAATGTGGAGCCCATAAGGGCCAGGGCATGAAGCCTTGAAAATAAAGGCATGGGCAAGGTCAGGGCCTTGTGTATATGCCTTAAGGTATTTTGCACCAACCCACGAGCCCAGCGCTGCCGCTGTACCCGAAAACTGGCCATGCTTTCAGGCAGTTCTGCCCAAGACACCACCTCAGGAAGAAAGACATACTTCCAGTCCTGCAGCTGCGCCTTATAGCCCATATCCACATCTTCAGTAATGGTTTCAGCACTAATGCCACCAATATCGTCAATACAGCTCCTGCGCCACACACAGGAGCTTCCTGTTAATGAGGCCATAAATCCATCCTGAGCCAGACCCTGGGTCACACCTTCTTTGTGCCCGGCTTCCACGGCCTGAAACAGGGTGAGGAAGGAAACATGCTTATTGGCGTAATCAATACCTGTTTGCAAAAAACCCACCTGACTATCCTCAAAACTGGGCATGACTTGCAGTAAAAAATTGGGATCAGGCAGAAAGTCAGCATCAAAAATAGCCAAAAATTCGCCCGTGGCGTGGCTGAGGCCAAAGTTTAAATTCCCAGCCTTGTAGCCAATACGTTTTTCTCGACGTAAATGTCTGATGGGCACGCTCTGCTCTTTATATACAGCCACATTTTGAGCGATAATATCCTTGGTCGCATCTGTTGAGTCATCAAGAATCAAGATCTCAAGCTTTTCACGGGGATAGTTAAGCTGACATGCAGCATGGATAACCTTGGCCACTACCCTTTTTTCATTATAAACAGGCAAAAGCACGCTAACCATGGGCAAAGTTGAACTTTGATCTGCCGTGGCTGTACAAACAGGTGTTTTGCAGCGGGCTTGTCTGGCTTTAGTCAGAGAACGAATTTCCAGGGCAACAAAAAGAACAAAGCAGAGCACCAGTAAAAAGAGAATCAATTGGAAAAAAAATACAAGCATAATCCTGGAAAATCCAATTAAAAACTAACTACTTCTGCAATCTGTTCCAATCGACATTCCCAGGAATGATGGGCATGAACATAGGATGCACCCGCAGCTGCCCGGTCCTGATCTTCTTTGGATGGGCCAAAGCGCAGACGATCAAAAAGTTCTATGGCCTGATCCTTACTGGTGAGCACATGGCAAAAATTTTGAAAGTGCTTTTTCACAGCCAAACTGGCATTGGTAACCGCAATACCGCCGCAGGCCATGATTTCCAATAACCGTCGTGAACACATGGTCTCGGAGTCAACAATGGAATTGACGTTTAAGGAAATAGCATGGGTTTTATAAATTCGCGATGTTTCCGGATAAGGTACGCGACTATGGACACGAAGTTGTGACTTGTGCGGAAAACGAAATTCAAGAAAATGGGACAAACGGTTGTTGTTGCGATCAAAGACATGCAAGGGCATGGCAATTTCTTCACAACAAGTAAAAATCATATCCAAAAAACTTCGCCGGGTTTGCAAAATACGCCGATAATAACTGCCCACAAAACAGGCCGCATGTTTTTGAAAATGAAAGCCCGTAAAATTGTGAAAGGCAGGCTGAAAAGGCATGGTCAGCACCTGTACTGTTGCATCAAGAGGTAGCACTGCCCTGTATCTGGGCACACAGCGATTATCCGTGGTAAAAACATGAGGAAAAAGGCAAGCCACATCAATAAAAGCCTCAAAAAACGCATCGTCATCTTTGTTCCAGAAGAGAGTAGGAATTTTCAGATCTCTTGAAAGTTGCACCAAACGACGGATATTTTGCGGCTGACCAAGGCGGATATATTTAGGCTGCTTGGCCAGACCATAACGCCATTCCCCCTGCACACCGTGAAAGGCTGACTCGACAAACACCAGATCAGGCTTCCAACCTGTGAGTACTTCCTGGTAGTTATCAGGTGTTAAAGAACACACCCGAGCTTCTTCCGACAGGCAAATACTGGTGAAATAATCCGCCACCAAAGCAATTTTCAATTGCCCAAAAGACCCCTGGGGAACCACATCCTGCGGCACTGTGGGATGCTCATAGAAGAATCTTCCGAAACGTCGTATTGTCTTACCAAACACAAAAAAAACCTTTTAAGTTATCTTATCAGTTTTCAGTTTTCAGGATCAAGGGGCAAGGGACAAGATACAAGGTACAAGGGACAAGGTTCTTTCTTGCCACTTGCCGCTTGCTACCTGTAACTGTTTTCTTTCTTGCAACTTATAACTTATAACTTGTAACTATTTTCATAACAAATTACTCATAAAACGAGCCCAGAGCCGATATTTTTGAACATAGTTCCGTCCAGCTTGGCCTAAGGCCACCAGAGCTTCCTGATCAGCCAAGGCTTTGTCAAGGACTTCTGCCAAATGCTCATCATTGCCTGCTGTGAAAAACAATGTCCCATGGGGGGCCTCAGAGCGAAACACCGGCAAATCCGAAACCACAACCGGTTTACCCATGGCCAACGCTTCCACAAGTTTGATGGGGGGCACAATATGGCACACTGTATGGGGTTTTCGGGGCAAACAGATCAGGGCAACTCTTTCCAGATATTGGCGAGCCACCTTGGGTGAAACTCTACCCATAAAAAACACGTGCTCTAATAGACCAAGGTCCCTGACCAGGGTTTCCAGCTGCAATCGTGCTTCTCCATCACCAATGAGATACAGCGTACAAAAAACACCCCTATCTTTTAGGCGCCGCACAGCTAAAATAAGGGTATCCAGCCCCTCATAGCCCATTAACGAGCCGGCAAAGCCAATACTCATGGACTCTACCTCATGTGTATGCGCTGGTGTAAACTCGTCCAGATGCACACAATTGGGCAGCAAGGCCATACGCCTTCCGTCCACCCCAGCCTGGATGGTCATATACTCCCCAAGCTCCTTGGAAATCACCAATAACCGATCAGCATGTCGGGCCACCAACCCTTCCAGCTCCAAACCCTGCCTATAGGCAGGTAAATCCTTAAACCATGGCTGACGAGCAATGCGCGTCAATTCCCACAATCCCCGCATTTCGTATTGAAAAGGAAGACCCAGACTTCGAGCTGCCACAAGAGCGGGCAAGGCGTTGACATGATTGGAAGCAGCATGAATGAGGGCGACCTTTTGTTCTTGGGCTCTTTGGGCAATAACCTTGGCCGCCTGAAAAGTATAAAAAAGTACCGGTCGATTATTACGCGGAGTACGAAAATGGTGATACTTGATCTCTTCAACTTGCGTGGCTGTTTCTTGAGCATCTTGTAAACGATCTGGCCGATCCCAGGGATACCCGGGCCGAGTCAGTGCATAGACAGTTTTTCCGGCTTGAGACAGAGCCCGAATCACAGCCTGAGTACGGTTGGTGTAGCCACTGATATGATAAGGCAGGGTACTGGC
>JAAYGN010000174.1 GCA_012727715.1 Desulfovibrionales bacterium | reverse complement strand
TTCAGAAAGAGAAAGGTAAAGATCACGGGCATAAACATCATAATTTTAGCCTGGGTTGGGTCTCCCATAGGTGGAGCAAGGCGTTGTTGCAAGAACATGCTCGCACCCATGATCAGAGGGGTAATATAATAGGGGTCTTTGGCTGAAAGGTCAGCAAGCCATACCATGTCAGTAAAAGGCAGATGGCTGATAAAGGATGCGTGTCGCAATTCAATAGCTCCCAGCAGGGCCTGGTACAGGGCAAAAAATACAGGTATTTGCAAGAGCATGGGCAGGCACCCACCTGCTGGGTTGACCTTGTAGGTTTTGTATAATTGCATGATTTCCGTGTTCATCTTTTCACGGTCGTCAGCATATTTTTCACGAATTTTGGTCATCATGGGCTGGAGTTTTTTCATCTGCTCCATGGACCTGTAGCTTTTTTGTGACAGGGGCCAGAACAAGGCTTTGATAACAATGGTTAAAATAATGATAGCCACCCCATAGTTGCCCACATATTCATAGAGGAAATGTAAGAATTTATTGAGTGGTTTGGAGATAATATCAAAAAAACCATAGTTAATACTGGCACTGAGATTTTTGGGCATGGCCGCCAGGTCACGAGTGGTTTTGGGTCCTAAATAATAGGATGTCGTACGCAGCTGGGTCACTCCCGGGTCCAAAAGAAGCTTATCTGTGGTGGTCAGGCGATAAATATTGTCTTCCAACTTGGCGCGCACGTACATGTCTGTGGAAGTAGGTACCATGGCCATTAAAAAATAACTGCTCGCAATACCACACCACTGGGCCGGTGCAGTGGATTCAATGCCCAGGCCCAGGTCTTTGTGGCTATCTTCTTGAGTGAGTTTACCCGCAGCCAAATACGCTATTTTTGTACGGTTATAACGATCATTTTCTGCGGTAAGAGTGGTACTGGATAAAGAAAAGGCAAGGCTTCCTTGGATTTGAGATGGGCTGGTATTACTGACCTTGACTTCTTCCTTGATTTCATAGGTTCCACCAGTAAAGGACAAGTTTCGGTTTATTTGCACACCAGCAATGGTTCCAGTGAGTTGAAGTGTTCCCACCTGACCTTCTGCCAGAACCAAGTTTTCTCCCTGAAAAGTCCAGTCTGTTTGGGCCCAAGTGGGCATGGCATTCCAAATTAAACCCAAGGGTGCTTTGGTCTGGGCTTGACTGGTGATCAGGTCAATATTTTTTGAATCAGGCTCAATAGTTTCCTTGTAGTTTTTTAGGACAAAGCTTTCCAATACACCCCCGGTAGTATTGATAATGGCATGATAAAGGGGGGTATCAATGGAAATTTTTTCTCCTTGGGCAGAGGAAAACAGGGCTGCTTGCTGTACAGGCTCACTGGTTATGGGCGCGGCCTCTGCAACTGGCTCTGGAGCCATGGTTTCAGAAGCAGTAGTGTTTTGTGGTTCAGGTGCAGGTGCAAGGGGGGTAATGGGTGGGAACAGGTAGTTCCAGGTTAAAAGCACCATTAACGATAAAACAACAGCAAGAAGAACACGTTTATTGTTATCCATTAATTTAAGTCTCTCTGTGATAAGTTAGAAGAGGGTACTGGATCATAGCCACCAGAGCACAAGGGATGGCAACGCACAATACGTCTTAGGGCCAGGCCTGTTCCGCGTAAAATGCCATGGGATAAGATGGCTTGTCGGGCATATTCAGAGCAAGAGGGAGTAAAACGACAACAAGAAGAATAAAGAGGTGATATAAGATATTGATATGCTGACAGGCACCACGCTAGAAAATACCGCATACATTCCTCAAACTGGTGTGCTGATTGCCGAGACAATGCGTTGCATTAAAGGTGCAAGCTCTGAGGTAATTGTGCTCAGATTCATAGATGCTATTTTTAGGTTACGTTTGGGCATCACAATAATATCAGCATGAATAACAAAGTCATGCTGATGAAGACGAAAAAATTCTCGCACCAATCGCTTGATTCGATTGCGTTGTACAGCAGAGCCAACTTTTTTGCTGACGGTCTGACCCAGACGCCACGATAAGTTGGGATCTTCCCTCATAGCAACAACAAGAGTAAAGCTCTTTGAAAAAAAACGACGGCCCCGGTTATAACAATTGCTAAAATGGGACCGTCTCGTCAGTCGGTACGAAGAGGGATAGCTTAGACGGCTAATCTTTTTCTTCCCTTGGCTCTGCGACGGCGCAGAACTGCTTGGCCATTTTTGGTTCGTGAGCGTACGAGAAAACCATGGGTTCTCTTGCGTTTGGTATTGCTGGGTTGATATGTGCGCTTGCTCATTGTGTTCTCCTTCAAAAAATGTAAACAAAAATGCTACCCTCAAAGATGATATACGTCAAGACATTACAGACAAAGCTCATCTGGACAATTACGGGCCTCTCCTTCACAATGCGCTGAATTTAAGGAGTAGTCCATGCCCTTTGCTATGCCCCAATGGGAACTCGATCTTTTTTTGCACATAAACGGCCAGTGGCGTTGTGCATTGTTTGATTTTCTCATGCCCATGATTTCTGATTCCTTATTTCTGTGGGCTGCTGCTCTGATTGTTGTTCTGTACGCCTTGCTTACCCGTAAAGGGCACTGGGCCGTTGTCTTCACCTTGGCAATGACCATTGGGGCTTCTGATCTCGCCTGTTCCTTGATTAAAAGCAGTGTAGGTCGAGTACGTCCATACCACAGTCTTGTCGGCACCTGGTATGTAGATTCTGGCAAGTGGGTTCAACGCTCCGAAAATGCGCCCACAAAAGAGCGGGGCTCATCTTTTCCTTCAGCCCACGCAGCCAATGCCATGGCCGCAGCCTTAGTTCTTTATAGTACTTTTCAGCGGAAAGCTTTGTGGCTTATCCCTCTGGCCATTGGATATTCCCGAGTCTACCTTGGGAAGCATTTCCCCGTGGATGTTCTGGGGGGATGGCTTACAGGTCTGGGGGTGGCTTGTGTCTTGCTTTCAGCTTACCCCATTTTATTGAGCCGAACACGCTCCTTGTGGATTAAATACAGATTGCGGATATAAATAAGAGATCCTGTGGATTGCCCGACAACAAAAACAATGTCTCGACGCAACAAAGCATAGATAAGGAGAAAAAAACTACCCAGGAGGCTAAAATACCAAAAACAAATGGGAATAACACTTTTTTGTTCTTTTTCCGAGACAATCCATTGCCAAAAAAAACGCATGAAAAAAAAGCCTTGTCCCAAAAAACCAATGGCCAGTAGCCACCATTGTGAAGAAACTTCCATGCGTTATCCACTAGCTTCTTGTGAAGCATATTTTAGTTATAGTGTGTACAAGCTTATTGGTCTTGCTTACAATTGGTCTGGGCAACCTGGTAGTCAATATGGCGCTTTTGCATCCAGCGCACAGCCAAAAGATCATAGGCCGAAGACCAGGCTCGATCCCAAATGCCATACTTGGAAACCCCCATGCTTCGCGGACGATGATGGACAGGTACTTCAGCCACTCGTGCTCCCTGTAGTTTCATCAAGGTGGGCAAAAATCGATGCATGCCGGTAAACATAGGGATTTTTCTGACCATATCAGCACGCATGACCTTCAGAGAGCATCCTGTATCACGTACTGTTTCGCGACTGATTTTGTTGCGGATAAAGTTGGCCAAGCGCGAAGCATAGCGTTTGAGCACCGAATCCTGACGCTTGACTCGCCAGCCAATGACCATGTCCTCTCCCTTAATATAGACCTCAAGCATGGAAGGGATATCGTGAGGATCATTTTGTAAATCTGCATCCAGGGTGACCAGAATATTGCCACCAGCATATTTGAATCCAGCAGCAAAGGCCGCTGATTGACCCCGGTTTTGTGCAAAAGCTACAAAATGTACCTTGGGATCTGTTTTGGCCAGATTTTGAATGACCTGCAAGCTGGCATCTGTGCTACCATCATCAATAAAGACAATTTCCCAGGGATAGGGCAAAGTAGCCAGGCTATGAATAATCTCCTCATACAGAAGACCAAGATTTTCTTCTTCATTATATACTGGAATGATTAGCGAAATAGTATTTGTTGCTGTGTTCATAAGTAAAAATGAATAGAACGTTTGACAATCTTTGTAAACCTGCCTATAAGCATCTTTCTTCATGACGCGGGGTGGAGCAGTATGGTAGCTCGTCGGGCTCATAACCCGAAGGTCGTAGGTTCAAATCCTGCCCCCGCTACCAAGTAAATCAAGGGCTAGTAACAATGGTTACAAGCCCTTTTTAGTTTTATTGCTGGTTTATCCCACCTTGGCGTGGCGTCCTGGATTTGCCTCAAAATTTTTAATACTTTTTGAATATGGAAAGTTCTGTTCTGTTTCCATGTTATCAGAGTGAGTTTATAATTTTATGCCAAAAGTTTTTGCAGCTCAGGATAACAGCGTAAATCCTGGAGCCATTTTACTGGGATCTGAGCTTTAGGCCTTGCGCCCAATATGGTCGCAATAAACATACCTCGGGCAGCGTTATCTCCACCAGCCATGACATTTTCCACCAGGGCATTTTCAACATCATCTGCATATCGAGCCACAACTTGCACTGCACTGGGCAAAGCAGACATGACCGCGCAACTTTGTCCAAAGGTTCTAATGGCTGTGGTTGTCTCCTGATCCCTGGCCGCCAAACCCTGGCGCACCAGATCAATAATTATCAGATCTCCAGTGTCTTGGGCTGCTTGCTCCAAGGCTATGGAGGGCAGGGTTTCTTGCATCACCAGCAATGAGGTACGAGCCAGAAGTTCTGCTGCACCCAGAACCAATGGGGAGTTGTGGGTCAGCTGGGTTTGAGCCCTGGCCATAGCCACCAGGTCTTTGCTGTCCTGGGTTAAAAGGAGCAAGGGCGCCAGGCGAGCAGCTCCAGATAGGTCTGTAGATGTTGAGCCAGATTGGAGCCAAGGCTGTCCAGCGTCCAGGGCAGTCAATGTTTGGCGACTCGCTTGATCCTGATACCCGTCATACGAATGCATGTGGTTTTGCCAGTCAGTTATAAATATCTGGGGATCAAAGCCCTGGTTTTTTATAACGTGACGTAACAGCCAGAGCATTTGGTCGCCATAATGGGTCTGGTCTCCTGCTTCTTTATGGACATGATAATTGGCCAATTCTGGCTTGATCAAAGTAGTTACACGGCCGTAGCGTTTTGTAATGGTAGCGATGTCATAAATCCAATGAACACCCAAAGCCAGAGAGTCAGCTGCAAAAGCAGCTAAAATTGCAGTTTTTGCATTGGCAGTCATAACTCCCCCTGTTGGTAGGTTATTCCGTAATATTGTGAGTTTTCCAGCATTATCACACTATACAGAAGAGAAGGCTATACGCAAATTTCAATAAGGCCAAGGAGGTTCAGGAAGTTTTGCGTCCAGCCCAGAAGCGCGCCAAGGTTATGCCCGAGATATTTTGCCAGAGGCTAAAGATGGCTCCGGGCAAGGCTGCTTGTGGTCCAAAAAATACTGTAGCTAGAGCTGCCGCAAGCCCTGAATTTTGTAAGGCCACTTCTATGGAAATGGTTCTGGCGCTCAAGGTATCGGCCCCTAAAACCCGGGCCCCCCAAAAACCAGTTATGTAGCCTAGCCCATTATGCAGGATGACTGCTAAAATAACCAGGCCCGGGAAATCAAGAATATGCTTTTGGTTTAAACTGACCACGCAGGCAATGACCGCGCAAATGGTCAGGGCAGAAATGGCTGGAAAAATTTTAATGGCAGGTTGTAAGCGATCACGCAAAAAGTGGCGCAAGATCAGGCCATCTAACAAGGGAAAGACCACAATCCAGAAGACTGACCTGACCATGGCCCAAAAGTCCACCTGCACGCGATGGCCAGCAAAAAGTTCCATGAGTAATGGAGTGGCCAAGGGGGCAAGCAAGGTGGAAACCAGGGTCATAACCACAGACAAGGGTACGTCAGCTTTAGCAAAATAGGTAATGACATTGGAAGCTGTGCCCGAGGGGCAGCATCCCAGCAGGATTACGCCTACAGCCACAGCAGGAGGAAGATCCAAAATTTGGCACAAAGTCCAGGCAATGGTGGGCATGAGCAGGTATTGCAGGCCTACTCCCATGGTGACCATGCGCCATTGCCGTACGACACGGGTAAAATCTTGAAATTTTAGGGTCAGGCCCATGCCAAACATAATAATGCCCAGACCCAGGGAAATATGAGGAGCAATCCATGAAAAAGTAGGCGGATAGAGCAGGGCCAAGGCAGAAAAACTCACGGCCAAAAATAGATAATGATGTTCGATCCACCGGGACCAGACATGAAGCATGGAAAACTCCGTAGCAGACAGGGCCCTGTCTAGGGTATGGTGCGGTTCAGGTTATCCAGGGTTGATTATAACTGCCCTGAAACCAGGCAAAAGACAATTACTGATGAAGCCGTTTTTGTCATTCTCGTGCAGGCGGGAGTCCAGAAGATATGAAGATTTTGATCTACCATAAACGGCACCAGCCCGCCTTCGCGGATATGACATCACCATTTCAGGGACAGACCCCTTTTCACGGGAATGATATTTTACTCAGCCTATCTTAATAGAAAGGAAAAAAATGATGTACAGGACCATGGCCGTGACCCAGTTGGTACTCACTTCCTGCCTGGATGGCCCCTGCAATGTATTCTTTGCCCTGACCCACTGCTGTTAAGAGATCAAGTCCCTTGGCCAGCCCAGCAGCAATGGCCGAGGACAAGGTGCAGCCAGTACCATGGTTATTGCGTGTTTGTAGGCGTTGTCCTGGAAAAACTACTACATCGTTTTCATCACCTAAAAAAAGGTAGTCATCACAGGCCTCTGTTTTCAGGTGCCCACCCTTGACCAGCACATTGGCACTACCCCAGCACGTGAGTTCTGCAGCAGCCTGACGGGCTTCCTGCAAAGTATGAATGGAGCGACCGAGCAATACTTCAGCCTCGGGCACATTGGGGGTAATGAGAGTGGCCAAAGGCAAAAGTTCGGTCTTTAAGGCTTCTATGGCGTCATCTTGCAGAAGTTTGTCCCCACTTTGGGCGATCATGACCGGATCCACTACAATTTTTTGCACCTTATGTTTGCGCAGATTTTGGGCTACAGTACAGATCAGATCTGGCGAAAAGAGCATGCCTATTTTGATGGCATCAGCCCCTATATCTTCCAGCACCGCATCCATTTGCTGGGCTACAAAATCTACAGGCACGGCATGAATGGCTCTAACTTCTACGGTATTTTGGGCGGTAAGCGCAGTGATAACGCTTGCTCCATAGCAACCCAGGGCAGCAAAAGTTTTTAAGTCAGCCTGGATGCCGGCTCCACCGCCAGAGTCTGATCCAGCAATGGTCAGAGCCCTAAAGTAATGTTTGTTCGTACTCATGATTTCTCCTTGGCGAGGTGTACAATATTTTTTAGTTCTTGAGCTGCCTGGAACGGATTATGAGCAGCCATTAAGGCAGAAACCACAGCAATTCCATCACATCCAGCCTGCACCACCTGGGCTGCGTTGTGGGCATCAATACCACCAATGCCAACCATGGGCAGGGTTACGGCCTGCCGAATGGCAGTAATCCCGGCTAGGCCCAGAGCTTGAGCTGTGTCTGTCTTGGTTGGAGTTAAAAAAACAGGGCTGATACCAATATAATCTGCACCTTGGGCCTGGGCTTTCAGGGCTTGGTCCACATTTTCTACTGAAACACCGATAATAAGATGTGGGGCTAGATTTCGGGCATCCAGGATAGACATATCCTTTTGTCCCAAGTGTACTCCCTGAGCTCCCACGACCAAAGCGATATCCACTCGATCATTAATAATGAGGGGCACAGCTGTTGTATGCAAAATAGTGCGCAGAGCTTTGCCCTGGGCTATAAATTCTCGAGTTGAGCAATTTTTTTCTCGTAATTGCACACAGGTAACTCCACCTTTGATAGCATGGCCCACAATATCTGTAAGCGAGCGTCCCTGGGTTAACCCACGATCGGTAACCAGATAGAGGGACAAATCAAGCATGGCTACTCTCATGGATTACTGCTTGGTCAGCCAGTTCTTGGGGTGTTAAACTATAGAGTGTATCAAGGAACTGGGTTTGAAAGCTGCCTGGGCCCAAAGCAGTTGCTCCAGCTCGTTTTCCGGCCACAGCAAGATAAGCTAAGGCAGAGCTGGCAGCAGTGACAGGATCTGGATCCACAGCCAAAAAAGCCCCGACCAGGGCAGAGGCTGAGCATCCTGTACCAGTAATCTTGGGCATGAGAGGATGCCCGCCTTGAATCAGTAAGGTTCTTTGTCCATCAGTGACCAGATCTGTGGGGCCAGTTACAGCTACAGTAATATTATGCTTCAAGGCCAAGGCTTGGACTGTGGCAACTATATCTTCGGTATGACCATAAGCATCCACGCCTTTGGTGTGTACGTCTTTTTGGGCCAGAGCCAGGATTTCCGAGGCATTACCCCGCAAAACCTTGACCTGACCTTGGGCCAGAATGGCCATAGCCGCCTGGGTGCGCAATGGTGTTGCTCCAGCTCCTACTGGGTCCAAAACCACAGGCTTATGCAGACGTGTTGCAGCCTTGGCTGCTTTGAGCATGGCAGTCACCCAGGAGTCTTCCAGGGTACCGATATTGAGGACAAGAGCTTGGGCAATGGCCACCATATCTTCCACTTCGTTTTCAGCATGGGCCATAACCGGGGATGCACCACAGGCCAGCAAGACATTGGCTGTAAAGTTCATAACCACAAAATTGGTAATATTATGGACCAGGGGTTGAGTGTTACGAACAGCGGTCAGGTTTTGGGCAGCTTGTAAGGCAAAATTTGGCATAAAAAAACCTCTGCGGATAAGGGTCTGGCAGAGGCGAGGATGGTGCGGCCGAACTATTGGCCTTTGGTTTGTGCATTTCCCTTCGCTGGCATGATCCAGATCAGGTTCAACGGGTATCATCTCAGGCTCCTCGCCACCCCTGCAAAACACGCTATGCATAGGAATAATGTTCTCTTTCTGTCAAGAAAGAACGGTAGTACTATACCTAAGACAAGCACTGGTTAAACTCTCTTCGTCATTCCCGCGGAAGCGGGAGACCAGAGGACATGAAGACTTTGATCTACCATACATGGCACCAGCCCGCCTTCGCGAGGATGTCGTCACCATTAACCATAAACCATCAACTATAATCCTTTTGATTCCCGCCTTTGCGGGGATGACGCTACTATAAATAGCACAAGCTCGCCTTTTCCTGGGGCAGACCATGGGTTTTGGAATTTTTTATAGATGCCCAAGTTACGAACATCTGTTATGGGAACTCATAGAGTTATGAACAAAAAATCTGTCACTTATAAACAAATATCTTATTAAAATATCTTTATAATAAACGTAGTTATCTTTTTTATGAACATTTGAACATCTCACTT
>JAAYGN010000019.1 GCA_012727715.1 Desulfovibrionales bacterium | reverse complement strand
TCTTGTCCTTTATCGGACAGGGCTTCTTCGCATCCACTCATGAGCAGCTGGCAGGCTTCTTTTTGAGCACACAGATCAACGGTATAGGCAATGGCTTGGGCCATTGAATCTACTTCCGTCACTATTGCTGAGACATTCGTTGCTTTTTGATGAAATTTTTTTACAATTTCTGAGTCTGTGTTCATACGTTCTCCCAAATAAAGTGGTCTTGAGGCTATTTTTTGGCCATAGATTATATTTTCTACTGACTTTCATTCTTGACTGCAACACCGGATGAATCAAGGGATAACTGGCCAGGTTATATGGAGTTCAGGACTATTGTTTTGTTGCCAGGAGGAATTTTATTGGGCCAGCAGCCGCAAATACAGATCCCCTCGCCATGGGCCTAAATGTCGTCCCTGTCCTTTAAGGCGGATGGGGCGGCCTACCACAAAGTCAGCCGGCAGGGTGAGATCCAGGATTTTTGTTTCTGAGCTGAATTTATGTTGAATATCAACGCGCAACGTACTTCCAGGTATAAGGTTTCGAGCAGGCAGATGTACTGTTTGATGGTCATCGAGCTGTTTGGCAGCCCAATTTTTAATGGTGCTGACCAGGCCTTGACCCAGATTGAATGTAAAGGCCCGATTTCCCCATTTGAGTTCCATACTTTGGGCTTTAATGGACTTTGTAAAGTTGGTGGTGGGGTTTTCACCACGCTTGAGCTTGGAAAAAATGTCTTCAAAGACCTGTTTGGCAAAAGGATCATTTAAAATGTCTTTGAGGACTTCCTCTTGTTTGCTATAAAAAGCGCTGGCTCGTCGCTGGGTTTGGGATTTGACCTTGGCTTCTTCCTCTTGGCGGATAGTTTCAGCGTTGTAGATTTTTTTGTTGGTTTTTGAGGCTTCTTGGTGTTTTTTAAGCTGAACATAGGCTTCGTTCAGGCGGGTAAATCGTTGGGCAGCCCGGGTATCACCAGGATTTAAGTCTGGATGGTACTTGAATGCCAGCTTGCGGTAACTGGTCTTAATTTCTTCCAGGGAAGCGCCGGGGGCAACTTCAAGCAGGGTATAACATTCGGACAAGCGCATCAGTTTTTATCTACCAGATCTTCGACTTGTAGAGCAGTGGCTTCTAAGTTGTCATTTTTTTTGGCCAAAGCATTGTCCACCAGGTAACGCAAGCCTTGTCGAGCAAATTCTTCATGTCCGGCTTGTGCCTTTATTCCCGAACAATAGTCCTGGGCCAACTCCCAACTGGTCTGATCCACCAGGTTGCCCCGAAAAAAAGGCCAGGCTCGACACACATCGGGCTTGGCCGGATGGACGGTACATGCTTTTTGCGGATCAAAAAATATACAATATTCATCTTCACGGGTGCATAATATTATTTTATTCCCCTGGGGTATGGTATATAAAGCACAAAACTCGGCAACAGAAATATGTAGAAATTCAGCCAGCCGGAGCTGTTCCATTGGTGAAACAACAATGCCGCCTTGGCCCTGGCAACATTGGCCACACATAGTACAATCAAATACAGTTAGGGTCATATTGTCCTCGCGTGGAAAAAGTTGAAGCACAAGGTCTGCTTTTTGGCAAGACCCAGGTCCTTGACCTTTGACCAAAACAGCAGCTAGCATTTTACATTAACGAAGAACTCTCTTGTTTTTTATAATGGGTATTTTCCTTTGTATTATCTAAACATTTTTGGAAAGGATCGAGGTCATGACACGCCTTAAAGCCAGTGAAGCACGCTATATCTGGGATATGAACACTGTTTTTTCTTTGGGAGAGTTGGCCCATGCCAGGCGCCTGGAGATGCATCCCCAAAATATTGTGACCTATATTGTTGATCGGAATATCAACTATACCAATGTCTGTGTGTCTGCATGTAAGTTTTGTGCTTTTTTTAAGGGTCCTGGAGAAGAGGGGGGCTACGTTCTTTCCACTCAGGACATTTTGGCCAAGGTCCAGGAAACCGTTGACCTGGGTGGATATCAGATTTTGTTACAAGGTGGCATGAACCCAGAATTGCCCTTAAATTATTATCTCGATTTATTACGTTGTCTAAAAACTTCTTTTCCCCAAGTGGCGATCCATGGTTTTTCACCACCAGAAATCTGGTATTTGAGCCAGCAGGAAGAATGCCCGGTGCCTGAAATTTTAACCTTGCTGCGCCAGGCTGGCCTGGATTCTCTCCCAGGTGGTGGAGCTGAAATTTTGGTCAATGAGGTTCGATCCCGGGTTTCACCACGCAAATGTACCGCCGATGAATGGCTTGAGGTTATGGAAGAGGCCCATAATTTGGGCATGCGCACCACCGCAACCATGATGTTTGGTCAAGGGGAGACCTTTGACCAGCGCATTGAGCATCTAGATCGTATTCGTAGGTTACAAGATCGCACCGGTGGATTTACAGCCTTTATCCCCTGGACTTTTCAGCCTCGCAACACGCTTATGGACATGCCCGAAGCCTCATCACAGGAATATTTGAAATTTTTGGCCTTAAGCCGTCTGTATCTGGACAATATTGATAACATCCAGGCGTCCTGGGTCACGCAAGGCCCCATGATTGGCCAATTGGCCCTTTTTTGGGGTGCCAATGATTTTGGTTCAACCATGCTGGAAGAAAATGTGGTTGCGGCCACGGGTGTGTCTTTTCGTTTGCCTGAAGCCAAATTGCGAGATTTGATTGAGCAAGGGGGATTTATCCCTCGCCAGCGAACCATGGACTATTGCTTGCGATAAGGAGGAGATATGAGCTTTGTTTCTTTGGAGCAAATGCCCTTAAAGGAAATTACAGAGCGTGTCGCTCGTTTGCGTGTTCAATTGGACAAGTTTTGCCCTGGAGCGAGTGGCCTGCTGGTTTTCTCCAGGTTGTCCCTGTATTATTTAAGTGGTGCTTGGGCCAATGGCCTTGT
This sequence comes from Desulfovibrionales bacterium, assembly GCA_012727715.1. GTDB lineage: Bacteria > Desulfobacterota > Desulfovibrionia > Desulfovibrionales > Desulfomicrobiaceae > Desulfomicrobium. Next base: position 20,530 of record JAAYGN010000019.1, on the reverse strand, counting down.
CTATGTGCCCATGGAAGGGGAGCCTGTACTTTTGTGTCGGCGGGGCGCAGAGCGTTCCCGGTTAGATTCTCCTTTGACCAATATTGTGGAGTATAAATCCTATGCGCAAATTCCAGGATTATTACACGAGGTGGGGATATCTTTAGGGGCTCAAGTGGCAGTAGAAATGAACGGATTGTCCTGGTCCATGGGCGAGCTGCTGCGCTCCAGGCTGCCAGAACTTGATTTTGTATGTGGTGATATGGACTTACATTGGACAAGAGCAGTCAAGACTTCTTGGGAACTGGCCAAAATGGAAGTTGCTGGTCATCGTCATCACCAGGCTCTGGTCAAGACTTTGCCTCAGCACATATCCTTGGGCATGACCGAATATGAAATTGCTGTGGCGGTGTGGTCTGCTTTTTTTGAGCATGGGCACCAGGGCATGATGCGTATGCAAAATAGTGGTGAGGAGATTTTTTTGGGCCATGTTGCAGTCGGTGATTCGGGTAATTATCCCAGTGTTTTTAATGGGCCTTTAGGCTTGCGCGGTGCGCATCCGTCCATGCCTTTTATGGGCTATCACGGAAAAATTTGGCAAAAAAATGAACCGTTGGCCATAGATTGTGGTTTTTGTCTGGAAGGATACAATACAGATAAAACGCAGATATATTGGGCAAAGCCCCAAGTTGTGCCTGATGAAGCTAAAAAAGCTCAGGATTTTTGTACTCAGGTCCAGGAGATGGTGGCCAAGAAATTGGTACCCGGAGTGTTGCCTTCAGACTTATATCGAGAAAGTCTGGTCATGGCTGATCAGGCAGGGCTTGGTGCTGGCTTTATGGGCCTTGACTCGAACAAGGTTGGTTTTTTAGGTCATGGGATAGGCTTGGCTATTGATGAGTGGCCGGTTTTAGCCCCATCCTTTGACAGGCCTTTACAAGAAAATATGGTTTTGGCTATTGAACCCAAGGTAGGAATTAGAGGGCTGGGCATGGTCGGTGTGGAAAACACCTTTGTGGTCACTGACCAAGGCGGACGCTGTCTGACGGGTGATGACTTTAGTCCCGTGTTTCTTGCTTAAATGGGGTTTCAAGCCGGATGAGCAGATACAAGATATGGGAAGTTTTGAGAGTAAAGCAGGGCAATATATAAGAATGATTACTCAAAAGGAGACCTGTTTATGAATATGATCGAGCACTTGGTATCCCAGTACACACCAGGAGAAGAAATTGCCAACAGTATTACCCATGCCATTGCCGTGGGGCTGTCCATTGCAGCCCTGGTTGTGCTGATTGTGGCGGCTGTCTCCGAGGGCACAGCTTGGCATATTGTCAGTTTTTCTATTTTTGGCTCAACTCTTATTTTACTCTATTTAGCTTCTACCCTCTATCATTGTATCCCGGTGGCCAAGGCCAAGCGTATTTTGAAGACCTTGGATCATAGTGCTATTTTTTTACTCATAGCGGGCACATATACTCCTTTTATGCTCGGTAGTCTGCGTGGCCCCTTGGGTTGGACCATTTTTGGGGTTGTGTGGGGTCTGGCCGTAGCCGGCATTATTCTCAAGTGTTTTTGTATCTATCGCTTCAAACGTTTGTCCCTGGTTATTTATCTGGGGATGGGCTGGTTGTGTGTGCTGGCTGGTCGGGAAATCTATACACATTTTTCTGTATCCAGTCTGGTGTTTTTGACTTTGGGAGGACTGGCCTACACATTGGGCGTTATTTTTTATGTGTGGAAACGTTTACCCTATAATCATGCCATCTGGCATCTGTTTGTTGTTACCGGGAGCACTCTGCATTTTTTCTCTGTTCTTTATACCCTGCCTGTCTAGCTCGTGTCCCACTGGTTTGTGTATATGATCCAGTGCCGGGATAAATCTTTGTACACCGGCATTACCACGGATGTTCAGCGACGTTTGGCTGAACACAGGCAAGGTGGTCCCAGGGCCGCCAAATATCTTCGGGGTCGGGGCCCCTTGACCCTTGTTTTTTCCTGTCTGGTCGCGTCACGGTCTGAAGCTTTGCGCCTGGAGTTAAAGATTAAAGCCTTGTCCAAGGCAAACAAGCTCCATTTCGTTGGCAATACCTTGGTCTGGAATGGTCGTGTTTTTTTGCCATCCCAAAAGGCTGAGCATGTTTCTTGACGGGTAGGCATGTCCTTTTGTAGAAAAAAGCGAAACCCTGTGTTGATATGTTTGGGCTTCAATTTTGAAGCCTTTTTTTATGTTTGAAAGGAAGGTTATTGTGCCTGAGATTTTACAAAATAATACTCGTATCCGTAATATTGCCATCATTGCTCATGTTGATCATGGCAAAACTACTTTGGTGGATGCCATGATCAGACAAACTGGGGCTGTGCAGACGCATCAGGATGTGGATGACCGGGTTATGGATTCCATGGATTTGGAACGGGAGCGTGGCATTACCATTGCGGCCAAGAATTGTGCAGTGCGTTGGCAAGATGTGAAGATCAATATTGTGGACACACCGGGGCATGCTGATTTTGGCGGTGAAGTGGAGCGGGCCTTGTCCATGGTGGATGGGGTGGTGCTTTTGGTGGACTCATCCGAGGGCCCCTTGCCCCAGACCCGTTTTGTTTTGAAAAAAGCCCTGGATGTGAGCTTGCCCGTCTTGGTGGTGGTCAACAAAATAGACCGCACAGACGCCAGGCCACAAGAGGTTTTGGATGAAATTTATGATCTTTTCATTGATTTGGGAGCAAGTGAAGAACAATTAGAATTTCCAGTACTCTATGCCATTGGGCGGGAGGGAGTGGCCTCGCCAACCTTGGATGAGCGCGGTGAGAATCTTTTTTGTCTTTTGGACCTGATCATTGATCGTATCCCTGGCCCCACATTTAACCCTGAAGCACCTTTTCACATGCTTGTTTCTGATTTGGGATATTCGGATTACTTGGGTCGACTCATTATTGGCAAAGTCATGGCCGGAACCTTGCGGCACCGGGCAGAATTGCTGTGTCTGGGAGAAAATGAAAGCAAGACCATGTTTCGTCCCACCAAGGTGCAAACCAATGAAGGGTTGCAACTGAAAGAACAAGAAATAGTGGAAAAGGGAGATATCATTGTTTTGTCGGGCCTTGAACAGGTCAGTATTGGCGATACCATTTGCCTTAAGGATCAACCCATCCGTTTGCCGCGCATTGATGTGGATGAGCCCACTGTGTCCATGCGTTTTACCATCAATACCTCTCCTTTGGCTGGTCGGGAAGGCAAAATTGTGCAGTCCCGCAAGATCAAAGAACGCCTGTACAAGGAAGCTCTGACCAATGTGGCTATCCAGGTGGAAGAAAGCGAAGACAAGGATTCCATGGTCGTTAAGGGTCGCGGTGAGTTTCAATTGGCCATTATCATTGAGACCATGCGGCGCGAAGGTTTTGAGCTGAGTGTGGGGCGACCTGAGGTGATTTTTAAAAATAGCAACGGTCGGTTACAAGAACCCATGGAGCATGTTTATGTTGATTGTGGCGAGGCCTTCATGGGTGTGGTTACAGAAAAGCTCTCTGTGCGTCGGGGCAAGCTGTTAACCTTAGCCAATAATGGCAGCGGTCGGGTGCGTATGGAATTGAGTGTGCCTGCACGAGCTCTTATTGGTTACCATGATGAATTCTTGACCGACACCAAGGGCACAGGCATCATTAATTCTCTTTTTGATGGCTATGGAGATTATCAGGGGGATTTTTCTTCTCGATTTTCGGGATCCTTGGTCAGTGACCGTCAGGGGCAGGCCGTGGCCTATGCTCTTTTTAATTTGGAGCCACGTGGGCGTATGTTTGTTCGACCCGGTGACGTTGTGTACGAGGGGATGATCGTTGGCGAGCATAATCGGGATAACGATATTGATGTGAATCCTACCAAGGAAAAAAAACTTACCAATTTACGGGCTGCGGGCAAGGATGAAGCCATTATTCTTACCCCTGTCTTGCCTTTAAGCCTGGAAAAAGCCCTGACTTTTATTCGTGATGATGAAATGATCGAAGTAACGCCCTTGTCAATTCGCTTACGCAAGGTTGAGCTTTCTGCCCAAAAACGCCACACCATGACTGCTCGTAAAAAAAGATCAGAAGGGAAATGAGCATGGAAAAAAAGAATTTTGATGTTATTATTGTGGGAGGTGGCCCGGCTGGTCTGTTTGCTGCCTTTCATCTGGCTGAACACGCAAAACTTGAAGTCCTATTATTAGAAAAGGGACGGGACACCAAAACGAGGAATTGCCCTTTAACGGGAGATCAGGATTGTGTGCATTGCAAGCCATGTAACATTTTGTCGGGCATAGGTGGTGCGGGTCTTTTTTCCGATGGCAAGCTGAATTTTATCCATAAACTGGGCAAGACAGATCTGACCCAGTTCATGCCCGTGAGCCAGGCGACAGCCCTTATTGATGAAACCGAGGCAATTTTTAATCGTTTTGGTATGGATGGACCTGTTTACCCAACCAATATGGACCAGGCCAAATCTATTCGTAAAGAAGCGCGCAAGTTTGGTATTGACTTGTTAGTGATCAAGCAAAAACATTTGGGTAGTGATAATCTGCCCGGTCATATTACCGGGATGGTCAAATATATTCAGTCCAAAGGGGTGACTGTTCATACCCGTGAAGAGGTTCAGGATATTTTGGTAGAAAATGGCCAGGTTCAAGGTGTGATCACAGCCAAGGCCCAGTACTTTGCTCCACGAGTTATCTTGGCTCCAGGTCGTATTGGAGCAGAATGGGTAGGCCAATTGGCGCAGCGACATGGACTGACTGTGACCCAACGGGGTATTGAGGTGGGGGTGAGGGTTGAAGTGCATAATGAGATTATGCAAGATCTTTGCTCCATTATTTATGACCCGACTTTTTTTATCCGGACCAGCAAGTATGATGACCTGACTCGAACTTTTTGTACCAATTACGGCGGATTTATTGCTCAGGAAAATTATCAGGAATTTGTTTGCGTCAATGGTCACGCCTATATGGACAAGAAAAGTGAAAATACGAATTTTGCTTTTTTGTCCAAGGTTGTTTTGGATGAACCGGTGACAGATAATCAGGCCTATGGCGAGTCCATTGGTCGCTTGGCCACCCTTATTGGTGGTGGGAAGCCTATTTTGCAACGTTTTGGTGACTTGAAACGTGGGCGTCGCTCGACCTGGAATCGAGTACGTAATAGCTATATTGAGCCAACCTTAAAAAAAGTGGTGTGTGGTGATATTGCCATGGCTCTCCCTGAGCGTATCCTGACCAATCTGGTAGAGGGGTTGGAGAAGTTAAATCAGGTTGTGCCAGGTGTGTCCAATGACGAAACCCTGCTTTATGCACCGGAAATCAAGTTTTTTGCCACTCAGGTTGATTGTGATTTTAACCTGGAAACAGCAATTAAGGGCCTTTTTGTAGCTGGTGATGGGCCCGGGGTGGCTGGGAATATTGTTTCTGCTGCAGCTACCGGGATTATTCCGGCTAAACATATTGTGGATCAACAATAATGTGTTGCATAGTGCCGCAGTAATTACCCCTTTTGCCAGACTTGAGTTATCGCTTTTTTATAACAGGTGCATGTACAATTTCATACCAATCTATGGATTTATTTGTACATACAAGCTATGCTAACTTCTGGATAATATTGTAAAGATATGATGATGTTATATATTGTTTCCATCTTGTATCCTCTATGCTAGGCAATTTGCTACTATAATGTTTTTGGAGGAGATATATGTCTGTTGTTACCAGGGAAGAAAATATGACCACCATTGCACCAGGTCGAGATGTTGTCTCCTCCATGGTTGCTGAGTTTAAGCAGGAACTGGCTGAGCTTCTTGCTGAAAATTCGTCTGTGCTTAGACTGGATATGACTGGCGTGGAATTGGTGGACTCCATGGGTATTGGAGTCATTATTGCCACGCATAATTCCATGAAAAAACGAGGTGGCAAACTGCTTGTGAGCCATGTGTCTGAGAATATCTTCAAATTATTTCAGTCTATGCGTCTGGACAAGCATTTATATCTACAATGAGGTATGTACAATATTTTGTTTCTTGTTGGGTATGTTGAATTTGTTAAAAAATTGGATGCTATGGTTTATTTATTTTAATAATTTAGAGAGCCAACTATGGAGTTCGCCCTATGATGATGGATGACGAAACTCTACAAATGTATGTTGAGGAAGCCTCAGAGCATCTTGGAGATATCGAAAATGACTTGTTGACCATTGAACAGTCAGGAAAAGATATTGATGAAGAACTGGTGAACAAGGTGTTTCGTGCTGCACATTCCATCAAGGGTGGGGCAGGATTTTTAGGTTTGAATAAAATCAAAGATCTTGGGCACAAAATTGAAAATGTTTTGGATATGGTTCGCAATCGTGAACTTGTACCTGATCCAGAAATTATTAATATTGTGCTGTTGGCCTTTGATAAGCTGCGCGACATGATCTTGCATGTTGCCCAAAGTAATGATGAGAATATTGAGGATCACCTGGCTGATCTTACGGCGATAACCACCGCCAGCCTTGATAGTGGTCAAAAGGCCATTGTGGAGACGCAGGTGGAAATCAAGGACACTCATGGACGTACGATTTTTACTGTTTCTGAATTTGATTTGGTGCAAAATCAAAAGGGTGGTAAAAATCTTTATCTCCTTGAATTTGATTTGATTAGTGATGTGCAGCGTAAAAACAAAAGCCCTTTGGATCTGATCAAAAGTATGGATTCCACAGGGGTAATTTTAGACCTTAAAATTGATTTTGATGCAGTGGGTTTTTTGGAGGACGATGTTTTTTCCACCAGAATTCCTTTTTTTGTGCTCTTTAGTTCTATTGTTGAAGCAGATATTATGCCCGCATTACTGGATATTGAAGACAAGTACATCACTTCGTTATTCTTTGATGCATCTTTGATATCAGGGGCTTTTAATGCAGTAATAACAGCACCATCAGTGCCAGTGCAAGAGGACAACCTACAGTTAGTGTCTGACATGAGTCTGGATCAAGCTGTTCCACCAGTTTTAGAATCTGCAAAAGTTCAACAGTCAATGGTTGATCCAGGTATGCCGCAAGGTATTTCTTCTGCTGCCATGGGTACATCAACTCCCACTTCTTCAGCACAAAAGCCCGCCAAGCAAGAACCTAAAGTTGAAGCTCGGACAGTAAAAGCAGCTTCTCCTCAGTCTGATTCTTTACGTGTTCATGTGAGTTTGTTGGAAGATTTAATGACCCTGGCCGGAGAATTGGTTTTAAGTCGTAATCAACTTATGCAAGCCATTGCCTCTGATGCCATGCACCAGATTGAGGCGGCGGGGCAACGTATTGATTTGGTAACTTCCGAGTTGCAAGAGACCATTATGCTCACCCGTATGCAGGTCGTGGGCAATATTTTTAATAAATTTCCTCGTGTGGTGCGGGATTTGGCTCGCGAATTGGGCAAGGAAATTGACTTGCAGCTTGAAGGCAATGAGGTTGAGCTGGACAAGACGATTATTGAAGGCTTGGGCGATCCTTTGACCCACCTGGTTCGCAACTCTGCTGACCATGGTATTGAACAACCCCACGAGCGAACAGCCAGTGGAAAGCCAGCCATGGGAACAATCATTCTTAAAGCATATCATGAAGCTGGCCAGGTAGTTATTGAGATTGTGGATGACGGGCGCGGCCTTGATACTGTCCGCATTCTTGACAAGGCTGTATCCAAGGGCCTGGTTAGCCAGGACCGCGCCAATACCATGTCGGACAAGGAAAAAGCCAATTTGATTTTCTTGCCTGGCCTCTCCACTGCTGAACAGGTCACGGATGTATCTGGGCGCGGGGTGGGTATGGATGTGGTCAAGTCCAACCTGGATCAGCTTGGTGGGCAGGTGGATATTGAAACAGTACGCGGAAAAGGGACAACTATTCGCATCAAGCTTCCTTTGACCTTAGCCATAATTCCCAGCCTCCTTGTTTCTGTGGGTGCAGAACGCTACGCTATTCCTCAGGTCAATGTTGACGAGTTACTGCGTATCTCTGTGGATCAAATCGGTGATCGGGTGGAGATGGTGGGTGACGCAGAAGTACTTTTGCTGCGTGGAGAACTGATTCCTCTTTTATACCTTTCCGATGTTTTAGGTCTGGACAAGTCTGCCTGCCATGCTTCGGCAGTGATTTCCAAAATTTTACGTGGGGAAGAATATGTTGCGCACCAGGAAGACGGTTGTGTCCTAACAGATATCAATCTGGTCGTGGTTTCTGCCGGACAGTTTCGCTATGGTCTGGTGGTAGATCAACTCCACGATTCCGTAGAAATTGTGGTCAAGCCATTGGGACGGCATTTTAAGGGCTGCCAGGGGTATGCTGGTGCAACTATTATGGGCGATGGCCATGTTGCTCTTATTCTTGATGTCGCTGGTCTGGGGCGTTTAGGGGACCTGAGTTTGAGCGCTGATATGGAACGGACTTCCCAGACAGTTGAAGACGAAAAGTCCGGGGCAGATCAAGAAAAGTTATCCCTTTTTATGTTTCGTAACACACCGCAAGAATCTTGCGCTGTTCCTCTGGATCTTGTGGCTCGAGTGGAACTCATCAATGCTGACGAAATCGAAGAGGTGGGTGGTCGCAGAGTTATTAAATATCGTGGGGGCACGTTGCCGGTGTTCTCCCTGGACCAGGTCAGCTCTGTGGGTATGCTTGATGCTACCGGGGAGTTGATTGTTATTGTTTTTCTTATGGCTGGCCATGAAATCGGACTGTTGGCCAAACCTCCGGTTGATGCCATTGAGGCCAGAATTGCGCTGGATACTTTTACCCTCAAACAAGCAGGTATTAGTGCATCAGCCATTATTGATGGCCAGACTACCCTGATAGTGGATATTTTTGAGCTTATCCAGGCCATCCAACCGGAATGGTTTACAGTGCGTGGTTCCATTGAGGTGGCTGATGATGCTGGTGAGGTAGGGGTGCCACATTTACTTTTGGTTGAGGATTCGGAGTTTTTTCGTACTCAGGTTCGAAAATTTATTGAAAGCGATGGCTATACTGTTGATGTGGCTGAAGATGGTGCTGTGGCCTGGGCTATGCTTAATCAGGAACCAGAAAAGTATGATCTGGTGGTCACGGATATTGAAATGCCCAATATGGATGGCTTTGCATTAACAACCTTAATTCGAGGGGACCGGCGTTTTGATCTTATTCCAGTGGTGGCCTTGACTTCTTTGGCTGGCGAAGAGGATACGGCCAGGGGGCAAGCAGTGGGCATTGACGATTATCAGATCAAGCTGGACAAAGAGCATCTTTTGCAATCCATCTATGATTGTTTGACACGGTACGCGAGCTAAGGGGAGAAAAAGACGATGCAGGCTGTTAAGGGAAAAAAAGGTCCAGTACAATTATCGTGCTTTTATGTTGGCTCTGCCTTATGTGCCATTGACATTAATGTTGTTCAAGAAATGAACAGGCAAATGGAAATGACCAGGGTTCCCCAAGCTCCTGTTCATGTGTTGGGAATCATGAATCTGCGGGGACGGATAGTGACCATTATTGATTTGGGGCAAAAACTGGGTCTGACTCCTTCTCAAAAAACAGATTCCAGTCGAATCATTATTGTGAATTCCCAAGATGAAAATATTGGCTTGCTGGTGGATAAAATTACAGATGTAATCACCGTTCAATGGGAAGATATGGAATCCACTCCCTCCAATATCAAGGGTGTTCGGAGCAAGTATTTCCAAGGTGTCTTTAAAGCCAACAAAGATCTGGTTGCTGTTTTGGATGTAGAAACCGTGTTGACTGAGGAATGATAGATTCGGAGTCTGCATGAATCTACGTATTGTGGTTGTTGATGATACCATTATATATCGCAAGATACTAAGCGATATTCTGATGGAAATTCCTGGCGTGGAAGTGGTTGGCACTGCCAGCAATGGTAAAATTGCATTGTCCAAAATCGCATCCTTAAAGCCAGACATCATTACTTTGGATGTAGAAATGCCAATAATGAATGGCTTGGAGACCCTGGAAGCATTACAAAAAGACTATCCTGAAGTGGGGGTGATTATGCTGTCCACTTTGACCAAGCGAGGCAGTGATATCACCATGAAGGCCCTGGAGTTGGGGGCTTTTGATTTTATTGCCAAGCCTGATGCAGATGCCCGGCAGGAAAATATTGAATTTTTAAAAAATGCCCTTGCTCCACGCATCAAAGCTTATGGCAAGCGTTTGGAGTTCAAGCGTCTTTTACGACAAAAACAACAAGGGCTTACACGGGTTGTCCAGGCTGCACCCCGACCTTTTGTTTCTTCTTTGCCCCCAATGCGCAGTGGCAAATCCAAAGCTATTGCCATTGGTGTTTCCACAGGTGGACCCAATGCATTGGCGACCATGCTGCCCAAACTTCCCAAGCTGGGAGTTCCCATTTTTATTGTCCAGCATATGCCGCCCATTTTTACCAAGTCTCTAGCTGAAAGTTTGAATAATAAATGTCAATATACAGTGCGTGAAGCCGGACATAATGAGACAGTTCTTCCTGATGTGATTTACATTGCGCCCGGGGGGAAGCAAATGCGTGTTGTGGCTGGCGCTAATGGGAGTAAATGTATCCAAATTACTGATGATCCTCCGGAAAATAATTGTAAGCCCGCTGTAGATTATTTGTTTCGCTCTGTGGCCCGAGAATATGGCGCCTTGACTACAGGAGTGATTATGACTGGAATGGGCGGGGATGGTACTCTTGGTCTTAAAGTCCTTAAAAGTTTTGGTGCCGTAACCATTGGCCAGGATGCAGAATCTTGTGTGGTTTATGGTATGCCCAAAACTGCCATTGAAGCCGGCGTGGTTGATGTTGTTGCTCCTTTGGACTCAATTGCAACAGAAATCATACGCACGGTACGTTATTCCTGAATTTAAGGTGATAGCATGGTCTCCATTGGTGCTGAAGAACTTCGGGTGTTAACCCAGTATATTTATTCTATCTCTGGAGTAGCTTTAGATAGTAGCAAAGCCTACTTGGTGGAGACTCGTTTGCGTTCCATGTTACAGCAATATGACTGTGCTTCGTATATGGATTTGTATAACAAGACTCGGGCTGACCGCAGTGGTAATATGGAAAAGGAGATTATCAACGCTATTACCACTAATGAGACGCTTTTTTTCCGTGACTCCACTCCTTTTGATGTGTTTAAACACAAGATATTGCCTGATCTTATTGATGCTCGATCCAAAAACTCTCCTGGACGTCCAATTCCTTTGCGCATCTGGAGTGCAGCCTGTTCCACAGGACAGGAAGTGTATAGTATTGCCATTGCCCTGCGTGAAACTTTGGGATCCATGGCCAATTATCAGATCAGCATCCTGGGCACAGATATTTCTGATGATGCCATCGCTAAAGCCAGCTATGGTCAGTACAACAAGTTTGAAATTGAACGTGGTCTGTCATCCCAAATTTTACAGAGATATTTTACATCAACAGGTGGTGGATGGAAAATTTGTGATGACATTCGAGCCATGGCGGTTTTTAGAAAATTTAATTTAATGAAACCGTTTATGGGGTTAGGCAAGTTTGACATTATTTTTTGTCGTAATGTGGCTATTTATTTTACCCAAGGAGATAAAAAGACAGTCTTTGAAAAAATAGCCACTGTTTTGGAGCCTGATGGGGCACTTTTTATTGGGTCCACAGAATCTTTGACCGGGGTGACCAATGTCTTTGAGAGCAAACGCTATATGCGAGCAGTTTTTTATCAGCCTGTGCAAGGGGGGGCAGCCCTGACCCGGAGTGATCAAGGCACAATTTCTGCTGATGCTTCCTTAACCCAATTTGCTGCGCCCAGGGTAGCCCGACCAGTCTCTCCTCAAAGCACTCTGCCTGGGACTCAGGCAGGTAGTGACGCTCTGTCTGAACCAAGGCCAGCAAACATAAAGACACCAGCCCAACCCGTTGCACAACCAATGCCCCCTAAGCCGTTAGCACCACCTTCTGTAGTTCCTTCTCCTCTTGCTACTTCGCCTGCCGAGAACAACATTGTTGACACTGCCTTTGTGCCCCGATCTGAGGTGACTGACCCTGTTCGTGTGGCTGGAGGTGAACAAAAAGATGTTGTTCAACCTGCACGTCGCCGCCCACCCATTCCTTGTCAGGCACCTGTTGTGGGTGACAAGTCCGACTTAAAACGTCGTTTAATGAAAAAAAAGCAACAGGTAAAATCCTGATTGTAGTTTGTCGTGCCTGTACTATGGATTTCACATATCAAGGGGCTGATTGACAGTAGCCCTGATGACATGACCTTGGCCCAGTCCCTCCTTGGTTCTGAGCAGGATGTGGAGAGTAAGGAGCGTATTTATCTGTGTCCGTCATGTTCTTCCACTTTGGATGTTGCCCATTATTTAGCACAAAAAGATGCGTTGGATCCTTTTGATTCTGTCTTGGCTCTCAGGCAATGGTCTGGGCGAGGGCAGTTGCGGCGTCAGTGGATTTCTGAGCCTGGCAATTTGTTTGTGACGTGGCGGCTACCCCAACCTCATGAACAATGGTCTGGATTGCTGCCCATCTTGGTAGGCTTTGTTCTTTGCCAGGGCTTACGCACCGTGGGTGTTGATGTGTTTTTGAAATGGCCCAATGATCTTTTATGGCAGAACAGTAAGGTGGGGGGGATTTTAATTGAAGAGCGAGGCGATGTATTATTAGCAGGTATTGGTCTTAACTTGGCATCATGTCCCGAGCCTTTTCTTTTGCGTGAAGATCATGCCTTTCCTGCCCAAAATCTTGTCAGTGCACTGCCGGACCTGACTATTTTAGAACTTTGGTTGCGGCTTGTGCATCTTGCCCAATTTCGTTATTCTTTTATACTTTCTTGCTTCGATCCTCTGGAATTTGTTCAGTTCATTGAGCCAGTGCTGGCTTTTGTTGGAACTCGGGTTCGAATAACTGATCACCGATCGATAATTCAGGGGGTGTATGTGGGCCTTAGTCCGGATGGCGGTCTTATCCTCAAGACAGAGAATACGTCCCGAATACTGTATTCCGGATCCCTCTCCACAGAGAAATGGTGAGAAGTTTTTTGTAATACTTATGGAGAAAAAACATGTCGTTACCCCCCCACAGCTTTGAGAAGGTTGCCCAAGAAATCCGGGGCAAAAGAATTCTAGTTGCCAACCGAGGCATTCCAGCCAGACGTATTGTTCGCTCCATCAAGGAAGTATTTCAGGCTGTACCCATGATCACGGCCACGGATGTGGACAAGACTGCTCCCTTTACCTCCGGAGCTCATGAGTTGTTGCATCTTGGTGAAAATCCCAGGGCCTATCTGGATGTGGATAAAATTCTTGCTTTGGCCAAGTCCAGAGGGGTGGCGGCCATTCATCCGGGATGGGGGTTTGCCTCTGAGGATGAAAGTTTTCCGTCCAAGTGCCGCAATGCAGGAATACTTTTTATTGGTCCCACTTCTGAAGCCATGCGTCTTCTTGGAAATAAAGTACAGGTGCGCGCTTTGGCCCAAAAACTGGGTATCCCTGTTGTGCCTGGCTCAGAAGGCGCTGTGACTGTGGAAGAAGCCAGGGAGGTAGCCAAGAAAATCGGCTTGCCCATCATGCTCAAGGCTGAAGGTGGCGGTGGTGGACGTGGTATTTATGAAGTTTTTAGCGAAGAACAATTAAATGATGCCTTTGTCAAAGCATCAACTTTGGCCCAGGCCTCTTTTGGCAATCCCCGACTTTTTGTGGAGCGATTGCTGACTTCAATTCGGCATATTGAAATCCAGGTTATTGCTGACAAATATGGTAATGTCTTTGCCTTTGACGAGCGAGACTGCACAGTCCAGCGAAATCACCAAAAGTTGGTGGAAATTACTCCTTCACCCTGGCCAGGCATGACTGCTGCGTTGCGTGAGCAACTTAAAGAATATGCCCGTCAATTGGTGCGAGCTGTAGAATATCATTCCCTGTGTACTGTGGAATTTTTAGTGGATTCCACAGGGCAGCCGTATTTAATTGAGGTCAACACACGGCTTCAGGTTGAACATGGGATCACTGAATGTCGTTACGGTATTGACCTGGTGGAAGAGCAAATTGCCGTGGCTTTTGGGGCTGAATTGCGTTTAAATGATGAAAATTGCACTCCCAAGAGTCATGCTTTGCAAGTGCGGATTAATTGTGAAGATCCACAACACGGGTTTGCTCCCAATGCCGGACGCATCACCCGCTATTTATCTCCAGGCGGGCCAGGAGTACGTGTTGATTCCTGTATTTGTGCTGGCTACGATTTTCCTTCTCAATATGATTCCGCTGCGGCATTATTGATTGTTTACGGTCCGGCCTGGAATAAGCTGCTGGGTATCATGGACCGCGCCTTGGGAGAGTACCTTATTGGTGGTATCAAAACAACGATTCCCTTCCACCATCAGATCATCATGCATCCCAAGTTTCGTAGTGGTGAATATTATACCAATTTTATTACCAATACACCTGGTCTGATGTCCTATTTGGACTGTGAACCAGAAGGTGTGCGTTTGTCGCGACTTATTGCTGAAATTTCAGCTCTTGGATACAATCCCCATGTTAAACTTGGAGAATATCGGACCAGGGACAGTAAGCGCATGGATCCTTTTAGGCCATCTCTTCCTTCCATTGAACCGGAATATTATGAATATCCCTACCCACGTGGCGACCGGGACGCGATTCTTGATTATGTTCGTGACTCGGGCTGTGTGCATTTTTGTGACACCACGACTCGGGATATTACCCAGTCTAATTCAGGCAACCGCTTCCGTTTGGCAGAAGATCGAATTATTGGTCCCTACCTGGATAATTGTGGCTTCTTTTCATTGGAAAATGGTGGTGGTGCTCACTTTCACGTCGCCATGCTGGCCAATATGACCTACCCTTTCTCTGAGGCTAAAGAGTGGAACAGGTTTGCGCCCAAAACTTTGAAGCAGATTCTTATCCGTTCCACCAATGTTCTTGGCTATAAGCCGCAGCCTAAAAATATCATGCGCCGCACTGGAGAAATGATTTGTGAACATTACGATGTGATTCGGTGTTTTGATTTTTTAAATCATATTGAAAATATGCGCCCCTTTGCAGAAGTAGCTTTAGCTTCCAAACAAAATATTTGGGAACCAGCTATTTCCCTTTCTTACGCCCAGGGTTTTGATGTTCCTCACTATCTTGGAGTGGTGCAAGAAATTATTGATATGACGGCCCAGGTGGCTGGTTGTTCCAAACAACAGGCTGAAAAGCGAATTGTTTTGGGACTCAAGGATATGGCTGGAGTTTGTCCGCCCATATTTATGACCGAGCTGGTTTCTTCTATTCGCAAGACTTATCCCGAATTGATCATTCATGCTCACCGTCATTATACGGATGGACTTTTTGTACCCGCCATGGGGGCAGCAGCCAAAGCCGGCGCACATATTGTGGATACCGCCATTGGTGCTTCTGTGCGCTGGTATGGGCAGGGTGAAGTTTTATCTACAGCTGCGTATATTGAAGAGTTGGGCCTTAAAACCTCGTTGAACAAGGAAATGATTCGTACCGCAGGCTTTGTTTTAAAACAGATCATGCCTTACTATGATCGTTACACAGCACCATATTTTCAGGGCATTGATTACGATGTTATTGAACATGGTATGCCTGGTGGGGCGACTTCCTCTTCTCAGGAAGGAGCCTTGAAGCAGGGCTATATTCATCTTTTGCCCTATATGCTTAAATTTTTGGCTGGTACTCGTAAAATTGTACGCTACCATGATGTGACTCCAGGCTCCCAGATAACCTGGAATACAGCATTTTTGGCTGTAACTGGAGCATACAAACGAGGTGGCCGCAGGGGAGTACGAAGGATCTTGACCATGCTGGAACAAATGGCCTCTCAGCCTGAGTCAGCCCTGTCTCGGGAAGTAAAAATAGGCCGCCTGGATATTTATCAGGATGCCAATGATGCTTTCAGGGATTTACTTTTGGGTAAGTTTGGTCGCCTACCCTTGGGCTTTCCTCCTGATTGGGTGTATGAATCTGCCTTTGGTCCTGAATACCAAGAAGCCATTGCCCAACGCACAGAACTTTCGCCTTTATCTACTCTGGCAGACATTGATCTGGCCCAGGAGCGACGAAGTTTGACCGAGCATATTAGCCGCGATCCGTCAGAGGAAGAGCTGGTTTTATATTTGAATCATCCAGGCGACGCTTTGGCCACCATCCATTTTGTGGATAAATATGGAGATTGTAACCAAATTCCTTTACATCTTTGGTTTGAAGGCATGTGCTCTGGTGATGAGGTCATGTTCAAAGACAGCCAGGGGCGTCATCATGTTTTGTGCATGAAACATATTTCTCGTCCTGATGACCATGGTCAGAGCCTTGTTTCTTATTCTTTGGATTCTGAGGCTTTTAGTGTACAGGTCAAGGTAGCTGAGGCAGTGGGCAAAGATGAAGTTGGCCTGGAAATGGCCGATCCCAAAAATATTTATCAAGTGGGATCACCATCCAATGGAGACTTATGGGTTGTTCATGTTAAACCTGGTGATATGGTTAAAAAGGGTGAAGAACTTTTTAATATCTCCATCATGAAGCAGGAAAAGGCCATTCTTGCGCCAGTGGACGGCATGGTTGAGCGAGTGCTGAAATTTGCTGATTACCAGGAAGATAAAAAAATGGTGCCAGTGAAAGAAGGAGAGCTTTTGGTACAGCTCATTCCTGCACCCAGAAAATGCCCAACATGCACCACACCCATTGCCCGAGAGGATTTCAGATTTTGTCCATGCTGTGGACAAAAAGTTTAGCGCAGGGTTTTAGGATTGCGTATTTTATGGTTTTGAGTTGGTTGTAGTGGCTGTATTGACGATGTAAAAAGCAATACATTCCTTGTTTCTTCAATTTTGGGAAGGAACCCATTTTCGATTTGCGTACATTACGAGGAGGAAGAAATGTCCGAGAGCGACAAGAAGAGTCCCAGGAAAAAGTCTGGCAAAGCCGAAAATGTTACGGATACCAAGGCTCAGATCGAGCAGATCCAAAGGCAGCTCGTTTTGGATGGAAAGGATATTATGACCATTGGCGAGGAAGCAGAACTCCTGGTTGGTGGTAAAAACTATAACACGGCTATTATCAGTACGTTGGATGGCATACGTGCCCCACAGTTTCGTGCTATTTCTTCCATTGCTTTTCATAAACTTCTTGACGAAACCAAAGTCAATGCAGCCCTGATTCGGACCATGGTTGACAAGGCCTATGATTCCACAGATTGGGCTGATGCAGAAATTAATAAAGACTCTGAGTTTCTGCAAAAATTTGTGCGCAAAATTGCTTTGGATGCAAAAGAAGCAGCTCGCAAACAAGAAGGTACCCTCATTCGGTTGCGCACGTTTATCAACAATGTGGTGGAAGGTTTTGCAGTTTCCCCTGAAGGTATTGATCAGCTGCGCAAGCGTTCAGTATTAGTGCAAGCGGCCATTTTGTCCGTTGAGCTTCCCCAAGATGTGGCTGAAGCTGTGCGTGGTGCCTATTTGGATATCTGCAAAGAAGCAGGCCTTGAAAATGAACCTGTGGCTGTGCGTTCCTCAGCTGCTGGTGAAGATAGTCGCAAAAAGGCATTTGCTGGCCTGCAAGACACGTACTTAAATGTTGTTGGTGAGAACTATGTGGTGGAAGCCTACCATTGGGACTGTGCTTCAGCCTATAATCTACGCTCCATGACCTATCGCCGTGAAGCTATCTTGGATGCTGTAGTCAAAGCAGAGCAAACAGGGGATGACCAAATTGCTATCAAGGCCAAGGAAGAATGGGCCATTGAAAACACCTCCTTGTCTGTATGTCTGATGCGCATGATCAATCCGGTTATCTCGGGCACAGCATTTTCTGCTGATACTGCTACTGGATGCCGGGGCACTACTCGTAAGGATCTGGTGTCCATTGATGCCAGTTATGGATTGGGTGAGGCTGTGGTCAGTGGGTTGGTTACTCCCGACAAATTTTATGTTTTCCAGCGTGAAGATGGCCAGGAAGTGGTTATCCGCAATATGGGCTGCAAAGATAAACGTATTGTTTATAAAGAATCGGGCCGTGGTACCAAGGTTGAGATATTAGACGATGAACTGGCTTATCGCTGGTCCTTGTCTTTGGCCCAGGCCGAGGCTGTGGCTCAGGGTGTTCGTTGTATCAGCAAGGCCTATGATGGCATGATTATGGACTCAGAGTTTTGTATTGATCAGTGGGATCGACTTTGGTTTGTTCAGGCCAGGCCGGAAACCCGCTGGAATGAGGACTTAGAAAAATATCCCCATACTATCTTTTTGCGTCGCAAGGAAGTCGATGCTGATGCAGTCAAGGACGCAGAAGTACTTTTGGAAGGTAATGGTGCATCTCGTGGTGCAGGCCAGGGGATGGTCCGTTTCTTACGCTCTGCCTTAGAATTAAATAAAATTAGTAAAGGTAATGTGCTCGTTGCAGACCGCACTGACCCAGATATGGTGCCTGGAATGCGCATTGCCTCGGCCATTATGGCTGATGCAGGGGGAGACACCAGTCACGCGGCCATTACCTCGCGAGAATTAGGCATACCGGCAGTTATTGGTATCAAGCGTTTGGAAAAACTCCGGGCTTTGGATGGTCATGAAGTAACAGTAGATGGCTCGCGCGGTAAAGTATATCGGGGACTTTTGCCTTTGGTGGAAGTTGGAGGCGAAATTGATGTCAGCAAACTACCTGCCACTAAAACAAAAATTGGTCTGATTTTGGCTGATGTGGGCCAATCCCTGTTTTTGTCCAGACTCCGTGAAGTACCTGATTTTGAAGTGGGTTTGCTCCGGGCTGAGTTTATGCTTGGCAATATTGGCGTGCATCCTTTGGCTCTTGAAGCGTATGATCTGGGTACTCTTGAAGGTGCGGCCAATACCAAGTTGACTGCTTTGGAAGATGACCTGACCAAGATTGTTTCCGAGCAGATGACAGCTGGTACTATCTCCCTTGATATCAAATTGCGTAGCTATGTGGGTCTTATAACCGGCCTGACACAACAAATTGAAGAGCTGACTGAGCGAGAAGGAGCCAAGGGCACAGATGAAGTTTTAACTATCCATCGGCAGCTTCGAGAACTGGACAAAAAACTGGATGAACATCTGGAATATGCTACCCAGCGTCTGGAAGTTCTCAAAACTTCCCATTCCTTAAATCAGCATGTCGCGGTTATTATGGGATATGCTGATGAACTGGAAAGTCTGGGTAATGATCCCCAGTCACAGCGACGACGGATGGAGCTTCAAGAGTCTATTGCCCGTCATGTAGCACGGGTTGAAAAGGATCCAGTTGTTATTTCAACCCTGGATAAAATTTCTGCTTTGCGTGAAGACGTGGCAAAAAAAGTGGGTCTTGAGCACGATATGGACTTGGTACGTACCCTGCCCCAAAAGATCCAAGAAATTTTGAAGGCCCGTGGTTATCGCAGTGGTAAAGAGTTGTATGTCCAGGGCTTGGCCCAGGATCTTTCTCTTTTTGCCATGGCTTTTCACAGCAAGCCCATAGTATATCGGACTACTGACTATAAAACCAATGAATATCGCAATTTGTTGGGTGGGTTACTTTTTGAGGACCATGAGGACAACCCCATGCTCGGATACCGAGGCGTATCCCGCAACATCCATGATTGGGAATTGGAAGCCTTTAAGTTGGCGCGAGGAGCCTTTGGTGGTGTCAATCTGCATCTGATGCTTCCTTTTGTGCGTACTCTGGAAGAAGCCCGGTCCATGAAGCGTTATCTGGAACAGGTTCATAATGTTCATAGTGGCGATAGTGGGTTAAAGATCATTCTCATGTCGGAAATCCCCAGTAATGCGATTTTGGCCAAGGAATTTATTCGAGAGTTTGATGGATTTTCCATTGGCTCCAATGACATGACGCAATTGGTACTGGGAACAGATCGGGATAATGCCCAGTTACGACATATCTATGATGAAGAAGACCCAGCTGTGGTCTGGGCTATTTTGTCCACTATTTTTACTGGTCAAAAATTTGGGAAAAAGGTGGGCTTTTGTGGTCAGGGCGTGTCCAATTCCAAGATTATTCGTGGATTGGTATGTATTGCTGGCATTGTGTCCGCATCAGTTGTTCCAGATACCTATCAGCAGACCAAGTTGGATGTGGCTGAGGTGGAAGCAGAGAACATTCCATTGTCGGGATTGGGCGCTTGGCTCCAAGCCCAGCACTTGGAGCAATTACACATGCTTTTGGCTGAGAACCGCTATGAGCATATTTTGAAAAAGAATACATCGGGCCCGGATCTTATGGATTGGTATGAAGGTGAACTGGCTCGATTGCATGAGCAATTGCAGTCCAATCTTGGTAGTGGAAAAGAGGAGTTTTATCGACAGGAATTGTCCTCTTTCCGAAGTATTTTCCACAAGCCAGTTATTTATGCCAATTGGGATTGGGAAACCACGGTTCTTGATGCCATGCATCAGGCTGGATTCTCCTCTTACGAAGAACAGGCTCAAGCCATGGAGAAGCAGCGCAAAGAAGCCTGGTAAAACTTCTGACTTTGATAGAAAGGCTGTGGAGCTCTATAAAAACTATCACCAAACCCCTGCCCTGGCAGGGGTTTGGTTTTTTG
>JAAYGN010000018.1 GCA_012727715.1 Desulfovibrionales bacterium | reverse complement strand
CTATGAAGATGAGCTACAAAAAGCTCAAGACGTGCGGACTATTTATCCTTATGACGCTACCCTTGAAGATGACACCATTGATATTTATAGTCAATTTGTCGAAGTATGCCGAGAAAATGGCGATACTGTGTCAGCCAAACTCTTTGAAACTATCATTGAGGAAGAGCTGGTACATATGAATTATTTTGAAAATATCGGCAACCATATCAAGACGTTGGGTGACACCTATTTGTCCAAAATTGCTGGAACATCGGGTTCCACAGGCCCAGCTACCAAGGGGTTTATCATTAGCGGAGAGTAACATCTCATCTTGTTTTTTTATTTGTTCTATATGTTTAAAGCCGACTGTCTCCATGGAGACAGTCGGCTTTAAACATTATTTTACGGTGACCAAAACAAACTTATGGGTGAATCCAGCGCACAGCATCCGTCAACTCTGTCAGTAGAAAATTATTCACAGATCCCTCAAAAACTTTTTTGTATTATAATCAATAGTTTTTTCATTTCTTCTCAACCATGTAAAAATTTAACTGATTCCCGAAAAAATATGATTCTCCAAGATAAAGCAACTTCCATATGCATTATTTGTACACATAATTATGTATTTTTAAGTTAGAATATCTGAAATCTTTGTCAGAAAATATTTCACAAGCTATGCTTGTCTATCTTAGGTCATTTCCTGGGCAGTGCGAGCAATGATTTCTTCCTGATGATCCAGATCCAAATCCACAAAAAAATCACTATAGCCAGCCACTCGTACCAAAAGATTCCGGTACTCCTCGGGCCGCTCCTGAGCCTGACGTAACGTCTTGGTATCGACCACATTAAATTGAATATGATGCCCACCAAGACGAAAATAGGTCCGCACCAATTGGCACAGCTTGTCCAAGTCCTGATCAGATTGCAGAATATCAGGTAAAAAACGCTGATTCAGCAAAGTTCCACCAGATTTAACCTGGTCCATTTTAGACAAGGACTTGACCACAGCCGTGGGTCCATTTCTATCTGCCCCATGGGATGGAGAAGTACCATCAGAGAGAGGCTGCCCGGAAGGGCGACCATTGGCTGAAGCACCAAGCATCTTACCAAAGTAAACATGACAGGTGGTGGAGAGCATATTTAGATGATAGCTGGTACCTTTGGTATTGGGTTGACCGTCAATAGCTTGGAATAAAGATTCATAGACCCGTTTCATAAGATCATCGGCTAAATCATCATCATTGCCAAAAAATGGCGTTTTGTTCCAAAGTTTGAGACGCAAAACCTCATGGCCTTGAAAATTGTTGTTCAGGGCCACAAGTAATTGATCCATTCCCAAGGCACCAGAGTCAAAGATATGAGTTTTAATGGCTGACAAACTGTCCGTTATTGTACCAATGCCACAGCATTGAATATAGTTAGTATTGTAACGTGGACCACCATTGTAATAATCCAATCCCTTTTCAATACAATCATGGATAACCACAGACAAAAATGGGGCCGGTGAATACATGGCATACATGCGTTCAATATAGTTGTTGACCCGAATTTTAAGATCTACAACCCAGGTTAATTGTTGAGTAAAAGCTACGTACAACTCCTCAAAACTGGTCCAGTTCCGGGCATCTCCTGTCCTAGGGCCTACCTGAATTCCGGTTAATTGGTCTTGTCCGTTATTTAAAGCCAGTTCCAAAATTTTGGGTACATTTAAATAACCAGTCAGGATATAAGCTTCCTTGCCAAAAGCTCCTGTTTCAATACAACCTGAACACCCTCCTTCCCGGGCATCTTCCACAGTTTTACCTACTCGCAGCTGCTCCAAGACCACAGTATCAGTATTGAAAAGAGCTGGATAGCCATACCCCTTGGCAATGACTTGTGCTGCTGCCTTGAGAAAAGCACCCGGTGTTTTCTGACTAATATGCACACTCGCCTGGGGTTGTAAGAGAGCAAGCTCATCTATTATTTCCAAAATAAGGTAAGAAACCTCGCTCACTCCATCGCTACTGTCAGGTTTTACGCCTCCAAGATTGATGTTGGTAAAGTCATTGTATGTTCCACTTTCTTTGGCTGTCACCCCAACCTTGGGTGGGGCTGGGTGATTGTTGATCTTGATCCACAGGCAGGACAAAAGTTCTTTGGCCTGTTCCCGAGTCAGGGTTTTCTGGACCAAGCCTTGTTCATAAAAAGGGGCCAAATGTTGATCAAGATGACCAGGGGTCATGGCATCCCAGCCATTGAGCTCAGTAATAGTACCTAAGT
The DNA here is from genome assembly GCA_012727715.1 of Desulfovibrionales bacterium. Classification (GTDB taxonomy): domain Bacteria; phylum Desulfobacterota; class Desulfovibrionia; order Desulfovibrionales; family Desulfomicrobiaceae; genus Desulfomicrobium. Next base: position 18,330 of record JAAYGN010000018.1, on the reverse strand, counting down.
GAACAAACCAGTACATTTGCAAGGCTTCCCAAAAATCTCGTGGGGCATGGGCCGGAACATGGCGACACACCTCGGCAATACGCAGCAGTTCTTGCTTACGCGCTGGATCAGCCTCATCCTTGGCTTTGGCCCAGGCCAGGTCGGCATGACGCTCTGCAAAAATTATGGCTGCGTCACAGGCAATATCCATGGCCTTAAGCTGCTCAGCCCGATCCGAAGCCAAAGGATCATTACGATAGTCCAAACGTTGTAGATGTTCCTGAATACGAGCTTTTCTATCCAGCAAGCCTTCATGATAAATGGTCCCATCCAAAGCTGTATGGCCTGGAGCGCGCTGCTCCATAAATTCTGTAAAAAGTCCGGCCTCATAGGCCCTGCGCCACTCATCTGGTACCTGAGCAAAGACCCGTTCCCGCATGGATCGGCCTTGCCAATAGGGAATAACTTCTCGTGCATAGGTAAGAATATCTTCTTCCTGCACCTGATAGCTGGTCATGGGGCGAGTGTTTAAAACATGTAAATCTTCCACACTATGGCAGGTCAACTCAGGAAAAGTTGGTACTGCACCAGGACACGGACCACGCTCACCAACAATGAGTTCATCAGCACCAAGATAAATGGACTTATGTGTGCATAAATCCTTAAAAACCAAAGCACGGAGTACAGGCAAAGAATGCTTGCCATAATTTTCCTGGTAAAACTTGGTCTCCAGCAAAGCACGCTCAATGGAGATGGAAGGCTGGGCTTCTAGGCTTTTTTGGCGCAGACGGGCAATACGGGGCAGCATTTATCCTCCAATGCGGACGGTCAGTCCACGACGTTGAAAAAGGGCAGCAGCCTGGCTGATGGCCTTGTGATCAGCGGTATGCAAATTTTCTCCAGGGTAATCTCGCCCAAGCTTCATATATTTGTTTTTGGCTGTGCCATGATAGGGTAAAAGGTCAATGCTGGGCGCTATGGGCAAAGATAAAATAAATTCAGCAGTATGTTCAAGATTTGTGCTTTGATCATTAAGGCCTGGAATAAGGGGCATCCGAAAATAAATCTTAGCCCCACTGTGAGCCAAACGACGAGCATTGTCCAAAATGATCACATTATCCACACCCGTTAACTTTTTATGCTCACAGGCATCCATATGCTTGAGGTCAATGAGAAAAATATCTGTAACCTTCAAAATTTTTTGAAAAATTTCCCATGATACCCAAGCACTGGTATCCACAGCTCGATGCCAGCCTCGCTGGCCACAGGCCCTAAGTAAAGCCAGGAGAAAATCGGGTTGAGCCAAAGGCTCGCCGCCAGAAAAGGTCACACCCCCACTGGTACCTTCAAAAAAAGGAGCTTCCTTGGCAATTTCTGCCATGACCTGAGCCACAGTTAAGGTCTGCCCAATGCATTCATGGGCCAAGGCCGGGCAAACTTGAGCACAAATGCCACACACAGTGCACCGGACATGATCGCGCCAATGTGGTCCTTGGCTCAAGGCACCTGTAGGACAAGACGCTTGGCAAGCGCCACAACCCACACAGCGATCAACTTGCGTAAGGATTTCCTTTCCAAAATTCAGGCCTTCTGGATTATGACACCATAAACAGGATAAAGGACAACCCTTGAAAAAAATGGTGACTCGCAGGTCTGGACCATCATGTAAGGCATAACGCTTGATGGCAAAAATATTTCCTGCAAGTGGCTCTGTGACAGACATCTGTTGTCGATAATTAATCTTGTCAGCCAGATCAAGAACTCGCGTGATGATCGTAAATTATGTAAGTTGGCGAGGTACTTCAAAGTCTCAAAAATAATGTTTAGCCCTTGAATTAAAAATTAAAAAACAAGAAAAATATACTATTTTCAAAGAAAGCCTTGCCTCTTGCGCAGGAAGTACGTATCTGCCAATTTCATATATCAATCAAACTTTGATTGATATGATGCGTGTGGAGACGGGAAGGGTTGGACCCAAAGGCATGAAAATCCAATGGGAGGGAGACTCTGCCTGGGAATTTTAGTTTTTTTACAGGAGACTAGTGCGTTATGTCGAAGAACATTTATGTCGGAAATCTGCCCTGGAGTGCTACCGAGCAGGATGTGGAAAACCTTTTTGCCACCTATGGCCAGGTTTCAAGTGTCAAACTTGTTTCCGACCGCGAGACAGGCAGAGCCCGTGGATTTGGATTTGTTGAAATGGAAAGTGGTGCAGAAGAAGCTATTGCTGCTCTGGATGGAGCGGATTTCGGTGGACGTGCTTTGAAAGTCAACGAAGCTCGACCGCGCCCCGAGCGTCGTCCCAAGTGGTAAAACTACCCTTGGCATAAAAAAACCCTGCTTCTGCAGGGTTTTTTTATGCCTGTTATCATCTCATCTAGAAATAAACTTTCCAGACATCAAAACATTAAAAATTCAAATTTCTGGCCACAAAGGCATAACTAAACCCAAAAAAGACGAAGTCCCAACAAAATAAGGATGGTTCCAGCCCCCTTATGGAGCCATACGGACATAGATGGGCAGGCTAATAAACGGGTATTGAGCATGCCTGCAGTTAAGGCTACCACGCTAAAACATAACATGGTTAAGGCCACAAAAGTCAGCCCTAAAATAAACATTTGTAAGGCAGGATTTCCCTGGGCAGGGTGGATAAACTGTGGGAAAAAAGCGAGAAAAAATATTGCAACCTTGGGATTAAGGAGATTCGCAACAATGGACTGACGAAAAATAAGCCAACTCCCCTTATGCTCTCCTGCTGCCCCCAAAGCCAAAGTGGTCTCGGCCTGCCATAATTTAACACCAATAAAAATCAGATAAGCTCCACCAGCAATTTTTACCAACATAAAAGCCAGGGACGAGGCTGCCAAAATTGCTGAAATTCCACAAATAGCCAGCAAAGTATGCCCAATATTACCCAAGCTAAATCCAGCTGCTGCTGCTAAAGCAGCATTACGCCCCTGGGCTACTCCCCTGGTTAGAACATAAATAATATCCGGACCAGGTGTAAAAATAAGGACAATGGAAGTCAGACAAAAAAGAAAAAATTGATGTGAGCTGATCATGCTGAGCTAAGGTAACGATTTCTTCCTGGGTCAGCAAGAGATTGAATTCTATTGGCACAAATGAAAAAGGCGAGCTGCTGGATATACATCTTCAGTCAGCTCGCACATTAACATAATTAATTATACAATTCTTTTTCTAACCAAGTTCTAACATCGTTATTTACAGGATAAATCCCTTTATGATGATGCACCTCTTTGAGAAACTTGGATGCAAGGGTCTCTGGAAGTTGCAATACTGCTAGATCTGTGGCTCCATCAGAATTCCGATACACCAAGGTCGCTGTTGGATCATCGTTCCAAGTGTTGATGACAAAATAATGAGAATGATCCTCTTTGCCACGCACAGCGTACTGGTAGCCCCCACGATAGCCATTGTTACCCCATTCAAGATAAATGGCCACAGCATCTTCAGGAGTCATTTCCCAATCAATGACCAAATTTTTGAAATTACGTAATTGTCCCATAATTCACCTCCATATTATTAATAAAAATTATTAATAGCTTTAAAGGTAAAGTCAAGGGATCTTTATAGCCTGATATCAGGACAAGGGAGACCACCTTTCCGATAACTCTGATAGAGCTGTGCAGCGGCAACAAAATTCTCTGCCCACTGCGGTAAGCTTAAAGCATGAGTGTGAATATAGGATGCCAAACAATTTTTTATGAGGATTCCATCCCAGCCTGTAGTCATTCCCTTGCCGCGTTTAATCTGGAACACAAATGAAGGAATGACCTCAATATCCAGACTTCGAGAATAATGAAATTCATGACCACAAAGAGTGGTCTTCAGTGGGAAAAAAGGATTGGGATTGGCTACTACTGATTCCATGTATCCATGTCCCTGGGGCTTAGGAAAAATTTTTGTTGTCAGGGGGAAAATGCCAACCATGGGAAATGTTTCGTCAGCTTCTTCTAATGATGTGCTCAAATATACAAGACCACCACTTTCTGCGTAAACAGGTAGTCCTTGGTTAATGGCCTGGGCGATACTTTGATGCAAAGCAGTATTGGCTGCAAGTTTACTGGCCACAATTTCAGGAAACCCGCCACCCAGATACAAAGCATCAATATCTTCAGGAAGAGCCATGCTTTGAACTAGACTAAAGTCAATTAACTCAGCTCCTGCATGGGAGAGGGCTTCTAAATTTTCTCTATAGTAAAACCATAGGGAAGCATCACTTGCCACTCCTATTTTTACAGTTTGAGATACTTTGGAGCCCTTTAAAATTGGCGTAATAACGTGTTCTTGCACCGGAGCTTTTTGAGCAACTTGAAGGCATGAATCCAAATCAATATTCTGACGCACAAAAAATGTGATCCCCATAAGGGGGTCATTATCCAGCTCGAAATCAGAAACTAATCCCATCCGTCGTTCTGGAATGGGATTATTGTCCATTCTTGGTAAAACTCCAAGTACAGGGACATCTGTATATTGTTCAATGGAGCGTTGGAGAATTGTTTGATGGCGCTTTCCTGCTGTTTGATTTAAAATGATCCCGCGAATATCAACATCGCGATCAAAGACCTGGAGGCCAAGTATTATCGCCGCCATAGTCCTCGTAACTTTGGTGCAATCAGTAACAACAAGAACAGGACATTGCAGAAACTTGGCTAGCTCAGCAGAAGAATAGGTGCCAAAAACATCCTTACCATCATAAAGTCCCCTATTACCTTCAATAAGGGCCAGGTCGCACCCAGTTGCACGATGCCAAAAAACATTTTTTAACACTTCAGAAGAAAAGAGAAAAGGATCCAGATTTGTTGTCACACTCCGACTAGCAACGCTAAGCCACTGTGCATCAACATAGTCTGGACCCTTTTTAAAGGTCTGCACTAGCAAACCATTATCTGAAAAAGCCCGTGCTATCCCCAATGCAACCAGAGTCTTGCCTGATCCACCACTAAGGCCAGCGATGAGCATTCTTGGGCAAGACAATACAGAGGATGGCATAAATTAAAGATTAATCTTCGCCTTCAGCGCCAGCCTGCTTACCGGCCCCAGGCAGGCCATACATGGTGGTGCTACCGCTGGACCAATATACAAGCACGCCGTCAGTTACCAATTTATTGATGATCTTTTTGGCTTCACGCATTTTCATTTCAGGGAAAAGCGCAGCTAAATCGTTGAAATAAAATTTGGATTTAGATTTTGCTTTGGACTGCATGAATTCAACAACAATGTCTTTGGGGTCTGCCATACATGCCTCTCTTAAAGTTAAGAGCCGACTTGCGTCGGCCCTGTTTGTAAGTCAAACCTGACAAAAGATTAGAACTTAAAGTTCGTGGTCTGTCGCCAAGTATAGTAAGCTGGATCACGGAAGTCATCAATCATGTGTTCCGAAAATTCCAGGCCGGTTTTTTCAAAGAAACGCTCCCAGCCAATGCGCTCAGCCCAGTCACCAAGACGCTCGTATTTGCGGGCTCCTGATGCGTATGCTTCAACAATCTGGCGAATAACTTTGGCAAGAGTAGGCCAGCGGGGTGGCTCGTTGGGGATAAAAGCTACAACAACCTTGGAGAACTTGGGGTTGCTGATACGGTTGGAGACCTTGCCACCAGCCATAATGACTAGGCCGTCACCAGTCTGGTCAGCCAGAGGCATGGACGGACACATGGTGTAGCAGTTTCCGCAGAACATACAACGTTCTTGCCTTACAGCTACAGTGTTAACTGTCTTGGTTTCGCCAGCTTCTGTGGTAATTTCTTTCTTGGCCGGGCGGATAGCACCTGTAGGACAAGCTGCAACAGCCAAAGGAATTTCACAAAGGTTATCAAGCCATTCATGGTCAATGATGGGAGGTTTGCGGTGATATCCAAGGATCGCGATATCAGAGCAGTGTACAGCACCGCACATGTTCAAGCAGCAAGCCATGGAGATGCGAATCTGAGCTGGCATGCGCATTTTTTTGTAATCTTCAAAAAGCTCGTCCAGTACCACCTTAACAGTACCAGAAGCGTCCGTAGCCGGGGTATGGCAATGAATCCAACCCTGGGTGTGAACAACGTTGGTAATACCAGCACCAGTTCCGCCTACGGGGAACTTGTGGCTGCCACCTTTAAACTTTTGAGAATTCAAAAACTCTTTGAGTTTCTTGGCTTCATCCAGAGTTTCCACCATAAGCTCAATATTATTTCGAGTGGTGAAGCGAAGGTGTCCGCCGCAATATTTATCAGCGATATCACATAATTCGTTGATAAGACCTGTGGACATCAAACGAGCTCCACCAAAACGAACGGTGTACACCTCATCACCACTTTCAGCCTTGTGCATCAAAATGCCCGGCTCGATAATCTCATGCCACAGCCATTTGCCTTTGTTTTTGGCAATTATTGGAGGAAGGAATTCGGAATAATGACGTGGGCCAATATCCGTAATTCTGTTTTCCATGGGTTTGTCGGGATTGTATCCAGAAGAGATGAAAGTCATTGTTAACCCCCTTCTTATCTCTGATGGTGTTTACGGAATTCAGCGATATCACGCTGCCAGCCGCCAGTAACGTCTTCTTCTTTCCAGAAGATGTACGGATTATGACGGGGTTCCAAAACGTGCTGGGGAACAGGCTTCAGGCCGACCACTTCAATACACTTGGCCAGGCCTTGACGCTTGATCAATTCACCAAGGCGTTCGCGGTTTTTGCCTTCTTCCATCCACCAATCCCAGATGCTCTCAATGACTTCCTTGATTTCATCGTAAGGCTCTTCAGCTTTGATAAAAGGCACCAGCAAAGATCCCATTTGAGCACCATCCAAAATCGGGGCTTTGGCACCAACCAAAATGGACAAACCTCGGTCATTACCAATACGCAGGGCGCGTGGCATAACGTTGATGCAATGCATACAACGGGTACATTCACGGTCATTGATTTTCAACTTGCCGTCTTCGATCCACATACATTCAGTGGGGCACAGATCAATAACTTCTTTTTGAATATCAAAGGCACCCCAATCCTTATCAGCGTGAGCTCCACCATTGGGTTTGAGTTCACCACCGATATACGCAGCAACAGCTTCCTGATCAATACCAATATTGTCTTTCCAGGTACCAATAAAGGCCATGTCAGAGCGAGCGATAGAAGCTACGCAGCAGTTGGGGCAACCGTCAAATTTAAACTTAAACTTGTAGGGGAAAGCAGGACGGTGCAACTCATCCTGATACTCCATGGTTAGCTGATAGCTCATTTCCTGTGTGTCGTAACAGGCCCACTCACAACGAGACTCGCCCAAGCAAGCTGCTGGAGTACGGAGGTTGGAGCCGGAACCACCAAGGTCAGTATTCATGTTGTGGGTCAGTTCAAAGAAAATTTCTTCAAGCTGCGGGGTTGTGGTGCCAAGCAAAACAATATCACCAGTAGCACCATGCATGTTGGTCAAACCAGAACCACGCATGTCCCAAATATCACACAATTGGCGCAGATAATCTGTTTTATAATATTTTCCGGCAGGTTGGTTCACACGCATGGTGTGAAAATGGGCCACGCCTGGAAACATCTGGGGCTGGTCGCAGTAACGACCGATTACACCGCCGCCGTACCCGAAGACACCCACGATACCGCCATGCTTCCAGTGTGTGGTACCGTCAGTGTAGGACAATTCCAGAACACCAAGAAGGTCATCACAGACATCGCTGGGGATTTGATACGTTACGTTCTTCTCGTTTTTGCGGCGTCTATCGGCTTCCTCCTTGATATCCGCCACAAAGCTCGGCCACGGACCGCTTTCAAGCTGATCCAGTAACGGAGTCGCATGTTTAGCCATTACACATCCTCCTTAAAAGATTTGACCAAATTCCGTATTCAGGCATCGCGCACGCATGGACGGCACGATCTCCAACCTCACAACAAATTCAGTGGGTTTTGCAAACATATGCTTGAAAAGCATGGTCCAAAGCCAAGGATTTGTCAACCCGTATTTCACTTGCCAGGGGCTTCCTTGACCAACTTATCTGTATTGTTCCAACTCTTCAAGAATAGCTGAATCGACCTCAAAACCTGTTTCCATGGCTTTGTCAAAATAAGGCAGGGCCTTGGTTGGCTCATCCTTGGCCAGATAGGCCAACCCAATGTTATTATAAGCAGGACCGAACATGGGTTCAATCTCAATGGCCTTGGCACATTGCATAATACAACCATCAGGATCATCCAAAGCCATATAGGCACTGCCAAGAGTGGTATGGGCCTGGATAAATTGTGGGTCCAGACTCAAGGCTCTCCTGAGGGCTTTGATGGCCTTGTCCGGATCCTGGCGCTGCATATGCACAAAACCAATATTGCCCCAGGGCACTGCAAATCTTGGGCGCAACTCGGCTGCCTTGTGATTCATCTCCAGACATTTGTCCAAATCACCCCGGTGCATGGCCAGTCCACCAAGCTGGACATAGGCTTCAGCTATACCCGGCTCAATGGATAAAGCCTCGTGAAAAGCCTTCTCGGCCTCTTCTAAATTCCGCTCTGCCACCAAAGAAACGCCCAAGTTATACATCAGGGCGGCAGAATCGGGATTTTCAGCCAAAGCCTGCTTTAATTCCGCCACTGTCTTGGGACCATAATCAATATTTTTTTTCATAACCTACCTATGGCATATATTCATTGATATTAACATCGTGTTTTTTCAGTTCTTGAGCGTACCAAAGTGAAAATTCATACATGGCAACATATTTTTCCTCGCCATTGACCATGCCCAAGGCTATCTCCAAAACACCCTGCCCATAAGCATTGCTATAATCCTCTGGAGCATGGCTTTGCAAATATTCCCGCACCAATTGCTGCGTGGTACGGCTTGTGCCGTCGGTACGCCATTCAATGGGGTGCTTGGGCTCAGCAAAAGGATCCCAGCGATCATAGCCTATTTTATCAATAAACTTTCGGCGTCTTGGAGCCATTTTTTCATAAATAACTTTTTTTTGGGCTTCGTGCTCAGGACTTAGAGCATTGGACTTGTTCATTAAGCATCTCCACTAGAGTTTTGCTGACTTTGTTTTTCTGACAAAACTCCAAAATAGCTTTCATCGTAAACTGTCATAAGTGCAGTTGAAACAGGCACAAGCATGTATCGAAAATCAACATAAGTCGAGCCCAAATGAGCAAGAACCTGATCACTCATTTCCATAAGCATGTCTTGAATACGCTCTACCTTAACAGTTGGATAAGGCTTCCCCGATGTAAAAGCTGATAGTCCACAGGTATGAGACTTTCCATCTATTTCCAGTGGAATACCATATAAACGGCATGTTATGGGTCGAAAATCATACAGCTTGCATTGGTTGTCACTATCAAGAAGAGGACAACGAATTCGTTCTTTGCCGACCTGAGCCAAAATTTTGCTCGTATCTTCTTGTGCGGCTGCTTTGGAAAGTTTCCTTTTTAAAACATTCACCTTCCGATCAGCCTTGTCAGCATCAATTAAAATTTTATGTCGGGTACCTTCATCAAGTTCTAAAAATTTTGAATTTAGATACAAAGCCTCTACCAATGAAATATCAAACAAGGCATGACAGCAGTCACTACACCCTTTACGACACGCAACCTCAGTTGGGAAGTCATTAGCAACCTTGTTAAACACTCCATCAATTTGAGCTACGAGTGCTTCGTAGCTGGAAAAATATGAAGATAGATCCAGTTTCATCAAAGTTGATCCTCTTTGAAGCAAAAGTACACTCCGCTGAATCTTCTAGCTTGCTCCTTATACTCAAAAGGAGACGCTATATTTAGTGCTGAGTCAGAAAAAAACCTGAAAAATGAGGGTGTGCGGCAAGTACAGGTCCTGCCGCACATAAGGACATTAATTTTCTTCGACAGTGATGGCGCCCTGCTCACAAACCTCAACGCAAGACTCACAACCAAGGCACTCTTCCTCATTAACAGGAACAGCCTTTTCATTTTGCAGCTCATAAACTTCTGTAGGACAAACATCCACACACTCGCTGCAACCAATGCATTTGTCGTGGTCAACAGTAACCGTATAACTCATAATAACCTCCAAAAAAATAATTTCGCGTGAGAGCGTTATGGAAAAGTCCAATACACTCGAAGTCAAAAACTGTAAACCCAGAGGCCAACAAATTTTAGCATCTAGAGAGATATGATCCGGGGCAGCTCAATGGCTCCCCCGGAGTAAATTTAAGTTATTCGACTTCTGCTTTTACGCCAATGGCAATTTTATAAAGAATGGTTAAAACAAGAAATCCAGTAGCATAAACTCCAAGAGAAACACCTAGCTCTAGCTGACTAGGTACATACTCCGTAATTTCATGCAATGGGTTGGGAACAAAGCCACCACCAATCATACCCAGTCCCTTATCGATCCAGGCACCGAGGAAAATGAGAAAACAGCCAATAACAAGCATATTATCGCGTTCTCTGTTGGCCGGTACAAGCAATATCAGGATACCCACAACCCCCATAATTATTGCTGACCACATCCACGCCACCAATACTCCGTGACCATGATATCCGGCAAACAAATACTGCAAATGGGCCATGTGTGAGGGTATTTGGCTATAAAAAACAGTAAAAACCTCACAAAGCAAAAGAAAAAGGTTGACACACATAGCGTAAACCACAGTCTTGCCTAGCGTGGACAATACTCCCTTGCCTGGATCAAAACCTGTAAAAATCTTGACGATATACGTTACCATGATCAAAAATGCAGGGCCCGCAGCAAAGGCTGATGCCAAAAAGCGAGCCGCCAAAACTGCGGTGAGCCAATAGCCTCGACCAGGCAAACCACAATATAAAAACGCAGTGACTGTATGGATGGAAACTGCCCACGGAATGGACAGGTAGATAAAAAACTTAATCCAATTGGGTGGTGCTACCTGTTTGCGCTCAGCTTCCAAAGTAACCCAGCCAACTAAGATATTGATAAGTAAGTAGCCATTTAACACGACCATATCCCAAAACAAGATGGAATTTGGTGTTGGATGTAGCAACACGTTCATCAGCCGCTGCGGGGAACCCAAATCGACAATGATAAACAGCAGGCACAAAACGACCATGGCCACAGCGTTAAACTCACCCAAAATCAGAATTTTGCTGAATTTTTGATAGTTATGTAAATATTTAGGGATAACCAGCATTACTGCTGAAGCAGCAACACCAACAAGGAATGTAAATTGTGCAATATAAAAACCCCAACTGACATCGCGACTTAGTCCAGTTATGGTCAAGCCATGAGAAAGTTGCTGCCAGTAACAGGCCGCTCCAATGCTCATCAACAAGAGCAATGTGGCGATCCAGCCCCAGTAAATTTTAGAACCTTGTATGGCTTTTTCAAGCATCGTTCTCTCCCCTTACACAAGATAATAGACACATGGATTCGTTCCCAGGGTCGGACTACGCCTGATGGAAAATCGCTCTGCCAGAAGCTTGCGGACTTCGGATTCAGGATCAGCCAGATCACCAAAGGCCAGGGCTCCTTCTGAGACTTCGACACAGGCCGGCATTTTACCCTCAGCCAATCTCTCAGCACAAAACTCGCATTTTTCCACAACACCTTTAGTACGAGTAGGAAAGTCCGGGGTAGTCTTGGCAATAAAAGGTCGAGGATCCTGGAAATTAAAACTTCTGGAACCATATGGGCACCCGGCCATGCAATATCGACAACCAATGCAACGGTGAAAATCCATTATGACAATACCATCTTCACGCTGAAATGTAGCTTTGGTCGGACAAACACGCACACACGGAGGATTGTCGCAATGATTGCATAAAGCTAGAGCTGTCTTAGCACCTGACTCAGGCTGAAACTCATGAAGGTCATCTAGAAAAAGATTCTCCATGGGTGCTTCCCAGATCCATTTGATATTTTGTTGGCCAGAAATATCAGGAACATTATGGGTGGTGTGACACACCTGAACAATATCCTGGACCACCTTTTCATTTAATTTGGTGGTATCAATGACCATGGCCCAACGCTGTGCCTTAAGTGCATTAGGTCCCACATGAACTGCATGACGAGAGGCAAAAAAGAGTCCCTCACTAGGCCTTGCTCCCCCAGAAGCAAGGGCCTTTACTGTGGGGCAAATCCCCCATCCAAAAGCTGTAACTGCGGCAACCTTTAAAAAATCTCTGCGAACTGTTTTCATTTCTGCACCCCCTTTGGGTCAACATGACAATCCCAGCAATAGGGGTCCACAGCTACGCTATCATGACATTTATCACAAAATTTATCTTTGTTTTCGTGACAATCCATACAAGTTTTCGTCAGACTCTTTTGGTAAACGCTGTTGTTTACTGTTGAGTGGTACTCATGAGAAGCGTCACGAACAACTTCATCACGCCATTCATTAAGCATTGACATATGTTCGGCACGCATAAATTCTACGCTTTCCACACATTCCTTAGCTTTTTTCACTTTTTCCAATTCAGGTCTGACATAGGCCGCGCTACCGATATTATTCCAAAAAGGATACGTCATAAAAATTATAAACACAGCCAAGCCGGTCAATATTTTACTCTTATGGTACATTATCCATCCTCCCCGGGCAGGTCTTCGCCACGCAAATCAGTTTCGCGTTCCTGTTCACCAGGAAAAACCAAGGCATTGCCAACCAACTCATGTAGGCCACAAACATCTACTTCTGGCACCCAGTATTCCATGGAGTTGGGGAGCACCGCACGGTCAATGGCGCATACACAGCCAAGCATATTCACGCCATATTTCTCGTGAACATATTTAACAGCATTGGCTCGAGGTAATCCGCCCATCATGCGTAGCTCGTCATTTTCACCTGCATTCAGGCCAGCACCACCGCCACAACAAAAAGTTTGTTCGCGAATTGTACCTTGGGGCATTTCCGTAAACTTATCCACTACATGTTTAATCACATAACGAGGCTCATCTAAAAGCCCCATGCCTCGAGCAGGATTACATGAGTCATGCCAGGTCAAGTGAACATTTGCATTGCGTTTTTTATTCAAATTCAACTTGCCGTTTTTGATAAGGTCAGCGGTAAACTCAGCAATATGTACCATCTTGGTACTGGCAGCGTTTTTAAACACAGTACCCGTAATGGGGTTCACCGGTGTTTCCATATGTGCGGCTTGAAAATCAGGACCATTTAAGGTGTCCATATATTGATGAATAACCCGCCACATGTGTCCACATTCGCCGCCAAGAATCCATTTGGCTCCCAACCGTTCAGCTTCCATATACATCTTCGAGTTAAGGCGCTTCATGGTTTCATGCGAGGTAAAGAAACCAAAATTACCGCCCTCGGATGCGTAGGTCGACCAGGTTACATCCAGCCCGTACTCACGTTTCAAATATTCAAACAAAATCAAATACCCCATACAAGTATATGTACCGGGGTCGGCAAAGACGTCACCTGAAGGAGTGATAAAAAGAATATCAGCTCCTTTTTTGTTGAAACTAGGCTCAGGTCGAATGCCTGTGATATCTTCAATATCATCGCAGAAAAAATCGAGCATATCAAAGAATGCATGGGGCTGAATACCCAGGTGATTTCCGGTGCGATAGCAGTTGGCAACAGGAGTAGCGATCCAGTCAATGTTCAGCCCAAGAAGGTTCAAAAGTTCCCGCCCCATAATGGTTATTTCTGCTGTATCAATACCATAAGGACAAAAAACTGAACACCGACGACATTCAGAACACTGAAAGAAATAATACCACCATTCTTTAAGAACTTCAGATGTCAACTTGCGACCACCGGCAAATCGTCCGAAAATCTTACCAAAGGTGGTAAATTCTCCACGATATACCGAGCGTAAAAGTTCGGCCCGCAATACTGGCATATTCTTAGGATCACCAGAGCCGATGAAGTAATGACATTTATCTGCACAAGCACCACAACGTACGCAGATATCCATAAAAATTTTAAAGGAACGGTATTTGTGCAGTCGCTCACGAATTCCATTAAAAATAATTTCTTGCCAATTTTCAGGCAAACCCCAGTCATCCTCCAGTGGATTCCATTTGTGAGCGTGGGGAAGCCCAAGATAATTCACACTGTCTGGATTGGCGGCATAACAATAGCGGCCGGGTTTAATTTCAACCGGCACGTCCATCCAATCCGTTTTGGGTGGATTGTAGTCAATGCTCGCAAAGAGTGCCTCAGGGCGTAGCAGGTCAGACATTACTCGGCTCCTTCTTCTAAAGGCTTATCCACAGGAAGTCCCGTTTCAACCATCTTTTCCCGAAACTCATCCTCATACTCCGGATAGGTATGGTATTGAACATTTTCAAACTTCCAGGGATTAATATGGCGAAATTTTCGAGAAGCACAATTCATGTTCCGGGTTGGAGACAAAAACACACCACCCATGTGCATGAGTTTGCTCAAAGGAAAATACATCAACAAGACTGAGACAAGGAAAAGGTGAATATAGAACAATACTCCAATTCCCTCAGGAATAACCCATGAAAAAGTAACCAGTCCCATTGTCAGCTCTTTAACTGAAATAATGTCACTCTTCACAAAGTAGCGCATAAAAATTCCAGTAAACGCAATGCCGAGAATCAAAAACAAGGGGAAATAGTCCTGAACCTGAGAGATATAGCGAATTTGCGGTACCACCACTCGGCGCAGAAAAAGATACGTCACTGCTGCCACAAAAACCAAATCAGTCAGATACAATGTCGGAGCACCAATTTGCAATATGGAATCCAGGGTCTCAATACCAGAGATAAGGCCTGGAACCGGCTCCGCAAAAAAACGCATATGGCGAATCACAATCACTAAAAATGCGTAGTGAAAAGCCAAAGCCCCTAGCCACAGCCATTTGCTGGAACCATAGGTAACCCTGGTGCCTTTATGCAGATCAACTTTGGTGTTCCTGAACAGCGACCTGAACAACAACACCTCAAGGATCATGCGCATCACAACCCCACCTGTTGTGGAAGGATTGTCAATGCTGTTTTGTTTGATCCACGGCAGTGATTCCTGTTGGCCACAGGTTGTGGGGATACAAAACGGCACCGCCGATCTACCCCAACCTACGACTTTCAAGCAAAACCCCACCACAAAAACCGCGACTGCCAGAAAGGGTATATACAGCCCAAAGACGTGTTCCATACCCAAAGCTCCGGCGCCCACAAGGGCTATTGCCGCGAGGGCAAAGACCAGGAAAAGGGAGTAAAGAGCTTTCATGTACCTTTTACCTCGCTAAAGGGTTAACTCCAAAATATATACAATAAACACTACTCAGCAGCCTCCTCACCTTGCAACAAATTAGCACGCTCAAGCAGTTTATGTGTGCGACTATACAATTGATTTGCCTTTTGCCGCCAAAGAAGTTCCCGGCACTGCATATACAAATCAAAACCAAGCAATACAAGTTGGTCGACAAGAATATTTAAGTCACCAAGCAGAGCAACATGTGTTTCAGCAGGACACTTCTCAATTATGTGCTGACTGACAATGTTTCGTAAAGCCGGTATAAAACCTAAAGCTACAGCAGGAGAAAAACCTTGCACAGCTCTGATACGCAATATTTCATCAAGATCTTGGGTGCATGCTGCCACATCGGTTCCTTTAGCCACAGCTAACACAATCCGTTCAATATTACTGCGAAACGTATGTCCCACAGGATTGGAGAACTGACTGGAGGTGGAGGAAAAGAATTTCCCCCCTTCTTCAGGGTAGGTTTTAATGATGGCTTCTGTCCACTGAGAACAAAGATACTTGTGGTGATCAGCAAAAAAATTTTCTAGCTTCATAATTTCCCTAATACAAATTCAATTAACAATAAAAATAAGGACCCATTAGCAAGAAATAAGTGCGAGCGGACAGAATTATACGGTTCTTAAATCACCTCTTGTTTGAGGTCAAGCTGTTTGTGAAAAATGAAACAAGGCCTGCTCTTAAACTTAGTTAAGAATTCGGCATGTTAAAAACTAACACGCCCATTTTCTACCCTGCGCCGACCAAGGAAGTGGTCATTTCAAGACTAGGCATCCGCCTTGCCTTATGCTAGCTTTCCTCGCACATCTTTTCAAACTTTAAGACCATCACGGCACAGGTATGAACATACGTTTTGGATTTCTTGCGCTACTACTCTTTTGTACAGTCACCCTTACTGCCCATGGAGCTGATAATAATGCAGATTTGTCCTGGCGTCTGTTGGCAGACCGCACTGCTGCAAGCCATGACAATCAGTATCTTGAGGCCTTTGGTAACGTGGTGTTGGACAGAGGCACTGACTATATTCAAGCAGACTATGCCAGGTATTACCAGGCAACCAATTGGGTCTTTTTGCAAGGTGCTGTGGAAGCTCGTTTACAAGGGGATTACCTCAAGGCTGAGGAGGCTGAGTTTGATCTCACCACCAATACTGGCTGGCTAAAAAATGGTCAGGTGTTTTTGGAAGATCCGCACATGTACTTTTCAGGAGCCATTCTTAAGAGAACAGGCCCTGAGACCTATGAATTTCGTGAGGCAACCGTCACTGTCTGTGATGGTGATCGTCCGGCCTGGTCCATCAAAACTGACCGTGGCGATATCACCGTAGATGGCTATGCCCACCTCTGGGCACCTCGTTTTCAAGTTCTCGACCAGCCTGTATTATTTTCACCTTATGCAGTTATTCCGGTAAAAACCAAAAGGCAGAGTGGTTTTCTTATCCCTGAAGTCGGTGTGAGCGACCGTTTGGGCCTGACCTACGGACAACCCTATTACCAAGTACTTGGTGACGAACAAGACCTGACTGTCTTTGCGCGCTACATGTCTCGAAAAGGAATGCTACTTGGTGGTGAATACCGCTTAGTTCCAAATATTTATACCAAAGGGATCTTTAGGGCAGACTATCTCTACGACCAGGAATCCGAGGGCACTTCCGTGTTTCGCAATAACCAACACCTGTCTCGCTCCAACAATAATCGCTGGTGGGTCAGGGGAAAATTTGATGGTTATCTTTTTGATCCAGCCTGGATCATAAAAACAGATCTGGATTTAGTTTCTGACCAGGATTACCTACGTGAATTTACCAGTGGATACACAGGATTTGACCAAGGACGACGTGATTTCCTCCGCTATTTTGGGCGTGACATTGAAGACGATGACAGTAACCTTAGGGTCAACCGTTTTTTGTTAAGTAGAAACTGGGCCCACTTTGGTTTTCAAGGTCTCTTGGAATATACGCAAAACCTGGAGTACATGAACTCCAACAAAGAAGCTTCCAACAACCCTACCTTGCAACGTCTGCCCGAGCTCAATCTCCATTTATACCAAACAGAAATCCCCTGGACTCCTTTTACAGCTGAAGGCAGCGCCCAACTGACCGCCTTTCGTCGCGAGTATGGAACAGAAGGCACTCGTTTTGACATGCACCCCCTTATTGGCTGGCCCCTGCACTTTGCCTATGGTTCCATCATCCCCAAGGTAGGATTTCGGGCCACAGCTTATGCGATAGATAGCTATGAAAATGAAAGTCTTGACGTAGCTACAGATAAAAATTTTCAAAACCGTTTTGTCCCGGAATTCTCTATCACCGGGTATTCCGAATTTTTCAAAATATTCAACCTCATGGATGAAACGAACTTAAGCCTTGAAAATGACAACTCAGGACTCCTCAAGGTCAAACACAGTATCCAGCCTCGTATTGAATATACGCACACCCCTTTTGTAAGTCAGAGCAAATACCCCTATTTTGATGAAGTAGATCGGATTGAAGCCAAGGATGAACTTACCTACTCCTTGACCAACCTGTTCACGACCAAAAAAGGTACCATAGTTCCTGATCCTGCCCAGGCAGGCGAAACCATGCTCAATGTTGCGTATAAAGATGTACTGCGTTTACGGCTGGAGCAGTCCTACAATTTTCGAGAAGCCTCACGCAAAGACGATATTGCCAAATACTCTAGGCGCCCCTTCTCTGATCTCATGGCAGACATGCAAGCTCCCCTGACCTCCTGGCTGACCTGGAGCAGTAAAACCTGGCTCTCCCCCTATGAAGGGCAAATTACGGAGCATGATCATTCCTTATATCTTTCGTATAAAAATAAATACTACGGCAGATTTGGTCTCGATTTTCTGGAAAAAATTGATGAATACACCAGACAAAACCAAAAACGACAGCGCATTGCCCGTCTTGATGGTGGACTGCGGCTGACCTCACAATTAAGTGCCAGCTTCCTCTATCGTGCGGATCTGGAAGCCAGCCTTGATTTAGAAAAACGTCTTACTCTGCTCTACCAACATCAATGCTATAGCGTGGAAACCATTTGGAGCAAGACAGACCGCGATTGGCGCTTTGAGTTTTGGCTCAACCTGGCCCAACTTGGCTCCATGGGAGGGCGTTGATTAATGCGGGATATCCGAGGGATTGCTCTGCTT
>JAAYGN010000173.1 GCA_012727715.1 Desulfovibrionales bacterium | reverse complement strand
GGTTTCATGATGCCCAACAAGGACGGATCACCATCAACGGACACCCCATCCAGGACTATACCTTAAGTAGCTTACGCACCAATATTGGTATTGTGTCTCAAGATCCCTTTCTATTTAATCTTTCTGTACAGGACAATATTGGCTATGGGCAATCAGCAATCCAAAAAGCAGACATTATACGTGCCGCTAAAGCTGCTTATGCTCACGACTTTATCCAGGAGCTTCCTCAGGGTTACGATACCTTGGTTGGGGAAAAGGGTGTAAAGCTTTCAGGCGGACAAAAACAGCGCCTGACCATTGCCAGAGCAATTCTTAAAGACCCATCTTTACTTATTTTAGATGAGGCCACCTCAGCTTTGGACACAGAATCAGAACGCATGGTCCAGCAGGCTCTGGATAACTTGATGCAAGGTAGAACCAGTTTGGTTATTGCCCACCGCTTATCCACCATTCTTTCAGCTGATCGAATTTTAGTAATGCAACAAGGCGAAATTATTGCCCAAGGTACAAATGAATCATTGCTAGCAACCTGTCCTTTATATGCCAAGTTACACCAATTACAATTCCAGGAAGGTCATTAATTTTGGCTGATGTTACTTTAAGATTCAAAAAACTTTTTGCTCCTTTTTTCACTGCCTCAAGCAAACATGAGCAATGGGTATGCTTTTTTACCCTGGTCATGCACCTTGGGTTTTACTTTTTTATTCTCTTTTCTGCCCTAGGTAAGGCTCCCAGAAATATTGGAACTATCACTGCTCTTGTAGGCTTGTTAGGGTATTACGCCCTGGATTATAAAAACTCCAATCTCAAGCTCTTAGGTAATCTTAAATGGATTTATTTTATCTTTCTTTCTTATCTTTTCTTCAAAGCTTTTCACAATATCCAAGTTAGCAATGGCTGGTATGGGTTTAGAACTAACATCCATCAAAGTTTTGCGCTCTTTTTCATAGGTCTTGAAGTGGTCAAACGTCCAAAAGATTTGGTGCGGCTGGTTATCCTTTTTTGTGTTGCTGGTTTTTATCAAGGACTAGATGGTGTGTATCAATGGTTTACAGGTGTAAATTTCTTCCGATCCTACCCCATTGCAGGGAGTAGATTAACTGGTCCCATGCCTACACCTCGTGTTGGAAACTATATTTCTATGCTGTTGCCCATTATGGTTGGAACCTGGTGGATTCTCCCCAAGCAACGCTTCAAAATAATACAAATCTCATTTTTAAGTCTTCTACTTTTTCCTCCCCTTTTTTTGTTAATAGGTTCGCAAACCCGCAGTGGTATTTTAGGTACTTTTGTAGCCTTGTGGGCTCTATTTTTCATACACAAGGGCTTTAGCTTAAAAAAGTTTTTAATCACGTTAGGCATCATTGTTGGTACTTTGTTTTGGGGCTCCAAAAGATTTACTCTTGAAACACTCATGTCTGATCCACGGTTAAAAGAACTTTGGCCTCATGCCATACAAGTGTTTAAAAGTGCTCCTCTTCTTGGTGTTGGGCTCAATAGCTATAATCCTGGGGTACATAATATTGGCCTTAAATTTGTAATTGAAAAATATTTTATTCAACATCCACACAATATCTATCTGCAGTTTTTATGTGAAATGGGTATAATAGGACTCATTTTATTACTTGTTTTTTATGGCAGTTACCTTCTTTGGGCCATAAAAAAAATCTGGCGAGGGCTCAAAAATAAGCAACAAGCTGCGAACTGGAGTCTAACAGCTTGTTTCTGGATGTCATTCTTGGGCTATATGGTTACCGCTATTTCTGGTCATGATTTTTTTCGTACTTGGTGGCTAGGTCTAGCCCTAAGTATTTTAGGTATAATCATGGGAAGCTGTCTGGTACTAGAAAACAATGCAAAAAATGATGAATAGTCCAAACCCTTCTATCTCTGACCAAACCTCAAAAAACTTAGAAATATATGCAGATGCCTTCCCACTGATCTGAGCGCAGAAGTTTTTGAAACAATCGTGCACACTCCAGGGGTCAGAATTGAACGCATAGTCTCCAAAGGACAGACCTCACCCGAGCATGGGTGGTATGATCAAGAGGAGAATGAATGGATCATGGTGCTACAGGGAGCAGGAGTTATAACTTTTGCTGATGGCTACACCTGTCAG
>JAAYGN010000172.1 GCA_012727715.1 Desulfovibrionales bacterium | reverse complement strand
GGTTTTCAAATTGGCAGGACCTGGCAAGGCAAAGACTTCTCGCCCCTGAGCCAGGGCCAGACGCGCGGTAATCAAACTCCCACTGGCCAGGGCACCTTCAACCACCAATACACCAAGGGCCAGACCACTGACAATGCGGTTTCGGTGCGGAAAATTATTCCCTTCAGGTTTGGTGCCAGGAGCAAACTCTGAAACAATCAGGCCCTGAGCACTGATCTGACGCCATAAATCCTTGTTGGTGGCAGGATAAATCAAATCCGGTCCTGTGCCAAGAACAGCAATGGTTGAACCGATTTCTCGCAAAGCGCCCTGATGTGCAGCCCGGTCGATACCGTGGGCAAAACCAGAAACAACGCAAATCCCGGCCTTACTGAGCTGAGCAGCAATGGATTCAGCCATGCCTTGTCCATAACGAGAAGCCTGGCGGGACCCTACCACAGCCACACAGGGCCGCGATAAAAGGCTCAGGTCACCAATGGTGTATAAAAAAAGTGGGGGATCAGGAATATGGCGCAAGAGTTCAGGATATTCCGGCTGATGATAAAGAACTCGATTCAGGCCCAAAGTATCAGCTGCACCGTGTTCCACCTCGGCCAGTTCTTGCCAGGCTCGTGATAAAAATTCACTGTGTACCTTGGAGCTGACCAGCTTTTTTTCAGACCAGCCTGTTGAGTGTTGCACAGCTTGGGCAGCACTTCCATAATGATCCAAAAGACGTTTCCAGGTTCTCGGACCCAGTCCGCGCGTATAACGCAGAGCTAAGGAGGCGAAATACTCATCCATATCATGTCACCTGCCAAGTACTGCCCAGCCCACCATGGAGCTGGCTACGCTCTTGTCGGCCAAGGCGAGCAGCATTGGACTTGGGGTAGGTCGCCTCAAGTTGATCAAGATAAGTCCGGGCTTGCTGCATCTTGCCCATGCGCATCTGACTATAGGCCATTTTTAAAAGAGCATCCGCACTTTTGTGGTGACCAGGAAAGGCGTTGAGCACCTGATGAAAGACCTGGTGAGCCTGATCATATTTTCCCTGGGCATACCAGGTTTCTCCTGTCCAGTACCAGGCATTGGGCACCAGGTTGTGCTTGGGAAAGACCTGGATAAATTCGGCAAATTGTGTTCTTGCCTGATGATAACGACCCTGGTCATAGGCTTGCAGGGCCTGGGCATAGAGTTGGTCTGGAGGCAATGTCGGCAAAGCCGTGATTGTTTTTTTATTGACCGTGGCCGGAGCTACTGGATTGGCCTTGTTCCCGTGGGGCTTACCAGGTGCAGCTTGAGTCACCGTGGTTTGAGGTATATTTTTGGGTACTGTTGGTTGTGCCTTGGCAGGAGCGGCTGGTGTGGTCTGAAAGGCCAATTGCACCGGGCAAAATACAGCCTGGGCCTCAGGTGCAACAAGCAACCCGGCTGGCTCGGGCAAAGCTATGACCAGGTTTGTGCGCATGAGACGAATACGGGGCACAACAGGACCACGGAGGACAGATCTGGATTCTTGGGGTGTCTGCAAAAGTACCTGCAAACCTTCATGTACTACACGAAGTTCCTTCAATTTTTGTGGAGAAAAATTGGCAAGGAAAAAATCAAGTTGCTGGTAATAAAGTATTGGAGCCAGACGTAACCCGCCCAGCACCACGAGCATCCCCACACAGATGCCCCAGAAAAATATCAGCCCAGATCGCATTGCTTCTCCGTACGTTTCAGACCCCGGACCAAAAAAGAATATAGAAAAGTTCAGGGTAATTTACAAGACAAGCCTGTCTTGCCTCCTGGCCCCTTTTCAGGCAAAAAGCCTGGAACTTGGTAGGCACTGATTAAATCGAAACAAGTCATTGCGAACGCGAGGAATCGAAGCGGGAAGCGCTGCGCTAATCCAGAATCCTCGACTTATCACTATTATGGATTAGCGAAGCGCCACGTTCTGCCGCACTTCGTTCGCAGTCCTCGCAAT
>JAAYGN010000171.1 GCA_012727715.1 Desulfovibrionales bacterium | reverse complement strand
TTTTTACTTTTTTAGCAGTTCCTGCCTGGGCTCATGAGCTATTAGATGACATCGTCTGTGATGCGCACCAAGTTACCCAGTTGGGCGTACTAACATCCCAAGATGCGTATCTCCCTGTCTATGTCTATCGGCAAGAATTGCACGATGGCATGGAGCCAGTCACCAAGGATTTTTTGGTCATCGGCCATGAAAAGCAGGGGCCCTATGACCGTGTCGCTTCTAGCTTTCGGTTCTCGCCTGATGGCCAGACCCTGATCTATGAAGCTGTAACTGACGAGAAGCATTATCTCATGGTCGGCAATGAGCAGCGAGGTCCCTATGATGCGGTGCACTGGGTCGGTTTTACTCCTAATGGCCAGGGCTTAGTCTATGGGGCAGAAATTGATGCCAAGCACTATGTTATGGTCGGTAGTGAAAAACGAGGGCCATACGACTGGCTCGGCCTGATCTCCTTTACTGCTGATGGCCAGACCTTGATTTATGAAGTGCAAATTGACGAGCAGTATTATGTCATTGTGGGCAACAAAAAACAGGGTCCATACGACACAGGCATCTGGAACTTTACCCTGTCTTCTCGTGGCCAAGGTTTTGCCTATGTAGCGCAAATTGATGGACAATATTATATTGTAACCAACACTAAAAAATTAGGCCCCTATGCTTCGCGCATTGATGATCTGGTGCTGTCTCCTGATGGCCAAGGAGTAGTGTATTTAGCAAGTACTGGTGGGGATTTTTATTTGGTAGCAGGTAATCAAAAAACAGGCCCTTATGATCTGGCCTCTTCCCTGACTCTGGCACCCAATGGCCGAGCCTTGGCCTATGCAGCAAACATTAACGATAGAAATTATGTCATAAAAGATAAGGAAAAGTTTGGGCCTTATGATCAAAATGTGGCAAATTTTATATTTTCTCCTGACAGCAAAACCCTGGCCTATGCAGCGAGCATAAATGGGCAAGAGTACCTTGTTGCCGGCAACAAAAAATGGGGGCCCCATGATTGGATAGCTCTGTTTACCTTTGGAGCTGACAGTACAACCCTGGCCTATACCGCAACAATTGATGGCTCCTATTATGTCATGGCTGGCAATAAAAAAATGGGTCCTTACGAGAATGTAGGGCATTTGACCTTTGCATCCCATGGCCCAAGTCTCGCCTATACAGCGGAAATAAACGGGCAAAAGTACCTTATTTTTGGCCAGAAAAAACTTGGGCCTTATGACGACGTATCTGCTGACCCAGCCTGGCCAGAAGATCATCCCTTTACCTTTGCTTCAGATGGTCAAACTTTTGCCTATCAAGTTCGCATTGATGATGACTTTAAACCGCGCCTCTTTATGAATAACGAGGAATATATTGGCAGCATCCATAATGACCATATTCTTTATATCAAGGAGAACAAAATCTATAGAAAAGCACCCTAACAGGACACAATCACTAAGATGAACAAATGGATGGCCGCGCTGCGCTCGCCATGACTGGGTACCAATGCACATGTTGACAAGACAAGCCACGTCATTGCGAGGAGCAAAGCGACGCGGCAATCCAGAAAGGAATAAAGGTATGAAGATTTTGATTCCCGTTTTCACGGGAATGACCCCCCCCACCACCCAAATCATATATAGCAAATAGGGTTATGCCATGAAATGGTTTTATCTTGCCATTATTATCATCTTTGTGCTGAGTATTATCCTTATGAGCTGCAAAGCAGACTCTGGCCGTGAAGGAACAGGTGGCAGCTATGACTACAGCAATCCCAAGGCACCCAAGACCATTACCTCTCAAGACATTACCTTCTTTGAATACACTTTTGTTACTGATGCCCTGAACCAATGGTATGGCAGAAACATTCCATATAGACGCTGCACTTTCAGTCTTGTGCGTGAGGAAGATGGTGCGCGCTGTATTGGGTCAGGATATAACGAGTCTGATGCATCCTTTGACTTTGAGTTTCTTGCGCCCTTGGCTGCCCTTGATGACCTGCAAGCTCTCGTGCACGAGCATAACCTCGCCCAGGTTAACGGTATTAATAAAGGTGCCATTGCCATACCTGAAGAATTTTTAGCTACACGTCTCAAGGTGAGATATGCTTCAGGAGAAACAATTTCTGCCTCAGATAATAGTGGCCCTATTTTAAATGGGGCTAATGATACTGATATTTATGATTTTTTTATGACCCTGGCCCAGAAATTCGATAGTGACTTTGTGTTGGAGCCTGAAGAATTTTGGGAACCCCATAAGGTGCTTCAAGGACGCCTGGAAAGTGAAGATGGGACCAAAGCCCTGGTCTTTGACACAAAAGAAGTGTCCATTTTTGAAGATGGAGAGCTCATTGAATGCGTTCGTTATTACGTTAGTCGTGACCAGGTTCTCCGCTCAGGAATTGGCAAAAACTTTGTTTTATATCGCCATTTTTACTGGTCTGACGATGCCCTGCGAGGGAAGAGAAGAGAAGGTGGGAGTATCAAATTTATCCCCAAGCCATAACCATGCCTGGCCCAACATAAAACTTTAAGGGAGGGTGTTCAATGGCCCTAAAATTATTGTGGACCATAAGTTTTAGCCTGATCATCTTCTGCACCCTATTTTTCCAAAAAACCTGGGCTACGGAGCTGTCTCCCATGTTATTGGGTACATCTCCTGTGGACGATGAGCATATCTTGCAACTTGGTGTCATGCAGGGCCAAGTTCCTGTATTTTCCTATTTTGATCCATCCTCAAAAACCTATCATGTCCAAGTGGGTGAAGAACAACATGGCCCCTTTCAAGGCATTAGTAATCTTATAATTGCTCCTGATGGGAAGAACCTGGCCTATGTAGCAACCATTGATGGTCAGAAGTATGTTATGACTGGCAACACCAAAGAAGGCCCATATTTTTCAATACATAACCTTGGCTTTTTATCTGATGGCCAGACCCTGGCCTACATAGCTTTAGAGAAAAAGAATACGTCTGTGGTAGTTGGCCAAAACAAAAGTGGTCCCTTTGACTTTGTTTCAACCTTTCATCTTTCCCCCCAAGGTGCTGATGTGGCCTATGCAGCCAAAAAAGGCTCCAAGTGGTATGTCTATTCTGCACAGGAACAAAAGGGACCGTATTCTTCACCTGAAGTGCTGCCCTTTTCCCCTGATGGAAAGATGGTTTATACTTACTACAAAGATCTACCACCAGATCAGATGAGAATTCCACACTCCTATCTCATGGTGGGACAGGAAAAGTATGGACCATATAACCTTATTGGGGACGTCAAGTTTTCCCCTGATGGTCAGACCCTGGCCTATGCATTCACCCAGCATCGTCTGAGCTTTCTGATGGTGGGGCAGGAAAAACGTGGACCATATAGTACGGTTAAAGACATTGCCTTTTCTCCTGATGGCCAGACCCTGGCTTACCAATATATGCATGGGGGCAGCATTTATGTTGTGATCGGGGACGATCAATACGGGCCATACGACAACTATCCTGGCAGCCTGCACTTTTCCCCTGATGGCCAGACTTTAGCCTACACAGCCAGGATTGATGGCCAATATTATCTCTTTTGTGGTCAAAAAACTTTTGGCCCCTTTGCTCATGAAATCACAAAAATTCAATTTTCCCCTGATGGCCAGAGTGTGTTCTATGAAATCATAGAAAACTACCGCCATTTTCTCTATCTTGGCGACACATCCTTGGGAACCTATGATTTGGTCACCAATATCGTCTTCTCTTCCACCACCCAGGCCCTGGCTTTTGCTGCTAAAACAGATAAAAAATGGTATGTGGTCTTGGATAAACAATCCTATGGGCCTTATGGCTATATTCAAGATCTGCAATTCGCTCCTGACGGCCAGGCTCTGATCTATACCATGGAAGTTGGGGGCAATGCATTTACCAGGCTGCTCATGGATGGGCAGGAGTATTCGGGCGCTGTTTGCAATGGAGAAATTTTATACCTAACAGACAGGAAAATATATAAAAAAGGAACTGGGCATTAAAACAATTGGGCAAGTTGACGGACTTACCCAATGATCTGCAAAGCACTCTCAGGGCGGACGAAAATCTGCCCTTTTTTACCACAAGGAAATCAGCATCTTGGTCCCCACCAGAAAAAGAATGACTGCAAAAATTTTTTTCAGTCTGTCCACAGGCAAGCTATGGGCCAGACGCACGCCCAAAGGCGCGGTCAGCACACTCATCGCCGCGATGGAGACCAAGGCCGTTAAAGACACATAACCCAGGGAATAGGGCGG
Organism: Desulfovibrionales bacterium; assembly: GCA_012727715.1. Lineage (GTDB taxonomy): Bacteria > Desulfobacterota > Desulfovibrionia > Desulfovibrionales > Desulfomicrobiaceae > Desulfomicrobium. Next base: position 2,139 of record JAAYGN010000171.1, on the reverse strand, counting down.
CAGACTGGCATTACCCCAACCATTGACAATATAGCCAATGGTGCCGGACACAGCGATGGGAAAACCAATGGCCGCAGAAGTACCAATGGCCTGGTGCATGGGTATATTATGCCAAACCATAAATGGCACAGATAGAGTGCCTCCACCTATGCCCACCAAACTGGACACCAGGCCAATAACATTACCAGCCCCAAACATCCCAACCCGGCCCGGCATTTGCCGTGAAGGCTTGGGTTTTTTGCCAGCCAGCATCTGATAGCAGACATAATAGAGAAAAATAACAAAAAAGACCTTTAAAAATCCAGTGCTCAAGGCCGCAGCCACATAAGTGCCCAAAAAGGTGCCGGTAAAAATACCAATAACTATGCGTCGCACCACAATCCAATTTACAGCTCCACGTCGATGGTGCGCCATAAAGCTGGACACAGAGGTAAACATAATGCTGGCCATGGACGTGCCCAGGGCCAGATGCATGACCAGGTCTTGAGAAATATTTTGCAACTCTAAACAAAAGACAAGCATGGGTACAATAACCAACCCGCCACCAATACCCATGAGCCCGGCCAAAATTCCGGCTATGGCACCAACCAACAAATACAAGGCTAAAACCTCAAGCATATAGTTCTCCGGGGCAACAGCCCAATACATAGAATTATCCAAAGTGCGTAAAGTGAATCAGCTTTCTTTTTGTGTCAATCTTTGTCACAAGTCTTGGGACATTGAGAGAATAAGAAATTAAAAGTTGTGGAGAAAATATGGGACATTTGGTGGGTAAAGATATTTTTCAACAATTGGGGCAGCGCCTGGATCAAGCGTCCATACGCACACCCTGGACGCCAATTTTTGGCAAATTAGTCGCTTCCCTATTTTCTCCAGCAGAAGCAGAGCTGGTCACTCGCCTGCCCTATCGTCCATCCTCTCTGACCCGTATTGCCAAAATGCTGGGGGAACCTGAAAGCCAGTTACGGCCCATGCTGGACACCTTGTGCTCCAAAGGTCTGGTCATGGATATTTGGGATGGGCAAAACTTTGTATATATGGTCAGCCCCATGGTGGTGGGTTTTTTTGAATTCACCATGATGCGTACCGGGCCGGACTTGCCCATGGCTGAATGGGCCGAACTTTTTGAAGCCTATATGTTTGGCGATTCACAATTTTTACAGGCCAATTATGGTGCGGGCCAACAAACTTCCATGATGCGGGCCCTGCCCCATGCCGAAGCCCTGGGTGAACATGTAGAAATTTTGGATTATGAAAAAGCAGCCAGCCTTATTGAAGATAATACAGAGTTTTCCCTGGGGCTGTGTTCCTGTCGTCATGAAAAACATCATCTCGGCCATGCGCCCTGTCCCACCCCCATGGACACCTGTACTTCCATGGGTAGCGCAGCCCGATTTTTGATTCGTAATGGCTTGGCCAAGGCCATTGATAAGAGCCAAATGCGCGATATTTTAGCCCGTTCCAGGGAGACTGGCCTGGTACTTTCAGCAGATAATGTGCGTAAAGATGCGGGCTTTATCTGCCATTGTTGCTCCTGTTGTTGTAATTTGCTGCGCGGAGTGCGGGAAACCGGCTATACTGGAATTTTAGTCACAGCCAGCGTGGTAGCGCAAGTGGATGCCCAGGAATGTATTGGCTGCGGGCTGTGCGCCAAGGCCTGTCCTGTACATGCTTTGGCCTTGGTTTCCAGGGATCAAGACACAAAGCTAGACAACAAGCCCAAACTCAAAAAATTGGCTCAGGTCCAGGAACATTGCTTGGGTTGTGGAGTCTGTGCCTTACAATGCCCCACAGGAGCCATTACGCTCCATCCCAGAGCACAAAAAGTTTACCACCCTGAAGACAGTTTTGAACGGGTCATTATCCAGTCTTTGGAACGCGACACCTTGCAAACTCTGTTCTTTGATAATCCCCAGAGCAAGACTCAGGAATTCATGCGCTTTTTAGTGGGTGGTTTTTTGAAATTACCAGCTGTGAAACGAGCCCTTTTGAGTGAAAAACTGCGCTCACGGTTTTTAGCTGGATTAAGAAAATTAAGTGGGTAATGACAAGCTATTGATCCTTTGATCATCCTAAAAATGATTGCTCTCTCAAACTTCAAAGTAACCTTGTTAACAACCATCCCCATGGTACAAAGCC
>JAAYGN010000170.1 GCA_012727715.1 Desulfovibrionales bacterium | reverse complement strand
CATTGGTCTGTAGATGGGTGTGGGTGCCTAAAACCGCATGTACTTGTCCTCGAAGCATGTGCCCCAAAGCCTTTTTTTCCGAGGTAGCTTCAGCGTGCATATCGATAACAATGACGGCCTCCTTGGGTGCGTCAGCCACCAGCCGCTGGGTATGGACAAAAGGGCATTCAATGGGATCCATATAGGTTCGACCTTGAATATTGATGATGCACAGGGTGATATCGCCCACCTGATGGGTGGTCATGCCTTTCCCTGGAACCGTAACAGGATAATTGGCTGGTCGAAGGATCCAGGGCTGGCTATCAAGAATCGGACGCAAATCTGGAAATTTCCAGACATGATTGCCTGTGGTCAGCACGTCTACGCCAGCCCGGTGTAGTTCACAAGCACTCTTGGCTGAGAGCCCAAGGCCACCCGAGGCATTTTCTCCATTAGCCAAGACCACATCAAGTTTTAGGCTCTTACGTAAATACGGCAGATGGCGTATGACCATCTGCCGTCCGGATTTTCCTACTATATCGCCGAGAAAAAGGAGTCGCATGTTACTTGGCAATGCCCACGGCCCGTTTTTCCCGAATAACTGTAACCCGGATCTGGCCGGGGTAGGTCATGTTTTCTTCGATTTGCTTGGCAATATCCTTACTGAGCAAAAAGGTTTGGTCATCATTGATGGCATCACAATCCACCATGACCCGAACTTCTCGGCCCGCCTGAATAGCAAAGGCCCGACTGACTCCGGAAAAACTGGTGGCAATACCTTCCAATTCTTCCAGACGCTTGACATAGCTTTCCAAAAGTTCTTTACGCGCTCCTGGTCTGGCTCCGGACAAACTGTCCGCAGCCTGGACCAAAACAGCATAGACTGATTTGGGAGGGATGTCCTCATGGTGTGCGGCAATAGCATGAACAATATCCGAGCTTTCATTGTATTTTTTAGCCAGATCCGCACCAATAAGAGCATGGGGTCCCTCCACTTCATGGTCCACGGCTTTGCCCAGATCATGCAATAGACCGGCTCGTTTGGCTTTTTTGACATCCAGACCAAGTTCAGCAGCCATGATGCCGCTTAAAAAAGCAACTTCCAAAGAGTGATGCAAGACATTTTGGGTGAAACTGGTGCGGAATTGCAGTTGCCCCAGAAGACGAATGATTTCAGGATGAATACCGTGCACACCGAGGTCAAAGGTCGCCTGTTCTCCGATTTCTCGGATTTGGACATCCATTTCCTTTTCTACTTTTTTGACAATATCTTCAATGCGGGCTGGATGGATACGACCATCGCTAATGAGGCGTTCCAAAGAGCGCTTGGCTACTTCTCTACGCAAGGGGCTGTAGGCCGAGAGAATGACAGTTTCAGGGGTATCATCAATGATCAGGTCCACTCCTGTGGCTGCTTCAATGGCCCGGATATTTCGTCCTTCGCGACCAATAATGCGGCCCTTCATATCTTCACTGGGCAATTCCACAGCACTGACGGTATGCTCGGATACGTATTCTCCTGCATAGCGTTGTACTGCATTGGCAATGATCATTTGTGCCTTGCGGTGGGCGGACTCTTGTGCTTCAACCTCAATGACCCGAACCATCTTGGCTGCTTCATGCCTGGCCTTACTTTCAATTTCGGCAATAAGGCGCCCCTTGGCTTCTTCGACGGTTAATCCGGAGATTTCTTCCAAGCGTTGTTGTTGTTCAAGAAAAAGGAGTTGCACTGCTTCTTCTTTTTCTTCTGCGGCACGTTCTTGTTTGACTACCTTTTTTTCTAGGTTAACCAGTTCACTTTCTTTGAGGGCCAAGGTTTCAATTTTCTTTTCTAACCGCTCTTCCTTGGCCTGAAGGCGAGTTTCATTTTTTTTCAGTTCCCGTTCCCGGTCTTTGGCATCTTGTTCAGCTTCTTTTTTTAAGGCAAAAATTTCATCTTGAGCTTGAAGAAGAACTTCTTTTTTATGAGCTTGGGCATCTTTTTTGGCCTCATCCAGAACTCGTTCCGAAAGATTTCTGGCATCTTCCATTTCTCGATCAAGAAGATATTTTTTGAAAAAAAAGCCAAGAAGCGAGCCAATACCGATACAGATAAAGGCCGTAATAAGAATTTGACTTGCCATAGTTACTCCCTGGCGCAGTATATATTAATGGCTGCGCGAAAACCATGTACTTGGCACCAAGCAATGCCAGCCTGGTGCCCGCGCAAAAAAAACTATAGCAAGGAGAAATGAGGGAGCCTGATGATGAATAGGCAGACACTAAAAAAGCCCCGGAAGGTAGTGTTGGGAATTATTTTGAACCTCTTACGTTAAGAGGAGGGTTGGCTACAACCCATTAGGCTTCTCCGTTAAGGAGCGTGCGCACAAGGTTGTTGTAAGCTACCCTTTTTTGCGCTTTATTGGCTCAAAAACGCATCGCCAAACACTTGCCCTCCAGGGAAAAATTACTTTTCAAGGTCATCTATCTTAGAAAGAAGCTTGTGCACAACTTGTTCGTGTTGCTGAAGCTTCTCTTGATCATGCAGATAATCATCGGCCAAACTTAACGCCAAATACGTTAAAAGCCGCTCCTTGCTCATGGTACCACCACGCTCTTCCAATTTCTTAAATCGTTCATGGATCAAGTCAACCGCCTGATTGATCCGCTGTTCAGGAACATTGGTTCTGAAAGTTAAATCCAGACCAAGAATGGTGATAGCATATTCTGGCATTGGCTAGCTTATATCAACCTCTTGTATCCTGTTCAAGAGATTTTCTACCCTTGCCAGCACGGCTTCTTTGCTTTGCCGTTCCTGTTCCAGCACTTCGCGAAGTTCTATGTTTTCCAATTTTAGAGCCTCTTGGCGTTCCAGGAGTTGGGTAACTTTATCTGTTAATTGGTTTAAAATATCCATATGTTTTATTCTCCAGTTTGAGATTTTTTTTTCATTCTATCAATATTCACTTGTTTGGCTCTCGCTACGCAGAGCATATTATCTGGAACGTTTTTTGTCACTACAGAACCAGCACCTACCACTACTTTTTTTCCTATGGTCAGGGGCGCCACCAAAGCGGTGTTGCTGCCAATGAATGCCTGGTCGCGAATAATTGTACGATGCTTTGCTGCCCCGTCATAATTACAGGTGATAGTTCCTGCTCCAATATTGGCATCTTGGCCAACCTCGCAATCTCCAAGATAGCTCAAATGACCGGCCTTGGCTCCAGCCTGTAAGGTGGATTTTTTTATTTCTACAAAATTTCCAACTCGCGCGTTCTGGTGGATAGTTGTGCCAGGTCGAATACGGGCAAAAGGCCCAATGGTTGTTCCGGCCATGATTTGGGAGGAATCAATATGGGAAAAGGATTTTACATGGCAAGCACGAAGGATACTGTCCTTGATCCAGCAATGGGACTCAATATGGGTTCCTGCCGCAAGGTGAGTTTGACCGTAAATCTCTGTTGGTCCAGATATTTCAACGCCAGGTTCAATAGTTACATCCGGGCCAATGACCACACTCTGATTCCAGCGAATAATTACTCCAGCGCGTTGATGCTGGGCTACAATTTGGTCCCGCAGACTTTCTTCATAGGCGACCAACTCTTGAGGCGAGTTGATGCCGCGCAAAAATGTATTTTTCTGCAAGGCGAGTCCTACTACAGCGCAGCCCTGTTCTGTACACAAGGACACCATCTGGGTGAGATAATATTCATTTTGCTGGTTATCACAATTAAGGGACCCTAGCAGTGGAGTGCATTGGGTGACATCAAAAATGTACACTCCGGTATTAACCTCATGAATATCTTTTTCTTGTTGGCAATCTTTTTCTTCAACAATAGCCTGGATATTGCCCGTGCTATTTCTAATGATTCGACCGTACCCAAAAGGGTTATCCAAAATTGTGGTTAAAACACCCATACCTGCTTGGGCTGTACTGCATTGCAGAACCAAAGCTTCGATCTCTGTTACAGGTACAAGGGGTGTATCACCATTAATAACGCAAACATGCGTTACTCCACTGGCCATAATCTGGGGCCAGGCCAGTTGTACAGCATGGCCAGTGCCCAGTTGGTTGTGCTGGTAAACAAAACCACTTTGACGTTCTGTAAACATTGTACCGACTTGGTCTGCGCCATAGCCAACCACAGTCCAGACCAATGCTTGGGGTACATGGCCCAGCTGGGTATAAACATGACCCAACAAGGGTTTCCCTAAAACAGTTTGTAAAACTTTGGGACTGGAAGAGTGCATGCGAGTACCCTTGCCTGCAGCCAAAATCACATACCCAATG
>JAAYGN010000169.1 GCA_012727715.1 Desulfovibrionales bacterium | reverse complement strand
TGTAATCATCCCATTTTTAGTGCTTCTTAGAAGTAGAATCTACACCACCTGTTTAAGTTTCATAGCTGGGGTGACTCCACCGATGCCCATATTGGGTCTGATATTATTATATTCCCAAAGCCATCTGGTTGCAAAATCATTCATTTCATCAATAGTTTCAAATAAATATTGATTCAACCAGTCATAACGTACTGTTCGATTATAGCGCTCAACATAGCTGTTTTGCATAGGTTTTCCAGGCTGAATATAGCGCAAAGCTATGTTTCTTTTACTGGCCCAAGCCTGTATTACTGAGCTGATATATTCAGGCCCATTATCACAACGAATTTCTTTAGGTGAGCCACGCCATTCAATAATTTGTTCAAGAACACGTATAACTCGTTCTGATGGCAGAGAAAAATCTATTTCTATGCCCAGACCTTCTCGGTTAAAATCATCAATAACATTTAAAATCCGAACACTACGTCCATTTTGTAGTTGATCGTGCATAAAATCCATAGACCAGGTGTGGTTAATAATCTTGGGCACTGACAAGGGCTCGGGTTTTTCACGTTTAATCCTTTTTTTGGGTTTGATACGTAAATTTAGCTCTAGCTCACGGTAAATACGATAGACTCGCTTATGATTAAATTTATATCCGGAAACATTGCGTAAATATAAAAAACACAATCCAAATCCCCAATTACGATGCCTTTGGCATAAATTGATGAGCGACTGTGCAATGAAGTCATTATCATCGGCCAATTTTGGCTTGTATCGAAAACAACATTCACTAATGCTAAATGCAGAGCAAGCCTGGCGAATATTTAACTTTTTTAATTTCACGATTTCCTTGGCCATCTCAGCACGCAAAGATGGCCTTGCTACTTTTTTCCAAGAACTTCCTTAAGCACATCACATTGCATCTGAACATCAGCATACATGCGTTTTAAACGACTATTTTCCTGCTCCAGATCACGGAGTCGTTTCATGAGTGAAACATCCATACCTCCAAATTTAGAACGCCATTTATAAAAAGTGGCATTGCTCATGCCATGCTCTCGGCAAAGTTCTCGGACAGGAACTCCGCTTTCTGCCTGCTTTAAAATGGCAAAAATCTGACTGTCGCTAAATCGTGATCTTTTCATGTAAAACCTCCGATGCTTGAGTGTCGGAAATTCTACTCTTAAAAGCTACTAATTTGTGGGAGGATTACCCTCCCATAGCAGTTACTTCAATTGGTTGTAGTGGAAAAAAATTTACTAAACCTTTTGTTTGGCCTTTTTTAAATTTATTTTTTAATTGATATAAAAAATTAAATCCTAAAAAGTTATTAGGTAAATAACGTTTAATCCATCCCGTTTCTACTATTTTTTTATTATCATCTCTTAAGTCTCTATAAAAGCTTAACATGTAATTATTTTCTAATCTTTCTAAATAGGAAAAAACATTCAAAATTTTACTTATACTATTTTTACCAACAAGATTATCGTCATCCAAAACAAGAATATAGTCACAACTTGCATCTGTATAGGCTTCTTCAAGACCTCTCTTAAATCCTCCTGCGGAACCGCAATTATCGTCAAGGTAAAGTACTTTTATTTTATCCTTACCTAGCCACTGTTCATATAATTTTAATTGTTCTCTACTTTCTTTATCAGATTTGTTGTCAACAACGATTACTTTTTGAACACCTTCAGTTAGAGCTCTATCAACAACTTGTTTAAGCAAATAAAATCTATTTCCATATGTTACAGTTACTGCAAAAATATTCATCAGGTAGCCTCAAACATATAACCTTTAAACTTCTGATTGGATGGCAATATCATTATTGTGACTTTAAAATTACAACTTTGGTCAGAACTCTACCCTTGCCCAAACTGTCATTCTACCTGTCTGCCCAAAGAGACTCAACAGCCAGGCCAACGGGTAGAGCGTCAGACTCCACTTTCCCGCTTGTCTTGGAAAACCAACAAATTTCTGTCCTAAATTTTTAATATCGCTATCACATAGCAGGTAACCGATGCTAGCAATAAGGTTATTCAACACCCGCTGATGAAAATTTTTTTTCATTTTCCAGCCGCCGGCTTGCAAAACTTTTTCTAAGGTTTGTGGGGTAAAATGATGGAGATGTGCTGGTAGGTGCAGGTCGTACCACTTGTCCTTAAAAACGGTAAACCCAAAGGATCCGGCATTTGGCACTGACAACACCAGCCAAGCCCCGGACTTAGCCCATTCACGAAGTTTTTTTAAGCAGCTTATGGGATCATGCAGATGTTCAAGCACCATCCACCCAACGATTAAATCCAATGGTGCCTCAGGTTGTGGAGCTGTTTCCAATGGACCGCAATGAACAAGATAACCAAGTTGCGATGCAGCGTGGGCGGCTTTTTCAGAAAACTCAATCCCTTGTACTTTCCAACCTTGCCCTGCCATCTGATGCAGGAACGAACCCGAGGCACATCCTATTTCTAGCATACTTCCGGTGACTAGCGTTGGTAGGCAGTTCGTATTAAATTGAAGTATAGCTTTAGCTATGGGCTTGAGTAGTTTTTTAATTACTGTAGTCTTTTGTAGTTTAGGGTGAATAACCTGTGTACCTAAATAGGGACCGTAATCATCTGGGTAATAGAAACCAATTGTATCGAGCGTAGGACGAGGGGAGGTTCGTATTAAACCACAGGTTTTGCACTTAATTACAGAGAACTTACCTGGCAGGTTGTGAAGACGGTCTGATCCAGCAAATAGAAATTCATCATTTTGATGGCAACCAAGTTGGCACATGACATTTTCCAGTTCTACACTGCTTTTCAATTTCATTTAAGTATCCTTTTTGGAAACTTGGATTTAAGTTGAAAGCACAACACTATTATTTTGAGTATTAGCTAAATCTACAAAGGTTTCAAATGGAGTCAGAAAACCTAAGCATTGCCTTGGCCGCCAGTTCAATCGTTTCATGGCTACAACAACTTCAGAGGCGCTCCCCAATCTTTGGCCAGGAAAAGATGAGTGCATATCAACTTTCTGCCTGGCTTGTTGTTGTAATATATTTTTGCTTTGGGCTACTTGGTTTATCTGGGATGGTCAGCCTGAGCAGCTGCCTTTCCAGCAAAGGCATAAGTATTGATGACCTAAAATGCTCACGGTGTCTCAAGCCCAAGTGGTGCATGATTTCAGTCGTGCTCCGGGGTTGTCGGCAAAATGCCAAAACAGCCTGCTCGGTAGCCTGCTCGGTAATACCCTCCACTGTCCCAGAACTCAGGGTAACCAGATACCCATTACCCATTTCTTCAAATCCAAACTTCATGCCGGGATAGGCAGAAATCTCTTCACGGATGCGGATATAACCACTTCCATATTTTTCAATATCACCGGTCAGGTAGAAGGCTTCAGCAATCAGCTTATTGCGGGTTTGTGCCTGGTAGCTGTCGGTGGCCAGCTTTTCAACAGTGATATC
>JAAYGN010000017.1 GCA_012727715.1 Desulfovibrionales bacterium | reverse complement strand
TTGGCCTTTGCCTTGGCCGGAGGCTGTCCTGGACGCCAATTATTTATGTCTGGCGAAGGCAATAGTGATGCCGGGATCTTTGTTCTGGGCTCTTTGGTTGGCGCGGCTGTGGCCCACAATTTTGGCTTGGCCAGTTCGGCTCAAGGCATTGGCCCTCATGGTATGGCTGCTGTAATTATCAGCATGGTTGTTCTTTTGGGCATTGGCATAACTCATTGTAAAAGATAGGAATATAAAAATGAAACCCACTACTCTTGATGCACGCGGTTTGTCTTGTCCTCAACCTGTTTTATTGGCTTTTCAGGCCATGCGCGAAATGGGCAGCGGACACCTGGAAATATTGGTTGACAATGAAGCCAGCCAGGAAAATGTACGTCGAGCTGTGGTCAGTCAGGGCTGGACGCCCACGATTACCAAGCTCAATGAAAATGACTATGTTTTACGCTGCGAAAAATCGTGAAGTTTTTTAAAAAAATACTTTCCAAAAATAAAAAATCAAAGAGCAGCATTTCTGAAAAGGGAATGCTGCTCTACCCCAGTACTGGTGAAGTTATTCGGGCGGAAACCTTGTTGCGTGAGGCAGGGCTGGATATTGCTGTCAAAGGACCACCGCCGGATTTACGCCAGGGCTGTGACATGATTGTTGAATTTGACTTGATGCACGAACTCCATGTGCGTCAAATTTTGCAAACAGCTGGACTTAATCCCTTACGTATTGTTCCGGTCCATGATCATCTTCTGGAGCCGGTCTCCCTCTTTAATGTCAAAGACTTTGGTGATTACCTCATGGTTCGGGCGGCAAACATGAAAATCACCATTGAGAAACAAAGCCAGCGCATCGTCAATATTTCTGGTGGCGGTTGCCCGGATGTGCCCTACCTGGCCCAAATGCTGGTGGGTAAAACCATGAGCCAGGCTCCAGAGCCTCGTGTTTTGGGACAAACCTTATGCGGTTATGCTTTGCAACTGGCCTTTCAAGAGGTTAAACGACTATGTCCTGGTTGATTGCCGGTACCATACCTGAAGACAACTTTCCCCTGGTCCAGGACACCTACCTTGTTGTTGATAAAACTCTGGTTATTAACGACCTCAAATATCCTGTTAATCGGGGCACCCCTGCTTTGCTGGCAGCCAACTTTCTTGCGGCTCAAGTTTTGGGCCTTGGGCCTGGCCAGGCTCTTTTGGCCGGAGACATTGGCACTGGCACGGGTAGTCAGGCTGTCTATGATGCCCTGGTCACTAAAAATTTCCAGTCACCCCAGGGCATAACCTTTCATTACTTAATGCCTGATATTCAAGGTCATAATAAAGTGCTCTGGCATTGGGAAAAATGCACTCCACTGCCGATACTGGTGGCAGATGCCGGATTTATGTATGCAGCAAAAATGAGTGGCTTTGCTCAAAAATACGATCTGTTCACACCTGATGTGGGAGAAATGGCCTTTTTGGCTGATGAAAAGGCCCCTCATCCTTTTTATACCCGTGGTTTTTTACTCCAGGATGAACAGCGAGTGCCCCAGATGATTGCAGCTGCCTATGTCCATGAAAATGCAGCGAAACATCTGCTGGTCAAAGGTCAGACCGATACCGTAGTGGCTCATGGATCTATTGTGGCCCAAATTGATGCGCCCAGTACTGCGACCATGGAACCCATTGGTGGGACTGGAGACACGTTGACAGGCATGGTTTCAGCCTTGCTCGCCTCGGGTATGGCCATGACCGAGGCCTGTTATCGTGCTGCCCTGGCCAATCGTTATTTGGGTGTACTGGCCAAGCCAACACCAGCCACCAGTGTTGCTGACCTTTTAGATTTCTTGCCCCAGGCCCTGGAAATGGCTTTGAAAGCCCCCAAATAATTTTTAGGAAGATGCTGATTAATTCTGTCATTGTGAGGACTGCGAACGAAGTGCGACAGGACGTGACGCTTCGCTAATTTATAACTTGCTGATAAATCAATGATTCTGGATTGCTTCACTGCGTTCGCAATGACTTGTTTCGGTTTAATCAGTGCCTCCTTAGTTTTTTCAGAGTTCTGATGAAAAAACAAACAAAACTCTACTCTTGGAAGGCAAGTCATTGCGACCGCGAGGAATCCAAACGGGAAGCGCTGCGCTCCTCCCAAGATTAATGACCTTGATTCACCATCTCTTGCAAAACATTCAGTATCCCGTCCTTGTTCAAGCCCAGCTTGGCCCGTAATTCCTTTTGGGTGCCGTGTTCAATAAATTGATCAGGAATACCCAAACGGCGAAATGCCAGTCCATGTAAAGCATTATGATCTGAGAGCAGTTCAAGCACAGCCGAGCCAAAGCCTCCCTGCAAAGCATTTTCTTCGACCACGAGCATAAAAGGCTGATTTACAGCCAAATCAAGAAGCTGCTTCTGCGGCAAGGGTTTGACAAAACGGGCATTAAAAACAGCCACATCCGTGCCTGTTTGTTCAAAAAAACAATGGGCAGCTTCCAGGGCTGGTCCCACTCGGCTACCCAAAGCCACAATCACTCCATCCACTCCTGGCCTAAGCAACTCGCCCTGGCCAAGGGGTAAAAGCTCTGGTTCTTCTACCAAAGGAGCACCCTCACCCAAACCACGGGGATAGCGCAGGACCACCGGACCAGCATAATCCAGAGCTGTTGCCAACATATTTTGTAATTCTGGTTCATTACGCGGGGCCATGATCACCAGATTGGGAATATGCCGCAAATAGGACAAATCAAAGGCACCATGGTGGGTTGCTCCATCTTCGCCCACCAGCCCGCAACGATCCAGACACAAGGTTACATGTAAGTTTTGCAAACACACATCATGAATGATCTGATCATAGGAACGCTGCATAAAAGTGGAATAGATGGCCACCACAGGCTTCATGTTTTGGGTGGCTAATCCAGCGGCAAAGGTCACCGCGTGTTGCTCACAAATGCCCACATCAAAAAAACGCTCGGGAAAACGCTCAGAAAAACAAGATACCCCTGTGCCTTCAGGCATGGCGGCGGTAATTGCGACAATTTTATCATCTTTTTCAGCCAACTTGCATAAAGTACAGCCAAAAACCTCAGTAAAAGTTGGCAGAGAACAGGCCACAAACTTACGCGCTGCGCCAGTTTCAGGAGCAAAACAACCAACTCCGTGAAAATGACTGGGATTGGACTCAGCCGGCTCATAGCCTTTGCCTTTGCGAGTCAAGGTATGAATAAGTATTGGCCCGTCCAGCTCACTGGCTTGCTTGAAAACATTGGTCAGCATGCGCAGGTCATGTCCATTTAAGGGACCAATATAGGTAAACCTGAAGGCCTCAAAAAGTATGCCCGGTGTAAAAAAAGCTTTTAACGAGTCCTCACTGCGTCGCGCGTACTCAGCCAAATCATCACCAATTTTGGGAATCTGGCGCATAATGGACTCAACCTCTTTTTTAAAACGCTGCACCCAACGCTTGGAAAGCTTGCGGCTTAAAAAAGAGGACAAGGCCCCCACATTTTTAGAAATGGACATCTCATTGTCATTTAAAACCACAATAAGATCTTTATCCAATCCACCGGCTTGATTGAGCCCTTCATAAGCCAATCCAGCGGTCATGGACCCATCACCTATGACAGCCACAATTTTATGTTTTTCCCCCGCAAGGTCCCTGGCTGCGGCCATGCCCAAAGCAGCAGAAATGGAGGTGGACGAATGACCAACCCCAAAATGGTCGTAGGGGCTTTCAGAGCGACGAGGAAAGCCGCTGATTCCACCAAGTTGTCTTAAGGTATGAAATTTCTCCAGACGTCCGGTCAAGAGTTTATAGGCATAGGCCTGATGGCCCACATCCCAGACAATGCGGTCCTGTTCCGGATTAAAAACACGCAGCAAAGCCAAAGTCAGCTCCACCACACCTAGTGATGGTGCCAAATGTCCGCCTGTAGAGGATACGGTCTGGATAATCATGCGCCGCAATTCTTCACCCAAACGTACCAGCTCTTTTTCATCCATGGCCTGGACATCTGTGGGATGAGTAATGGCGGCCAGAATGGGAAAAAGCTCTTCCAAAATTTGCGAAGTCATGACTGCTCCTAGTTGCTTCGATGGACGATGTGTATGGCCAGAGCCTTAAGAAACTCAGCACGAGGATGAGTAAGACCAGTGAGCACGTCTATGGCTTGTGTAACCGTAGTCCTGGCCAACGCTCGACTTTGCTCAATACCCAGTAAAGCCGGATAGGTTGACTTACCGTGGGCCACATCACTTCCGACTGGCTTTCCAAGAGTTTGCTCGTCCCCAACAATATCCAAAATATCATCCGCCACTTGAAAAGCCAGGCCAATAGCCTGACCATATTGTGTGGCTCGATCCTGAAAAACAGTATCCCCACCACCAAGAATGGCCCCGGTCACACAGGAGGAGGTAATAAGAGCACCGGTCTTACAACCATGCATAACGGACAATTGTTCCAGGGTTTCCACTGGTTCACTTAACCCCATATCTAAAACCTGACCACCAACCATGCCTCGCGGTCCAGCTGCTATGGAAAGATGACGGATAGCTTCGAGAATCCTGGTAGAAGGAAGATCAAGACCACAGGCCAAGGTAAAAGCTTCGGTCAGCAGCCCGTCACCAGCCAAAATAGCTGTGGCTTCATCAAATTGTTTATGGTTGGAGGGCTTGCCCCGTCGCAGATCGTCATTGTCCATGGCCGGAAGATCGTCATGGATTAAAGAATAGGTATGAATACATTCTATGGCACAGGCAAAATCAAGGATCTTGTCCATACTTCCACCAGCCAAGTCTGCCCAGGCCAAACACAGCACCGGGCGTAAACGCTTGCCTCCGGCCAGTAACGAATAGCGCATGGCTCGAGCCAAAGTTTTGGGTACAGCCTGATCCTTAAAAAAAGTTTCCAGGCGGGCTTCCACCATCGCTCCCAAAGTAGCCAGCTCAGCCTTCATGGCCGGAGAAGTCACGACTCCTCCAGGCTGTTGGTCTGAGTTGCAGCTTCAACAATAATCCGGGCCTGCTCCAACTCAGTGCTACATTCCTTGGATAAAAGCACACCTTCCTGAAAGAGCGAAACACCCTGCTCTAGAGGTAAATCTCCTTTTTCCAATAAGGATATAATTTCCTTGATGCGCTCCAGCCGTTTTTCAAATGTTTGTGGTTTATCCATAGCTCACCTGTTATTATTGGACAGCTTGGGGAAAAAGAGGCGAAGGATCCACAGCCAAATCCAAAATAGTCATGCCCAGATGCAAATGTGGGGCTGTCACCCGTCCGGTTTTGCCCACACGTCCAATAACCTGGCCGGCCTCCACCATTTCTCCATCTTGAACCAAAACTTCATCCATATGCATGTATTGGGTATGAACACCCAGGCCGTGGTCAAGAAAGACACAACGTCCAGCATAATAATGCTCGGCAGCCAAAACAACCTGGCCCGGAGCAGCCGCCAAAATAGGATCTCCCAGGGCGGCACGCAAATCAAGACCCCGATGAGGATTGCGGGGTTGGTCGTTAAAAAATCGGGTCAGACCATAGGCACTGGTGACAATCCCTGGCACTGGCCTGATTAAAGGCAGTACCAAATGATTGTCTGGCGTGGTGCTCCCCAAAATTTTTCGAGCCAAGGCATTTTCCTGCTTGATACGTTCCAAAACCTGAGCTGGTGGAGTGACCATGTCCTGGGAAACCGTAAGACGCTGCTCGGGAAATTTGCGTTGAACAACCTGAATAGTGGAATCCACCGACAAAGGAGCCGCTCCCAAGCGAGTAACGCCAAGCTGGTGTGATCCGACCTTGGATTTTAATACGTCAGTGCCCAGAAGAAATTCCAGGCTGGTGCTATTGTAGCCTGGAACAAACAGGGTTTTATCTTGCCAGGTTACCTGCACCCCTTCCAGGGGCTGATCTGACTGGACTTGGACTACAAAAGGCAGGCCAATACCAATACTTTGTGGACATTCAACCCGCAGGGTTGCAGCCTGGGCCAGGGATGAACACAGCAAAAGAAAAAAAACGAACACCATTCTCATAAACTCACCTCAACATCAAATTCACCGTCATATACTCGGACCTGAAGCTCATCTCCAGGTGATACCTGCTGATAAGAACGTACAAACCGGCCCTGGCCATCACTGACCAGGGCGTAACCACGGGCCAAAGGTGCGAGGGGATCCAGGCTCACCAGATCCATGTGTGTGCTTCTCAAGACATTGAGCTGTCCTTGGATAAAATCCAGACCTGCCCGGTGCAAAGCAGTGCTCATCTTCTCAGCTTCAGTTCTCCTCTGAGCCATGGTCAAGGGACCAAAAGTCTGCAACAAACCATCCCTGGACCGACTGAAATCCTGGGCATGATCCTGGAAAAAGGTTCCCATGGCATGTTCCAAACGCAAAAACAGGCTGTCCAGCGCCAGTATATCGCGTTCAATGCGCCGGGTCGGAGAATTCCAAAGCAAAGTTTGCCGGATAGCGGTCAATTGGTCCAGGTAGCCCATTACAAAACGATTCGTCACTTGGCTCAAGTCCAAAAATGCTTCATCCACCTGTTGCTTGAGCGCATCTCGTTCTGTCCACAATATCTGGGCCGCATGAGTCGGAGTGGCAGCCCGCTCATCAGCAATAAAATCAGCAATAGTGGTGTCCACCTCATGTCCCACCCCGGTGATGATGGGCAGTCGCGCCTGAAACATGGCTGTAGCCACAACTTCGGTATTAAAAGCCCACAAATCTTCCAAAGAGCCCCCGCCCCGGATAAGGACAATAACTTGCGCCCAATTCTCCTGGTCCACAAGGTCCAGGGCAGCGGCAATCTGGGCTGGAGCAGCCTCCCCCTGCATCAGGGAGGGATAAACACGGATAGTGGATCCAAAACCACGATTTTCAGCAATGCGTAAAAAATCTTGCAATGCAGCGCCCTGAGGGGCGGTAATCACGGCCACTTGCCTGGGGTTTGACGGAATCGCCAATTTGCGATCCGGATCAAAATATCCTTGAGCCGCCAACTTGGTCTTTAGGGCCTCAAAAGCCACGGCCAGTTCACCAAGGCCTTTTTCCTGAACCAATTCAGCCACCAATTGATACACCCCCCGAGGGGGGTACACATTGATGTGCCCAGCTACCAATACTTCCAGATCATTCTCCAGAACCAGGCCTGGCCCCAGTTCCACCTCTCCAGTCAGGGGATTGATCCGCTCGCCCTCGTCCATCAGAGGCTGGGCACCCTTGAACCAGACTACATTCACAATGGCGTCATGGTCTTTCAAGGTAAAATACACATGGCCAGACGGTGGCCTGGACAGGTTGGAAACCTGTCCGCGTACCCAGACAAAGGGAAATTCTCCCTCCAGAATATCCTTGATGGCCTGGGTTAAGGTTTGAACAGTAAAAATATGCATGAACGCATCAATCAGCTTTTATTGCATCCAGGCGTAAACAAAGTTCTTGAGCTGAAATTCGTACTATTTGCCCAGCTTCAAAAATAATTAAGTCCGTTTGAGTTTGAATAGCTATTTTTCTCGCCATTTTGGATGCTCGTTGTAAAGCAGTAACAGAGGCCCTAAGCATCTT
>JAAYGN010000168.1 GCA_012727715.1 Desulfovibrionales bacterium | reverse complement strand
CCATACTTTCCAAGGTCCGGGTTGTGGTTGTCCCCACAGCCACCACAGGGCGTCCTTCAGCCTTGGCTTTGGCTATGGCTGCTGCACTTTTTACAGACACTTCAGCGTATTCAGCATGCATGATATGATTGCGAATATCGGGTTCACGCACAGGGCTAAAGGTGCCATAACCAACATAGAGTGTGACCTGAGTCGTTTGAATATCATGGGCCTTTAAGGCTGCCATGATTTCAGGGGTAAAATGAAGTCCGGCCGTAGGCGCAGCCACAGAACCCAGTTTTTCCTGGCTGGCATACACTGTTTGGTAGCGGACATGGTCTTCCCTGGTATCTTCGCGGCGAATATAGGGAGGCAAGGGTATGTGCCCCTTGTTTAAAAAATGTTCAGCCAGTTCACCTTGCCAAGATAGCCTGACCAAAGCCTGACCAAAATCTTTTTTTTCCAGAACCATCAGGTCAAAGCCGGGAAAATACAGTCGTTCTCCCTGGCGTGGTCCTTTGGATGCCTTGAGTAGTCCCAGGACTTGAGCAGATTTGCTGCCATCACTATTGACCGTAGCTTGAATCAAGGTCAAAGGTGTGAGCAGTAAAAATTCCGCTCGGCCTCCTGATTCTTTATAGCCCATCATCCTGGCCGGCAGGACCTGGGAATTATTGACCACCACCAGAGCTCCTGATGGGAGCAGATTGGCAAGATCAGTAAAGTGTAAATCCTCAATGTGCCCGCTAGAGCGGTCCAGGACCAGAAGGCGCGACTGTCCACGCTTATCTACAGGAGTTTGGGCAATCAGATCCTGAGGCAGGTCAAAATCGTAGGATTGCAGATTGAATTCTGGTGCAATAGGGAGCATAGTTATCCTCGTGAAAAGAGCAGCTACCTCAAGGTGCTAGTCAAGGCAAATAAACATTTTTATATAAACATTTTTAATAGTTATGATGAATACACTCTTAGAATTTGACCGTGCGCATATCTGGCATCCCTATACATCCACGACCAATCCCTTGCCTGTATATGAGGTAATTTCTGCTTCAGGTGTGCGCTTGCGTCTGGCAGGTGGACTAGAACTTATTGATGGCATGTCCTCGTGGTGGGCGGCCATTCACGGCTATAATCATCCGGTCCTTAATGCGGCCTTGATGGACCAGGCCTCTCGTATGTCCCATGTTATGTTTGGTGGTTTGACCCACGAGCCAGCAGTAGAGCTCTGTCGTATGTTGGTGGACATGACACCAGCTCCGCTGACCAAAGTTTTTTTGGCTGATTCAGGTTCTGTGGCCGTAGAAGTGGCCATGAAGATGGCTTTTCAATTTTGGATTTGTCAGGGTCAGCCGCAAAAAAATCGTCTTTTGACCATTCGGGGTGGCTACCATGGAGATACCTTTGGAGCCATGAGTGTCTGCGACCCAGTGACAGGAATGCATGATATTTTTTCCAAAGTACTGTCCAGGCAGTATTTTGTGTCTCGTCCCAAATGTAGATTTGGCGAAGACTTTGATGAAGCGGACATGGCTCCCATGCGTGATATTTTAGAAGAGCATCACCAGGAGATAGCAGCCATTATCTTGGAGCCCGTGGTTCAGGGAGCAGGAGGGATGTTTTTTTATCACCCTCTTTATGTGCGTCGGGTACGGGAATTGTGTGATGAGTTTGATGTGCTGTTCATTGCGGATGAAATTGCCACTGGCTTTGGACGTACTGGAAAGTTGTTTGCTTGTGACCATGCCGGGGTCAGTCCGGATATCATGTGTTTGGGCAAAGCATTAACCGGTGGGTATATGACATTAGCCGCCACTTTGACAACGAATCGAGTGGCCCAGGGTGTTTGTCAGGGCCGGCCAGGGGTGTTTATGCATGGGCCTACCTTTATGGGAAATCCCTTGGCCTGTGCTGTGGCCATAGCTTCTTTATCCTTGGTGCAGCATTCAGATTTTCTTACTAATGTTCTCAGAATAGAAAGCAATCTTGCTCTTGGTCTTGCGCCATGTCGAAATTTCCCTTATGTAGCCCATGTCCGCACAATTGGTGCCATTGGTGTGGTTGAGTTGCACCACGAGGTACGTATGGCGGAAATGCAAAAAGATTTTGTTAGTCACGGTGTGTGGGTACGACCCTTTGGGCGTCTGGTCTATCTCATGCCACCCATTATTATGGGCGATGAGGATTTGGCTATGTTATCCAGCGCTGTGGTCAAGGTCGTGTCAGGGCATCATCTCTAAGGTGCCTGTCATCAGCAATGAAACGAGTCGCCCAACATGCGATTCAAACAAGGAGAACGTCGGATGCGGAAAAATTTTGTCTGGGTCTTTTTTCTGGCGATCATCGGCCTTGGCGCTTTTGGCCTGATTCCCGAGGCCCTAGCCTCGGGGGATTTGCATCACCAGTCCGAAGAAATTGGCAAACAACTTGGGGTACTTTGGGCTGTACCTTTTGCCTGCATGCTTTTGTCTATTGCCATTATGCCTTTGGCTGTACCGGATTTTTGGCACCATCATTTTGGTAAAGTCTCTGCCTTTTGGGGCTTGGCTTTTTTGGTCCCCTATGCCTTGATTCATGGCCTTGATTTGGCTTTATATGCTCTTTCTCACACTGTTTTCACAGAGTATATTTCCTTTATCATCCTGCTGCTTTCTTTGTTTACCATTGCTGGTGGCGTGTGCTTGCGTGGTTCTTTAGTAGGCAAGCCCGTGGTCAATACCATACTCATGCTTGTGGGGACCGTATTGGCCAGTTGGATGGGTACCACAGGCGCGGCCATGTTACTCATTCGCCCTCTGATGCGGGCTATTTCTCATCGTAAATACAAAGTGCATACCATTGTCTTTTTTATCTTCCTGGTCGCCAATATTGGTGGAAGCCTTACCCCCTTGGGCGATCCGCCACTATTCCTTGGCTTTTTGAAAGGCGTGGACTTTTTTTGGACTACCGTCCACATGTTTATACCCATGGTCTTTTTGGCGACTATCTTGCTTGTGTTGTACTTTGTTCTGGATACCTACCTCTTTAACAAGGAAGGCAAGCCCGAGTCTCCAGATGCTGATCCCAGTGATAAACTGCGCCTGGAAGGAGGCCTGAACCTGCTCCTGTTGCTTGGTGTGGTCAGTGGTGTACTCATGAGTGGTTTGTGGAAGCCTGAAGGTGGAGTAACCATTTATCAGGTGGATGTGGAATACCAAAATATCGCTCGTGATGTGCTGCTGCTTGTTTTGGCTGGCATTAGCTTGAAGATTACTCCCAAAGATATCCGGGCATTTAATGAGTTTAATTGGGAGCCCATCTTGGAAGTAGCCAAGATTTTTGCTGGAATTTTTGTCTCCATGATTCCGGCCATTTCCATTTTGCGAGCTGGCAAGGAAGGGGCCTTGAGTGCCATTATTAATATGGTGGAAAACGAAGCTGGTGAGCCCATTTACAATATGTATTTCTGGCTGTCTGGCGGGCTATCAAGTTTTCTGGATAATGCCCCGACCTATTTGGTATTTTTTAATACCGCTGGTGGTGACCCACAATATCTGATGAACCAGGGTGCTGGCA
The DNA here is from genome assembly GCA_012727715.1 of Desulfovibrionales bacterium. GTDB lineage: Bacteria > Desulfobacterota > Desulfovibrionia > Desulfovibrionales > Desulfomicrobiaceae > Desulfomicrobium. The sequence continues at coordinate 16,702 of JAAYGN010000168.1, read as the reverse complement.
TTTTGTTGGCCATTTCTGCTGGTTCCGTATTTATGGGTGCCAATACCTATATTGGTAATGCTCCGAACTTCATGGTCCGTTCCATTGCCGAGTCTGGCGGCATCAAGATGCCCAGTTTTTTTGGCTACATGGCTTGGTCCGTGGGTATTCTTGTACCTCTCTTTATCCTTATGTCCTTTTTGCCTTTCTTCCATTAGAATCTGATTTTGAAATAATTAAGGCCGGTTTTCTTTAGAAAAACCGGCCTTTTTTGTTGGCTTTTTTTGAGCTCACTCAGCTTAGATGGATTTTTAAAAAAATAAAGTAGTTGTCGATGAAGATGGATACAATTCGCAGTGTGACTTATATAAAATTGTTTCCCTGACTATTGCTCTTGTTTAAGGTTTTGTACTTGGAAGGCCAGTTTCTAATTCTCTTCGGGTTTCTTCAAGCTTAGCTTGCGCTTCTTGCTCAGTTTTATACATTTCTAAACCAAAAATGTACCAAGTCCCACTAAAAGGAATTTTTATTTTATCTATCCCACAACAAGAAGTTGTTTTAGTTCACCCATTCTTTTTAAATAGCCATCGTAATCGTAACCCAATAATTTCAGTGCTTCTTGTGCACCTTCATACCCTTGTTTGGCTGCCAGACCATAATGTTTTTCTGCAAGCATATTATTTGGGGGAACACCTCGACTATTGGCATAGCATAGTCCCAAAATATATTGTGCTGCTGCAAAACCTTGTTGAGCTGCTTTTTCATACCAGCTTATAGCTTGTACATTATCTTGGTCCACTCCTAAACCATCTCTATACATATGTCCCAAGCTGACCTGTGCTTCAGGAAGGTTTTGCTCAGCTGCTTTTTGATACCAAGCAAATGCTTGTTTTCATCTTTATCCACTCCCAACCCTTGAGCATACATCTGGCCTAATTTGTTTTGAACCAGAACATCACCATATTCAGCATTGTTTTGTAAATATTTTAAGGTAGTATCTTTGGTTTTAGGAGTCCCTTGAAGTTCTTTTAGAGGTTGAGCTTCAATTTGTATTGGCTGGAAACCATGGGAATGCGCATAGATTGCTGTTGGTTCTCAGCTTCAGCAAGACGCTTGGCTCTCAATTTGATGTATTCAGCCTTGCGTCGCTGTTCGTCTCCTTTGGCAATGACCAGAGCTTTAGCCCACAATAACTAATCCATACTCAATCTCACGTTCAGCTATGGCGTATTTTTCATCATCAATGGAAGTGCTGCTAACGACATCATCAACTATTTCCTTGGTCTTTTAAAACACTGACGAAATAGCCTTGAACATTATACATACTCCTGTTGTGTTTCAGGTAGGACAACCTTAAAAAATGATAAGTTTTGGCCCTAGTCTCTTTTTTTGATGATTGTACGTCTATTTCAAATAGAATTATGTAGAGGGAGGTCAAATTTATCAATTTAATTTGTAACTTTGATCAGGTAGTTGAACAGCTTGTAATTACTGAAATATTTTTAGTTTGGCTACTCAACCAATTGAATACCAATAATGGAAAAAATGAGCAAAGATAAAAACAATAAACGCAAAAATGTAGCTGGTTCACCTAAAAATACAATTCCTACCACTACACTGCCCACTGCACCGATACCAGCCCATACCGCATAGGCTGTGCCCAAGGGGATAGGATTTTTCCCACCCATGGCCGCATAAAGCAGGTACATGCTCAAAGAAACAGCGATTACAAAAAAGGTTAACCATGCCCACATGACTATTCCGGTAGTCTGTTGGGCCCGGGACAGGCTCACGGCAAAGCATGTTTCAAAGACACCACCAAGAAAAAGTAAAAGCCAATTGCTACTCATAGTATTGTTCCAGCGTGTTGGTATTTTTTAATGTCAGAGATTGTTTTTCAAACGTACTTGATGTGTTTGTACAAATAAAAAAGGCTCCTGAAGACCTGGAGGTCTTCAGGAGCCTGGCAATCCTTTAGGGGAATTTATCTTACATGGCATTCGCCACAGGCTACCGGGCCTTTTTTCATGTCAATATGACAGCCCTTACATTGATCGTGGTAGGCTGTTCGTAATCCTGGCTGACTACCTTGAGCTTTTATAGTGTGGCAATCCGAACAAGCCTGATCTTCAGAGCTTTCTCCTTCAACAAGTTTTCCATCTTCATACACATGGTGACAAACAGAGCAATCCTCATCAATCTCTGGGTACTCCATGTGTGCATCATGGTCAAACTGGCTGACTGGTCGCTCCAGAGTGCCAAAGGCGTTGACATCGAACACACCGGTATCCTCGGCAAAAGCAACACTACCAAAGGACATACAAAGTATAATAGCACAAAAAATCGCATATCTATATAGTATATCTCTCATCTCTCACTCCTAGACAGCATTGGGTTTTTCCATGTGCTCATAGATAATTTCGCCCAGGAATTTGAGTTCTATGCCCAGCTCAAAGGTGTGAATGATGTCCTCAAGTCCACCATGGCAGTTGTGGCATGGAGCAATACAAACCTTGACTCCAGTAGCTTTGAGCTGCTCCGCTTTGACCCGGTTACCTTCCACACGGGCATTTTTAAATGGCGGCCCACAATTAATAACTCCACCACCTGCAGAACAACAGTAGTTGTGTTCACGGTTGGGGATCATTTCAATAAAATTGGGGCAAAAGGCTCGGACTACTTCACGAGCTTTTTCATGCAAACCACGTCCCCGCACAACGTTACACGGGTCATGAAAAGTAACGGGCTCGTCAAAAGTTTTGGCTACTTTGAGCTTTCCTTCGTTCAGCAGATCCCAATAGAACTCCAGGGCATGGATGACTGGGATGGGGGGCATACGCCAACCTAAAACACGGTTACCTGTGTCATATACTGAGCGAAAGGCATGTCCACATTCACCCATAACAATTTTTTTAACTTTAAGCCGAGCTGCAGTATCAAAATGCATGCGTTTTAAGCGGCCCATCATCTCCGAATCACCTGTGTACATGGCCATGTCCGAGTTGTCCCAGCCAGGGGTAGCGGGCATGGTCCAGTCCATACCGGTTTCATTCATGATCGCTGCGGCCTGATAAATGAGCTGGGTACGGAACTTGGGTTCAGGACCAATGACAGAATACATGATCTCTGCCCCTTCTTTTTCCAGGGGAATGCGTGCATTGGGAAATTCGTCGCGCATTTCATCTTCCTGCCATTGCAGGGCGTCAATCCATTCGTCATCCTTGACCCACATCTGGTTCATGGTCGCGGCGTGGGAATGCGCTGTGTCCTGAATATACAGAGGCGTGATTTCCTGTTTGTGACAAATACGCCGCACCAAAGACATCATATAGGCGATATCAATGCCAAAAGGACAATACTGTACACAGCGGCGACAGAGGTTGCATTCAGTCTGGGCAACCTGAACGGCTTGCTTCATAAATTCTACAGAAACCTTGCCCTTGTTCTTGAGCATGGGCCAAATGGTTTGCTTGACCTTGCCCACGGGTGAAAATCTGGGGTCACGGTCATGGGAGAGAAAAAAATGGCAGGCATCCGAGCACAGGCCACAATGAATACAGGTTTCGACATAGGCTTTGAGGCGAGCACCTGTTTCATTGTCAAAAACAGCGTTAATGGTTTTTTCAATTTTTTCCGGGGTGAGCTTGGCTGCCCCTGCTTCTATACCTTCGTCTTTTATCCAGACGCGTTCTTCCATAGTCATCTCCTCAGTTTACCAATCCTTGACGTTACGCACCATGCCGAATTCTGAACCAATATAGGCGCGAGTTAATGGTGCCAATAACATGTGACTCAAGCGTGTAAAGGGTATAGCTACAAGTACTGCTTCGGCAAAGAGCATATGTAAAATGATCATGAGCATGTAATTACCAATTTGATAGTATGCCAAGATACCTGTCACAAAGGGAGCAACAACAAGAATAAGTAGAGCAAAGTCTGTCCAGTCAGTGACATACTTGACTTCTGGCACAGTCAATCGGCGTGCTGCAAAAAAGATACAGGCACCCAGGACACCAAAAGCCAGAATATTGGCCAAAGTATCAGGAATGGTAAACCAGCTAATGCCAAATCCTTCTCCCAGCATGACTTGATGTGCTGATACAAAGAGTAAAAGTACAAAAAATGCAATATGAAAGAAAAAGGAGATAGCAGTTAAAGCTGGATTAAGACGCATATTCACCGTGTTAAAGGGAATAGACCAATTGATTATGGAGCGTAAGCCATATTTAAGGGATACATAACTGAACAGTACTTGTTCTTTTTTCTTGGCTGTATCCAAGGTCTTCCAAATTTTATAAATAGAACCAAAAAGAAAAATTGCCCAAGCCGCCCAAGCCAGGGGGCCAGATACCAGCAAATAGATATCCTGCATGTCAGGCCTCCTTATCCAATTATATTTGCGACGGGTTCAACAATACGCAGGTACTTACCCCCAGCAATAGCGCGAATGAGCACTTTACTACCATCAGGGCTAAAGGTGGGGTCAAAACATTGGTCAAAGTTTTGCCCGTATTCTTTGCCATCTATAGCAATGGTGTATTTGCCTTTCTTTTCAACTCGGGCAGCTACATGTTGGCTATCAGGAGAAAAGACTGGAGCAAAGCACATATCATATTGTCCACTCCAGACCCGATCATCAACAATAACAGTCCATTTTGTATCTTGCTTGCCCAAAGCAGCCAGACGACGACCATCAGGACTAAAGGTCAGATCCATGACCATGTCACCAAAAGTGGTGTTCCAGGTTTTGCCATCCACCGCCAAAGTCCAGCGGCCGTATTCAGGACAAACAATGGCCGCTAATCTGTCACCTGAAGGGCTAAATTGCTGCTGCCAGACCTGATAAAAGTGAGGTTGCCAAATGATTTTTTCATCTTGGGCCATGCCCCATTTGCCAGAGATACGGACAGGGGTAACTATGGATTTGTTTTTGGGATGAAAAAGTGGCTCCCAGACCTGACTATAGACCGTGTTCCAAGGCTTACCATCCACAGCAATGGTGTAGTCAAATAGGTTGAGCCGAATTTGGGCGGCCACAGAGGAGTTGTCAGCATTAAAACGTGGAGTCCAGGCATTAACAAAGTTGACATCCCAGGCCTCACCGTCCACAGCTACAGAGTAAACGCCTTCTTTGAACTTAAATATTTCTGCCTGGCCCAAAGGTACGGTTTGTACAACAGCGACTGTTTTTTGACCATCAGCACTAAGATGAAAATTGTTGGCATTATCATAGAGGTTTTCCCAGGCTACACCATCTACAACCATGCCATAGGTCATGGCATCAGCAACACAACAAGCAATGACTGAGCCATCTTTGGAGAACATGGTGTTAAATAAAAAACCATAGGTTTCTTCCCATTGTTCTCCATCTATACACATGGTCCAGTCACCTTCGTCACAAGCTAGGCCAGATAGACGTCCATCAGGCGAATAGCGCAAGTACCAAACGCGCTCATACCTTGGTTCCCAGCATGAACCATTGACGCAGACAGTAAATTCCCCCTCACCAGTGTTGACCACAGCTGCGACCTGTTCACCATCAGGGCTGGCCTGGTTTTCTTCCCGCCATTGGATTTCGCAGTCACATTCAGCCAGGTTGGCCACAGTTTTGGAGCCTACGCTCCAATCCCAGGCTGCATACTCACTCATACACACCCTCCTTACCAGCTTATTTTCTTCAAATACAACACTATTCAAAAATATAATTTACAACAAATCAGCTGAGTAACTTGCTAAGATATAAATATATAAGATTAATCTACACAATACACATTTAAAAAAACATGTAAACATTTTTTTATTCAGACCTATAAAGTATGAAAATAAGATTTCAAGTGTTTTGTAAATAAATATGGTAAAGTTTTTTCATTCGAGTACATTGGACTATTAAAGTGACTTTTCTTGAGGTTATCGTTCATTATAAAGAGAAGCTTTGGATTTGGATGGTTCCGTAAAAACTGAAGTTCTCTTTTCCCATATCATCAAAGTAATCTGCTCAGAACTCTAAAGAAAAGTTGACTTTTTGGAGTGTGGGAGTCAATTCCAAGATAGATTGACTCTATGTAAAGGGACACCCAGGAAGTATTATGATTCGTATTACAGATATTTTGGATCAGGCCTCATCCTATCTTTCTTCTGCTGATGTAGCTTTGATTCAAAAAGCTTATGTTTTTTCTGCAGCAGCCCATGCCGGTCAGGTACGCCTTTCTGGAGAGCCATATCTTTCTCATCCTTTGGAGGTAAGCCATATTTTGGCGCATCTTCGTTTGGATGCCCCAACTATTATCGCTGGTTTGCTCCATGATACAGTGGAGGACACAGACGCCACTACTTCTCAGATTGCGGAACAATTTGGCAAGGAAGTGGGGGCCATTGTGGAAGGTGTGACCAAGATCAGTAAGATGAATTTTGAGTCCAAGGAACAGGCTCAAGCAGAAAATATTCGAAAAATGATTTTGGCCATGGCTGATGATATCCGAGTGATTTTGGTCAAATTGGCTGATAGATTACATAATATTTCTACCTTGCAATATCAAAAGGAGCACAAGCAACGAGCCATAGCTCAAGAAACATTGGGTATTTATGCACCTTTAGCCAATCGTCTTGGTCTGTACCGTATTAAAGTACAACTTGAAAATTATGGACTGATGTACTTAAAGCCTGATGTGTATGCGCAGATTTCAGATGGTATTGAGCGTTATCAGGTTGAAGGCCAGGCGTATATAAATCGGGTAACAACCATGATTCAGGAAGTGCTTGCTCAAAATGAGATCAGGGGGCGTGTCAGTGGGCGCATCAAGCATATCTACTCTGTGTATCAAAAAATGAAACAGCGTGGCCTGGGGCTGGATCAAATTTTTGATGTCATTGCCTTTCGGGTTATCGTTAATAATTTGCGTGAATGTTACACTGTTTTGGGTCTGGTTCATTCTTTGTGGAAGCCTGTTCCTGGGAAATTCAAGGATTATATTTCCATGCCCAAGGCCAATATGTATCAAAGTTTGCATTCTACAGTTATTGGCCCTGATGGTGAGCGTATTGAAATTCAGATCCGCACCGAAGAAATGCACCAATTAGCTGAATATGGTGTGGCAGCTCATTGGGCTTATAAAGAGCAAGGGAGCAAAAAGAGCCAGGAAACCGAGGATCGTTTTAGTTGGCTGCGACAAATTTTGGACTGGCAGGGAGATCTTCAGGACTCACGCGACTTCATGTCCACCTTGAGCATGGATTTGGTTCAGGAAGAGGTGTATGTCTTCACTCCTCAAGGTCAGGTCAAGGAACTCCCTGAAGGGTCCACTCCTGTTGATTTTGCCTATTCCATTCATACGGAAGTAGGCAATCATTGTGCTGGAGCCAAGGTTAATGGCCGTCTGGTTCCTTTAAGTACGCCTCTGCAAAATGGCGACACTGTAGAAATTATTACTGATGCTTCACGCAATCCCAGTCGAGACTGGCTCCATTTCATCAAGACAGGAAAAGCCCGGTCACGAGTGAAGCATTGGATCAATACCGAAGAAAGGGCTCGCAGTCTGACTTTGGCCAAGGAGTTTTTGGAAAAAGAAGGCCGTCGCATGGGTATCAATGTCGCCAAGGCCCTCAAGGCTGGTGCATTTGAACCAGTGGTCAAAGAATTTTCTTTTCGTCAGGTGGATGATCTTTTTTCAGCAGTGGGCCATGGTCGTTTGACTGCTCGTCAAGTGCTGCGCAAGCTCTTACCCAAAGATGAGTCCAAGGCTGTTGAGCGTAAAACCTCAGCCCAACCTTCTGTCAGGTCCTCTGGTCCGAAAGATGCTATCTCCATTCAGGGCGTGGATGGAGTGCTCATTCGTTATGCCCAATGCTGCAATCCTTTGCCTGGTGACCCCATTGTTGGATATATTAGCCGAGGTTTGGGAGTAACCATTCATACCCAAGATTGTCCCAATGTGGCCAATATGGAAATAGAGCGTCTTTTGGATGTTACTTGGGATGGAGAAGATGCTTCTAAAGTGCTTCCAGCTCGCATCAAGATTATTTGTAAAAACCAGCGAGGAGTGTTGGGGCAGGTGACCAGTTTACTGGCGAAAGAAGAGGTCAATATTGATTCTGGGCATTTTAGTTCTGATGTGGATGGGACATCAGTTTTGGAATTTGTTATTGAAGTCAAAACAACAACCCAGCTCTATGGGATTATAGAAAAATTACGCAAATTGGATGCTATTCAGGAAGTAACTCGCACTGCAGCTGGATAGCCGGAAAATTAGTAAAAAGTAGTGTGCAACTAGTGTACAAAATTGGGCACAAAAAAAAGCGGTTATTGTTGTAACCGCTTATTTTTCTTGGTGCCGGAGGTCAGAATCGAACTGACATGAGGTTGCCCTCGCTGGATTTTGAATCCAGTGCGTCTACCAGTTTCACCACTCCGGCGTTGAAGAGAAAATCTTTATTGAACACCGTAAGTAAAGTCAATCATATTCTTTGATTATTCTTGCTTCATGCTTTGACCTCAAGATCAATGTATGAGAAAAAGCCATATTTTCCAATCATATTCACAATTCGAGGTTGTCATGCTCACGGAAAAAATTTTGAATGAATTTGAAGAATATCTGATGTCTGGACGTTTAGAGGAAGACTTTGGATACTCAGCTGAAGATCGTAAACTTGAGATTTTGGAACTTTTGGAACGGTTTATGGATTTGGCTGAAGAAGTGGATAAAGTGGCCACTCGCTTACTGATGCCCAATTTAGGAAAAACTTTTCCGCCCAAGGATGAATAACCAGAAATATCGTTTTTTTTGGGCTACCGTATATTCCCGGATAAGTTCCAGGGTATAGCCATCCAGCACATCTTTGGGCTCAGGATCATTGGTCATAACCACAATATGTCCCTGGGGCATGAGATAGTTGGTTGCCTCGGACAGCAATGCTCGCCAGGGTTTAAAGGCCCGGCTGATAATGAGCCCGGCCTGACGTTTTTCTGTGGGGAGGTCTTCCATTCGCCCTTGAAAGACCATGGTGTTGGACAACCCCATGTGCATAATGGCCTGTTCCATAAATAGGGCTCGCTTTTGACGAGGTTCCACTAAAAGATATTCACCCCTTGGCCACCATATCCGTAAAGGAATACCGGGTAATCCTGCCCCCGCCCCCAAGTCCAGGCTGTGTTCTGGAGCAATGTTTTGGTCAAAAAGCACGTCAGCCAGGTGCCAGGAGTCCTGAATCAAGATTTCCAGGATTCGCTCCCAGGTTGCAGGGCCCACCAGATTCATTCGTTGGTTCCATTTGACTAAAAGACCCAGGTAATCGGCCAGAAGGCTGGCATCTTCTTGGGTCAGGGAGCGCCCCAAGTATTGGGATTGGGTGATTATGTTAGCTACTGTTAGTTGCATACTCATGACATTTCCTTGGGCCCGGGATTTCTTCTTTACCTCCCAAAGGGCTGTGGATACAAGCAGCACAGTTTTTATATGGAGGATTCATGTTGTTAGGTACTCAGAGCATTCTTTTTCCGGGCCAGGGCTCACAAGAGGCGAATATGGGGCGAGATCTGGCTGAACACTGGCCAGAGGCCATGGATTTATGGAAAAAGGCAGAACAAATTTGTGGTTTACCTCTGCGAGAAATATATTGGGATACAGATCAAACAGCTATGGCAGAAACTAAAAATCTGCAACCAGCTCTCACTGTTGTTAATATGAACTTGTGGACTTTTTTGGCATCCAAACTCAAGGTAAAAGCCGTGGCTGGGCATAGTTTGGGAGAATTTTCAGCTCTTTTTGCAGCTCGCGTTTTATCCTTGGATCAATGCCTTCAGTTAGTTTGCCTGCGTGGGAAGCTTATGGATGAAGTTTGCAACCAGGAAGGGAGCATGGCGGCTATTCTCAAGCTGAGCCAGACCCAGGTGGAAGATTTGGTCACCAAGGCTCATCAGAAAACAGGCCAGGCCATTCGTATTGCCAACTTCAATACTCCGGCCCAATTTGTTATTAGTGGCCATGTTCAGGCGGTGGAGCATGTGTGCGCAGCAGTAAAACCCCTTAAGGGGCGGGCCATGGTATTGCCGGTTTGCAATGCCTTTCATTCACCATACATGCAGGAAGCTGGTGTGGAATTGGCTCGGTATATGGATAAAATGGACTGGAAAGATCCCGTAATTTCCCTATACCTCAATGTCACCGCTCTGCCTGAACCCTGCGGACAAAAAGTCCTGGAGACCATGAAAGCACAAATGACTTCTTCGGTACACTGGATACAAACCATTACGCATCAATATGACAGTGGCCTACGAACTTTTATTGAATTGGGGCCCAAAGGAGTGCTGGCACGTATGACTGGACAAATTTTACAGGGCAAAGAAGAAGTGCGCTCTTTGTCTGTTAGTTCTCTGGAACAGGCACAGGGGCTGGAGGAAAGTCTCGCATGAAAGCCAGAACATATCTTGAAAACCAGTTGAAAAGTTTTGTGGCCCAAAGAGGACACGATCTGCCAGCCAAGTTGATTATTGAATCACCTAAAAATGAGCAACATGGGGATATGGCTACCAATTTGGCCATGGTCATGCCTCGGAAAAAGGGACAAAATCCACGTCAGGCAGCAGAACTGATTCAGGCAGACCTCAAAGCCTCTTGCCCGGAATTGACCCATATTGCTATTGCTGGCCCAGGTTTTATTAACCTTACTTTTTCTTCTACTTTTTGGCAGTCCATTGTTATGGATGTCCTGAAACAAAAAGAGAATTTTGGGCGTGCTTATTGGGGGCAAGGTCGAAAAGTACAGGTGGAATACGTGTCCGCCAATCCCACGGGCCCCTTACACATTGGTCATGGCCGTGGTGCAGCCATTGGTGATAGCTTGGCTCGTATTTTGCGTTTTTCTGGGCATGAAGTGGAAACAGAGTACTATGTCAATGATGCTGGGCGCCAGATGCGTCTTTTGGGTTTGGCCATTTGGGTGCGTTATCAACAGGCCTGTGGCCGGGATGTAGAATTTCCAGAAGATTGTTATCGTGGTGCATACATCAAAGATATTGCTCAGGCACTCATCAGGGAGCATGGTCAAGCTCTTTTAGATCTTCCTGAAGCACAAGCTTTAGATCTTTGTTATCAACGAGGGTTGGAAGATATTTTGGTGAGTATAAAAAAAGATTTGAAAAATTTTGCAGTCGAACACCAACATTGGTTTTCGGAAAAAACTTTGGTGGATGGTGGACAGGTAGAGGCCACATTACAAACATTACTGCATAAGGATATTGCCTATCTTCAAGATGGGGCCCTGTGGTTTCGCTCTACAAATTACGGTGATGACAAAGATCGGGTATTAAAAAAATCTGATGGTTCCCTGACCTACTTTGCCTCAGATATTGCCTATCATGACCACAAGATTAAGCGTGGTTTTGACCTGATGATCGATATTTGGGGTGCAGATCATCATGGCTATGTGCCTCGTATGCAGGCTGCTGTACAAGCTTTGGGCAGAAAGGGTGAGGCGTTGCAGGTTATTTTGGTCCAATTGGTCAATTTGATTCAAGGTGGGGAGCAGGTTGCCATGTCCACCCGGGCTGGGCAATTTGAAACCCTGGCCGATGTGTGTGAAGAAGTGGGGGTAGATGCAGCACGGTTTATCTTTTTATCGCGCAAAAGCGACTCCCACCTGGATTTTGACCTGGATATGGTCAAACAAAAAACAATGGATAATCCGGTCTATTATGTGCAATATGCCCATGCCCGCATTTGTTCTTTACTGCGTAAAGCTACAGCACAGGGATTGGCATTGCCTGCTGCATCTGTGGAGCTCTTGGCCTTGTTGACCACCCCAGAGGACCATGCCTTGTTCAAGGCTTTGGACCGCTTTGAAGATATGGTGGACCTAGCAGCAAGATCCTTGTCGCCCCATCATATCAGTTACTATCTCATGGATCTGGCCGGGACGTTGCATCGCTATTATAATACCCACCACATCCTTTCCGGTGAGGACCAGCAATTGTTGCTCGCCCGCATCCTTCTTTTTCAGGCTGTGGCTCAGGTACTTAAAAATGGTTTGAAGCTTCTTGGTGTTAGTGCACCAGAAAGAATGTAACAAGACTATGAAACGACGAACTCCACGAAAAACAACCAATGCCAAAAAGGATGGCTTTTGTTTTAAGCTGGGTGTGTCAGGGTGTGTTTCCCTGCTCGTGTTGGTGGTTATAGGTATGGCCTGGGCCTTTATTTTAGGTGTCATTGTGGGGCGGGGCTATCAACCAGAAAAAATTGCCAAAGAAGTAGCCCAAAAATTTCTGCCTGAGGATTTTCCTCTGCTTACAGAGAAAAATGAGGAAGTATTAAAGGCCGAAGAGCTTGAGTTTTTTGAAAAACTCAAACAAGGCTCCACTACTGCAAGCACATCCCTGGCTGCTGCTCCTCCTGTACCTGCCAAAGCTTCTGCCCCCAGTGCTCCTGCGCCACCCCAAGTTCAACAGAAAACAGAAACCAACACCCCAGCACCAGCTGTCCCAGCCAATGACAAGGATGAAGTTTTTGTTTTTAACTACCAGGTGGCGGCCCTCAATACCATGGAACAGGCCCAGAACTTTCTCAAACAACTTGAATCCGGGGGATTTAAAACCTCTGTGGTTACAGCCAATCATGAAGGTAAAACCTGGTACCGGGTTTATGTTCATCATCAGGGAACTGTTGATTCAGCCCTTGCTTTACGAGAAAAACTCAAGGTCAATGGGATCAACAATGTTCTGCTTCGCTCTCGCACACCACTTTAGAGTGTACCCAGCATTAAGGAATGGTTGCGTTACTTCATGGAAGACCAGTTTGTCTTAGATATTGAAAAATTGCTGTGGCGTGGCCGAGGCTTGGCCAGGCTTGATTCTGGCCAGGTAGTCATTGTGGAACCTGGAGTGTTGCCAGGTGAAAAGGTTCGGGCGCAAATACAAGCACACAAGAAAGACTATCTCCAGGCCCAGGCCGTTGAAATACTGTCCCCATCTCCTTTGCGCGTAAATCATCCCTGTGCTCATGCCAACCAATGCGGTGGCTCACCCTTTGGCATGGTTACTTCCCAAACAGGGCTGGCTCTGAAAAAGGAGATTTTGATCGATGCTTTGACTCGCTCTCTGGGTTACGACTCAGCCAACAAACTTTTGTCCTCACTGATGGTTTTGCCCAGCCCCAAGGAGTGGCGTTATCGTTGGCGGGGGCAAATTCATGTCCAGGATCACAAAGCGCACGCCATGGCTCAAGGGAGCAGCAAGCTGGTGGCCTTGCAGGATTGTCTGCTTTTGGCCGAGCCCTTGGCTCAGGCCATGTCTGCCTTAGCCTATGACCTTCCTGATGGTCGCCATACCATTGCGGCCAGCCCTGATACAGGTCAGGTGGCCCATGAGTATGACCCTCAATGTTTATCCTTTTCTTTTTCAGCTTTTGATCTGACCATACATTTACCTGCACAGGTATTCTTTCAGGCCAATTGGGACCTGAATCAAACCCTGGTTCAACTGGTTGCATCTCTGGTGGATCCCTTTGACCGTGTGGCCGATCTTTTTTCTGGAGCTGGGAATTTTGCCCTGCCTTTGTCTCGTCTTGGCAAAAATATTTTGGCCGTGGAGGGTTCCCCTGTAGCTCTAAAGGCTGGTACAGATAATGCGCTGCGTCTTGGCTTGGACAAGGTCAGGTTTCAGCAGGCCAATTTATCCAAAGACTCATCTTGGTCCATGGTTCGGGATTTTGCTCCTCAGAGTATTATCCTTGATCCACCTCGCACCGGAGCCAAAGGTATTGGTCATCATGTGACAGCTATTGATAGTGCTCAGCGCTTGGTCTGGGTTTCTTGTGATGTGATCAACACCTTGCGTGATATGCAGCCCTTGTTGGCGCAGGGCTGGGAGATAGGTTCCATGATATTGTTGGATATGTTTCCAGGTACCTGGCATATGGAGATTGTGTTGGTTTTGGATCGGTGTTGACTCTTTCTTGCAAGGGGCAAGGTGGTCTTGTAGAAAAACCATTATTCATATTGTTATAAAAGAGGATATGGCATGATTGACAAGGGGATTGAGCGTGTCTGGTTCGAGCATTATGATGAGGAAGTCAGCCCCCATCTGGAGTATGAAATTATTCCACTCTATGAGATTTTGGAGCGGGCAGCAGCAAATTTTCCTAACCGCACCGCCATTTTATTTCACAATTGGAAGGTAACGTATCGAAAATTAAAACGCTTGGTGGATCTGGCGGCTGCCAATTTGAAAAAAACCGGGGTCAAGGCTGGTGACCGGGTCGCCATTATGTTGCCCAATTGTCCTCAGGCTGTGATCAGCTATTGGGCTTGTTTAAAAATTGGAGCAGTGGTGGTCATGACCAACCCACTCTATATGGAAAAGGAGCTCCTGCATCACTTTAATGACTCAGGCACCCAGACCCTTATTACCCTTAATTTACTTTGGAAACGTATAGACAGTTTGCGCCCCCGCCTGAATTTGAAACGGATTTTTATTACCTCCATTGCTGACTGTCTCTCTTTTCCTCTCAATATTTTGTATACCCTTAAATCTCGACGAGAATTCAAGCTGGAGTCTATTGCCTATGATGGGAGCACAGTTCTGCGTTGGAAAAGTCTGCTCAAACTGACCTTGCTGGATGCACCCCATCCCATAGATCCGCACCAGGATTTAGCTGCCTTGCAGTACACAGGCGGGACAACAGGAATATCCAAAGGGGTCATGCTGACCCACGCCAATTTGGGCTATAATGCTCAACAGGCGCGAGCTGTGTTACATTCTATTCAGGAGACAGGCGAAGTTATACTTGGCCTGCTGCCTTTTTTTCATATTTATGGTTTAACCGTGTGTGTGAATCTGGGTGCATTGATTGGTGCGACCTTGATACCCGTGGCCAAGTTTGTTCCCTTGGATGTCCTGAAAACCATTGATAAAGGCAGACCCACTATTTTTCCGTGTGCCCCATCAATTTTTGTGGCCTTGCTCCAACAAAAGAATTTGGACAAATATGATTTGTCTTCCGTGCGCTATTGTGTGTCCGGTTCCGCACCCATGCCAGCGTCAGTTATGGAAAAATTTAATAGTCTGACCAATGGGGCTGATATTATCGAAGGCTTTGGCCTGACCGAAGCCTCACCTATTACGCATTTAAATCCTTTGCGAGGTAAAAGTAAAAACGGATCCATTGGGCTTCCTTTCCCTGACACTGATGCAGCTATTGTAGATATGGAAGTTGGTGCGGTACCCCTGCCGATGGGCAAAATTGGAGAGCTCATTGTGCGCGGTCCCCAGGTCATGCGAGGATACTGGAATCGGCCTGATGAAACAGCTTCGGTCCTCAGAAATGGCTGGCTGTACACTGGTGATATTGCGTACATGGATGAGGAAGGCTATTTTTTTATTGTGGATCGTAAAAAAGATATTATTATCAGTGGTGGATATAATGTTTACCCCCGTGAAATTGATGAAGTTTTACATGAACATCCGGCGGTCAAAGAAGCGGTGAGCGTGGGCATTAATCACCAGACCAGAGGGGAAATTATTAAAGCCTATATTGTTCTTAAAGAGAATCATACCGTGACCAAGGCAGAAATCCTTGCCTTTTGTCGGGACAAGCTGGCCAATTATAAGGTACCCAAACAGGTGGAATTTCGGGAAGATTTGCCCAAGTCTATTGTGGGCAAAGTATTGCGCCGGGTTATTCGAGAAGAAGAAGATCGAAGAATACATGACCCAGATACTGAGCAGGACAATGGTGATGATCTGGGCGAGGAATAGAAGCTAGGGGGTAAATAAGGAAACACTGATTATTTTTTTCTGTTATGCATCAGTGTTTCCTTTTGGTTGTGAGCTATAAGGAATAGAGTTCGTCTCCGGATAAGATACGAACATGGTTCTTTTTCAATACCTCAATGGCTTGATCTGTACGGTCAAAGCGGAAAATAAGAATGGCATTTTGACCGCTTTGGGTCACAAAGGCATACATATATTCCACATTCACTTCGCCGGCATTGAGCATTTCCAAAATCGTATGCAGTCCACCAGGGTGATCTCCTACTTCTGCAGCTACGACATTGGTTCTGCCTACCGTAAAACCATTGGCTTTCAGGGCTTCTTTGGCCTTTTCATTGTTGGTGACAATCAGACGCAGGATTCCAAAATCAGAGGTATCGGCCAGGGATAGGGCACGGATATTGATATTGTTTTCACTTAAAACCTTGGTTACTTCGGCCAGACGGCCAGCTCTATTTTCCAAAAATACAGAAATTTGTTCTACTTTCATTTTATCCTCCCATGTAAGACGGGGATTACCCATTGCGCAAATCAACGATGCGTTTGGCCTTGCCTTCAGAGCGCTCAATACTTTGGGGCTCAGACAGGGTCACCTTGGCCGTGACTCCTAAAAATTCCTTGATATTTTTTCGTATCGTGGCTTCAACGCGCTGTAAATGTCTGATTTCGTCAGAAAAGAGTTTTTCATCTATTTCTACTTTGACTTCAAGCATGTCCAGACTGCCTTCCCTGGTCAAAATAAGCTGATAATGGGGAGCCACGCCCTGGGTTTCCAAAAGGATGGCCTCTATTTGTTGTGGGAAGACATTAACACCACGAATAATGAGCATGTCATCACTGCGACCCTGGATGCGGGCAATACGTCGATGGGTGCGCCCACATTTGCATGGAATGACATTGATACTCGTGATATCTCTGGTACGATAACGCACCAGGGGCTGGGCTTCTTTGCTAATGGTGGTG
>JAAYGN010000265.1 GCA_012727715.1 Desulfovibrionales bacterium | reverse complement strand
TCGGAAATTCTACTCTTAAAAGCTACTAATTTGTGGGAGGATTACCCAACCATTTGTGCACCATATCTTGTTTTCCAAAAATCAATAATACTGCTAGCATTAATGGAGGTCGAAGCTTCAAGATAGTTTAAATTTGCTTCTTTACACTTCTGAATTCTAATATCAGTTAACTTTGATCCAATACCTAGTCCCCTATATATAGGATCTACTGCTACTTGACAAAACTCAGCATAATTTTGTCCCTTTCTATTATATTTAAATGATAATGTAGAGGTTCCAGCTAATTTTCCATCAACTAAAGCAACATAACAAATACCATCGCCTACTCGCTCAATTGTTTTTTCTACAGTTTGGTAGGAAGCTAAATAAGTCATACTTTGCTTGCTTCTAGTAGCATAAGATTTATGAAGAAGTTCTGTTATTTCTTCCCAAGAAATACTTTCGGGCTTTTCAATTATTTCTATAGCTTTCGACATATGCTAGACCTCTTTTGCTGAGAGAACTTTTCTGAGCATAGTTGAAGATATACCTTTAGTTCTTTCTAGCATGGTGATTTTTTTATTATTTTCAGTACACCAAGAAAATGCTTGTTGAAAATACTTATGTGCTTGATCAGGACCATATAAAAATATATCAAAGTCGACTTCCCGAATAATCAAATCCACACGATCATAAGGTATAACTTGGTCTACATACTTAATAGCAGCAACTATTTCCATACGTTCTTCTAATGTGTATGCAAATTCAACGTTTTTGCTATTTAACTTATCATTATGAACTGCAACAATTAAATTATCACAATATTTTTTTGCTTTTTTAAGCATCCTTAAGTGTCCTAAATGAAAAACATCAAAGACACCGACTGTTAAACCTTTCATAATTACTTCTCCAATACTTTATATTACTATTAAATATTGCAACTATATTAAAATTTTATAGTTAATTATCTTCTATTATAAAGTGCGATATATTGTCCAAGTTTGTTTACATCTACTCAAAGTTAGCTGACCACAGATCTTTTTTTTCTTTTCCATTCCATTGTCTAGTTCGATATTTGACTACCTCATATTTGGGCAGTATTTTTTCTGTATAACAAAGATTTTTATACTGAATACCCTGATCTTTAAAAGCAAAATTGATGTTATCATACTTGAACTCTCGTCGTTTTTCAGGCATATCCTTGATATTTTTGGGATATAAATAAATATAAAACCGAACTTTCATATCCACTTGATCGCCATGAGTACTATAATACGCTAATTTGTCTTCAAGCTTAAAGACATTGAAATACCCGATCCCTTCTCTAATCCTGACATGCCGTGGTTTAATCATGGGTGAGTTCTGTTTTGCTTGATTATATTTTTCTATAATTTGCGCATACGTGCTATTGGTCTCCACAGGCTGAGTATCTTTATGCGCGTAAAATAAATTCACAGTATTTTTTACATTGGGAAAAAAGATCAACCAGGCCCCAAGGACCAGGCTGACCAAGGTTGTTTCCAGGGCACAAGGCCTATGGAGAAAATCAGGCAGGGTCAATAATGGTCTTTGTCTTTTAACCATCAAAAAAATATTTATGGGCAAGAGCAATAAGCCCCAATAGCTTATCCAATTTAAAGAAGTTTCTTTAAAGGCTTGTTGCAAAAAAGAGGTGGGCGCGTCAAAAAATAATTCTGGGTAGAGATGAAAACTGGTCCCAACCATGGTCTGCATGGTTTTATTCAGCTCATAATAACCAAGGTTAAAAATAATAAAGACACTAAAAAATGCCAGAACCATAACTTTTCTGGTTTGAGAGGTCAGGGCATATCCAGCCAGAACTACAAAACCAAAAAAGCTGAGCACATGCGCGAGATAGCCCTGCTCAGCAATAAAGTATTCATTAATAACGGTTATGAATAAAACATTGGCCACCAGGGCCATGGTTAGTGAATATTTTTTGCACATGATATTTACTGATAAATAAATTGGTAGTCTAAGAGTGCGAGGCATTGTGCCCGATGAAGC
>JAAYGN010000167.1 GCA_012727715.1 Desulfovibrionales bacterium | reverse complement strand
GTCATTACACAGCGCTTAAGGAGGCTTGGAACAGCCATGTCATTCCGCGCGACGCGAAGCAGAGTCGAGGAATCCAGGAAAGAAAGGCTTGGATGCTACCATAAACAGAGTAAAAAGCATGGATCCTGCGACTGCGCGCAGGATGACTCAAGTGGTACCTCCCGTCATTCCGCGCGAACTGCGAACAAAGTGTGGCAGGGAGTCGAGGAATCCAGAAAAAGCATGGATCCTGCGACTAAAGCGCAGCATGACTTCGGTGGTAATATGGATCCCCATGACAGACGCGCAGGAGAATGACAAAGGGATAACACACAATACTGTACACAGCACCAGTCAGCCAATATATATGTCATTCTGCGGACCACGTCAGTGGAATCGCAGAATCTATAAAATACATAAAGGACAGTAAATGAATAACAAAAGCTATGTCTATATTCTTGCCAGTAAGAAAAATGGTACCTTATATACTGGAGTAACCAGTGACTTAAAAAAACGCATACTAGAACATAAGCATGGGTTCTATAAAGGTTTTACATACAAATACAATATTTCAAAATTAGTCTGGTTTGTTGAAGGCAATGATATGCAAGAAGCAATAAATTTGGAAAAGAAAATCAAAAATCGACCTCGTCAATGGAAAGTGAAATTAATTGAAAAGGACAATCCGGAATGGCTAGACTTAGCTGAAGGTTGGTACGGAGTATGATAAAAGCATGGATGCTGCGACTGGCGCGCAGCATGACAACGGCGATATATGCAGAGCGACTAACGTGCTGGATGACGTGAAAAAAAACATAAAAAAGCCTGTCATTCCCCGCGAACTGCGAACGAAATGTGGCAGGAAGTCGAGAAATCCAGAAAAAGTATGGCCCCTGCGACTAAAGCGTAGGGTGACGTGAATGGCAATATGGATGCTACGTCCTATGCCCTTCACTTGAGGAAACATAGAACTGGCCATATCATTCCGCGCGACGCGAAGCAGAGTCGAGGAATCCAGGAAAGAAAGGTTTGGATGCTACCATAAACAGAGTAAAAAGCATGGATCCTGCGACTGCACGCAGGATGACTTCGGCGATATATGCAGAGCGACTGCGCGCAGGATGACAAAAACGAATAACCCATTGACTTATGCGCACTATGACAAAAATTAATCGTTCAACGTCTAACGCTTAGCATGACATGATTAGTGAAAGACAGGCATTCATCCCTAAATATTTTGTGCCCCATTCCCAATTTGGCAAATAGAACTCCTTGAATTATAGAGGGCACTCATGGGCGTTGTTGTGCCTTGGACAACGACCCAAAGCAAGGAAACCACAGTCAAGCAAAACTCTCTTACGGAGGTATATTACATGACAGACAAGAAACCCGCCCTAGAAGGAGATACCAAAAAACAACTCACTGGTCGTAAATGCAAGGAACTAGATAGCCAGACCGTGGCCATGCTGGAAGCTCAGGAAGTTACAGCCATAACTGGTGACGGCGAAGAATGGTGGTGCCCCAATCCTGATTGTGAAGTGGTGGATAAGTGACCAGTGATGATCCTCTAAAACGTAAATAATAAAGGGGATACCCTCTGAAGTATCCCCTTGGTGTTGTATATCCTAAGCTACAAAAGGCCTTGCAAGGCAAAACCTTTTAGGATTTTAGGGCCTGACCAATAGTTTTACCATATTCCTCACACTCAGTCAGGTCATTACCAGCCGGCAGCCACAATTTTTTCAGGCCAGGAGCAATGAGAGGCATACCGCATTCTTCAAGGCCCTTTTCTATCATTTTCACTGATTCACCACTCCAGCCATAAGAACCAAAGGCTGCTGCACGTTTGTTCTTAAAAGCAAGACCACGCATTTCTTCCAGCACAGCGGCAATGGATGTTAAAATACCTTTATTAATGGTGGAAGATCCCACCAAAACTGCCTTGGATTTAAATACTTCGGCCATAGCATCATTTTTATCATACTTTCCTAGATTGATAGACTTCACCACCAATTCTGGAGCAACCTCGCGAATACCACGAGCAATGGCTTCGGCCATGACCCTGGTGGCGTTCCACATGGTATCGTACAAAATAGTGACCTGATCCTCCTGATAATCATCAGCCCACTTCAAATAGGCCTCAACAATCTGTCCTGGATTATCCCGCCAGATCACACCATGACTGGTACAAATCATATTTAGAGGCAAATTCATGCCCAAAAACTCATTGATCTTCCTGGTCACAAACTTGCTGAAGGGTGTTAAAATATTGGCATAATATTTCAGCGCTTCCTGAAAAAGTTCACATTGATCCACAGTATCATTGTACAAGCCTTCGCAAGCCAGATGCTGACCAAAAGCATCATTACTAAATAAAATAGCCTGGCCCGTCAGGTAACACATCATGGAGTCTGGCCAATGCAGCATGGGTGCTTCCACAAAAACCAAATCCATATCCGGACCAATATTGAGGGTATCCCCGGTTTTAACCGGATGGAAATTCCAATCAGGATGATACATGCCGGTCATGGATTTCACCCCATTGGCTGTGCAGTACACTGGCACACCCGGGATACGACGCATAAGTTCAGGCATGGCTCCACTATGGTCTGGCTCGGCATGATTCATGACCACATAGTCAATGGAATTTAGGTCAACGGTCTGGGCCAGGGCATCCACAAACTCTCCAGCATACGGGCCCCATACCGTGTCAATGAGCACGGTTTTTTCCCCTTGCAGCAAATAGGAATTATAAGTGGAGCCACGATGGGTGCTATATTCCTCTCCATGGAAAGTACGCAGTTCCCAATCAGTTTTGCCAACCCAGGTCACCACATCATTAATACGTACAGCCATCATAACCTCCAAGGGTTTGTATTTGAGCTTTAATAAAACAAATTACACAAAACAAATCAGGTGTGATAGTAGCAAGACTTGCAAACAAATTCAAAGATAAAAAGACATGGATGCTGCGACTACCGCGCAGCATGACTTTTGTGATGTTCCGTCATTCTGCGAACCACGATAGCGGGATCGCACCTGTGCCATTCATGGTAGAATCCAGACAGAAAGGACGACTGGATCCCTGCGACTAAAGCGCAGGGCAGGCGCTATGATTCACGTGCAAGAGGTGAATAATATTCACCAACTTTTTCTTGCTCTTTGGTATCAAAAAGTTGTCATGATTAAGGTGTCCAACTTCTTCCCCTCAATCCAAATTATGCCTGTTATCTGAGGCACTACTGCATTAACAACAAACTCAAGGCCATGACTCCCATGCCCCCGATCAGACCAAAGAGGCTATCATGCCCTTTACCATACGCCTGGCTGGTGGGTAACAGCTCATCCAAACTGATATAGACCATGATCCCAGCGACACCTGCAAACAAAATACCCATAAACTGCTGGGAAACGACCCCATCCGCACCACCGGCAAAAAAACGAATGAGCACATAGGCAATGCCTGCTCCCACAGGCTCTGCCAAACCGCTCAGGGCTGAGTAATAAAACGCTGTACGCCGTTTGCCCGTAGCATAATAAATGGGCACAGCCACACTAATACCTTCAGGAATATTGTGTAAGGCTATGGCCACAGCAATGGCAATACCCAGACTTGGATCATGCAAAGCAGCTAAAAATGTGGCCAGACCTTCGGGAAAATTATGAATACCAATGGCTAAGGCTGTAAAAAGCCCCATGCGTAACAGTTTTTTATCTTGGACAGATTTTGGAGGGTTAAAGGGCATGGTACAAGACTGCCCATTCTGGTGATCTAAAAATGCTGTTCCTGTGCTGCGGAGCAAAGCCGATTCTTCTTCAGAGGGAACCTCATGGGGGTTGGTTTCTTCAGGGATAAGGTTGTCAATAAGGCCAATAAGAAACATGCCACCAAAAAAAGATGCCACATTGACCCATTGCCCCAAGGGGTCTCCATAGTGAGCTATCAATGCTTGTTGTCCCTTGAAAAAAATTTCTACAAAGGAAACATAGAGCATGACGCCCGCTGAAAACCCTGTGGCCACAGACAAAAAACGATAACTGGAAAGCTTTGCTGTAAACGCAATAATACTTCCAATGCCTGTGGCCAAGCCAGCCAGGGCCGTTAACCCCAAAGCAAACCATACTTCACTCACAACACATGCTCCCCAACATCCACAAATTCATATGAAAACAGCAGACCAACAAAATAATCATCCCGTATGGCGCATAATTACAAGGACGAGGCAGCCAGGTCCGGATCCACTGGGAGCATCAAGGTAAAAAGAACTCCCTGTCCTGGGCTGGCTTGGAGATGAATTGTACCCTTAAGGGTCTGGGTAATGAGGTTGTACACAATATGCATACCCAGTCCTGCCCGGTCAGCCCCACGTTGTGTGGTGTAAAAGGGATCATACAGACGCTCCTTTTGCTCCTCAGCCATACCCACACCTGTATCCCGATACACAATCCGAACTTGGGTATCGCTGACCAATGAGACAGTCAAAAAAATTTCTCCAGGTTGCTGATCAATAAAACCGTGTACAAGGGAATTACTCACCAGATTGACCACGATCTGCATCACAGCTCCTGGATAGGAATACAGCTTAAGACATTCCTGGCACTCCAGATAAATCTTGTGCGCAGTATGCCCATATCTTGACTGCAAACTGATTAAAATTTGTTCAAGGAAAGGGCACAGGTCAAAATATTGTTTCTTCTCAGACCGTTGATCCGTGGCAATTTTTTGAAAGCTCTGAATCAGTTTAGCCGCACGGTCTAAATTCTGGACCACTACCAGGGCAGAGTCATGGATCGCACACAGATATTTTTCCAGATCAGAACGCTTTAAGTCCCCCAAATGATATTGTTCACGAATCTGCCGGGTTCGCTCCAATAAAAAGGAGGCAGCAGTAACACTGACCCCCAGGGGGGTATTAACCTCATGGGCTACTCCTGACACCAGATCGCCCAGGGCTGCCATTTTAGCACTTTGAAGCAATTCCTTTTGTGTACGATGCAAACGGTCTAACGATTCTTCCAAACTCTGGTGATATTCTTTATTTTGTTGCTTGAGCCTGGCCCGATCCAGACATGTTTGCACAGAATGCAAAAAAATACCCATGTCTTGAATGGGTTTCAGCAAATAATCCCAGGCACCAAGGCGCAAGGCTTCAACCACATCTCGAATATCGCCAGCTCCGGAAATAATGACAATGGGGATATCCGGAACAGACCTGGTAACCTCTGCCAAGACCTCCAGTCCATCCATGTTGGGCATGCGCAAATCAGTCAAAACCAGGTCTGGACTTTGAGCATGAACAACCTCCAAACCTTCCTGACCATCCCTGGCTTGCACAACCTCATAGCCAAAATCCTCTAAAAAATATCTGAGGCTAAGACGCACTGCCTCGTCATCGTCAATGATGAGGATAAGGGGAGGTTTTTCGTAGTTTATCATCGATTTTCCATACATAGCAGGCAAAAAAGATGCATCAATATCTCACGAGGCTTTTACAAAATTTCTGCACCCACATGTCTAAGCTCAGGCCTTGAGTGTGACCAGCACACGCATGGTCAGCAATGAGCCAGAGTAAAATCAAAGCATATGATACAGAAAAATCATTCACACTAAAACAATGAAAAAAGAACAATCATGACTATGGATGGGAGTAAACTAGAAAGCCTGATGGTGGTCAAGCCCAATAGATTAATGCCAATGCCCACAATCAGTATCCCACCTGTGGCTGTGAGTTGAGCAATCAGATAATCAGAACAATACGCCTGAAAAAAACTTGCAAATATGGTCAGGGTTCCTTGGTAGATAAGCACAGGAATTGAGGAAAAGAGCACTCCTGATCCATAGCTTGAAGCCAGGGCAATAGCTGCAAATCCATCCAAAAGGGACTTGGTCAGCAAAATGGAATGGTCCCCCCGTACCCCCTCATCAAAGGAGCCTAAAATAGCCATGGCTCCAATACAATAAATAAGGGAAGCTGTAACCAACCCGTCCACAAATTGGGTATTCTTGGACCGAATCATAACGCGAACCTTCTCGGCCAGGCTGGACAAACGGTCTTCAAGCCTGAACCACTCCCCAAGAATACCACCCACCAAAATACTGAGGATCACTAAAAACATATCCTTGCCTTGCAAGGCCATGTCCAGACCTATGACCACCACACACAAACCCAAACCCTGAAAAACAATATGGCGCATTCTTTCTGGTAAACGGCCATGCAAAAAAAGTCCCATGGCTCCGCCCAGAACAATGGCCACAGCATTGATCACTGATCCAAAAGGAAAAATCACAAAAATCGTCCTTGAAAAATACTGCTCATGGGGCGCACTAGAGTTTGGCTATTTGTTCCAGCTTATCTTTATAAGCCACAACACCATTGACCAAGCCACGAGCCAAAACATTCAGATATGCATCAGTATTCAAATTGGCTGCCTCCTGAGCATTGGTCAGATAGCCGGCCTCCACAAGGATGGAAGGCATGCGTGCACCGGTTAACACATAAAAAAAGGCACCTCTGGAACCCTGGCTGTTCAAGGCATATTTGGGGCGCACTGTCTGCAAGGTTTTTTGCTCTACTAACGAGGCCATTTGGCGTGATTCATTGATTTTAGAATTGATCATCAAGTCTGACAAAATAAATTGCATGTCACTAATTTTCTTTGCTGAAACTCCATTTTCCCGTGCAGCAACACGTACAGCCTGCGCATCTGTAGCCAAGCTCAGATAATAGATTTCCAGGCCCTTGACTTTGGGACTGGGATTGGAATTACAATGAACAGAAATAAACAAGTCTGCATTTTTGGCATTAGCCATGGCGGTGCGACCTTCCAGAGGGATAAAGACATCTGTAGAGCGCGTGTAATGTACTTCAAATCCCTGATCTTGAAGCATTTTGCCCATAATTTTCGCCAATCGCAAATTAACATTTTTTTCCTGAATACCATTGGCCACTGCACCAGGATCTTTACCCCCATGGCCTGGATCAAGCATGATCGTGCGTACTTTGAGCCCCAGTTGTTCCACCAAAGAACCAGTATGTTTTTTCTGGGCAGGGGTTACGGCTAGTTCCGGAGTCTTGGGTACGGCTGTCTGTTTTTCAGCCACCTGTGCCTTGGGTATTGCAGCAATTTTCGTGGGAGCCTGTGCTGTCTGGGCCTGAGGTTTCACTGATGTTTCTGGCTGATTTTGCCTGGATTGCAGCTCTGATAAAGCTGCCTGAACATGGTCAGTGTCTTGTGCACGCGCCACAGGCCTGGCACTGCCTGAAACCCCATACAGGTCAATAACGACTCGATATGGTTCCGGCAAAGTAAAGACACGATAGGTATCCATTTGTATCAGGTCCAAGGTGACCATTACAGCGCCAGTGCTGTCCTCAGACAACTGGATTTTGGATACAATACCGTCTTCAATACTCCGAGACCAACGCACATCAGGAGCAATGGATGTGCTTTGTAATTGGGCTTGCAATTGGGTGGTGCCTGCTCCCCCTTCCAGCAATTGATGTTTATAGATACCTTGTTGGTCCATATCCAAAACAACACGGGTGTATGCTTCTCCCGACCAATGTCGAATCCCTTTAAGTTGTATTGTTCTTGGTGGCACAGTCTTGCTTTGTGCTTTGGAATTTAAGGCCGGAGATGATGCCAGGTTCGATGCTCCTGGGGCTGTTTTTTTACTCTCATTTTGAACAACAGCCAGGTCTTTCAGCCGATCCTTGGCCTCTGGAGCCATATCGGACTTGGGATATTGGTTAACCACTTGCTCAAAGGCCAATTGAGCCTGCTGCACATCTTTGATTTGTTCCTGCCAAATAAGACCCTTGCGATACAGGCAATCATCTGCCCAACCATGTTGGGGGAATGTTGCCACCATTTTGTCAAACCAGATAAAAGCCTGATCTCGATCTGCTTGTAAAAAAGATCGTCTGCCCAACTCTTCGTAGATACGCCCAATAAAATACATACATTTAGGAGCATTTTCACCTTGAGGCTCCAAAGCAAGGGATTTTTCAAAGGGTTTGAGCACAGCTTGCCACTCTTCACGCAAGCCTGCTTTTTTTTCATTGGGAAGCAATGCTTTAAAAAGGCTTAAACCTTTTTGATATTCGCTCTGGGCCGAAGCTCCAGCAACTCCAGCCAGGGCCAAAAAAACTATCCCAGCCCAAACCACGATAAAAACTCTCCAACACCTCATGGCCATCTCACATTGTGCTTGTGGAAATGCTGATTAAACGAAATTGAGGCATTATAAGTGCGAAAAACCACATGACAATCGCTACGCTTTTCGCAATGACAGCATTCATCAGCGTCTCCTTTGTACTCTTTTTTAAGGCATGCACCAGGCTAGCCCAAAATATCTTCGACAAATCCTGCTACCCCTTCAATTCTTGGAGGGCTAAGGCCCAAAACTCAGGCCATCCATGCAGCAACTCTTGTACTGCCTTTCCTCGATGGCTACGCGCATTTTTTATTGCTGCCTCCATCTGGGCCGCGGTTATGCCCAGTTCCTCATCAAAAAAAATAGGATCATAGCCAAACCCCTGCTGCCCTACTGGAACTCGGGTAACCTGGCCACGCCACTCTCCCCTGGCTATGAGCTCATGCCCATCAGGCGTCATAGCCACCATGACACAAATAAAAGAGCAGCCCCGAGAACAATCCGGGACTTCCCGCATGGCCTCCAACAATTTGACGATATTTTTTTCATCCGTGGCATTGGCACCACTATACCGGGCCGAGTGAATACCAGGTGCTCCATCCAAAGCATCCACACTCAAACCGGAATCATCGGCAATAGCCACCAGACCTGTTGCCTGGGCCACTGTCTTGGCTTTGATCCGTGCATTGTCTTCAAAGGTTGTACCTGTTTCTGCGATGGCACCAATATCTGGAAAATCATCCAGGCCCAACACTCCAATGCCGGCAGTATGGCTCTGTAAAATAGCAGAAAGTTCACGAATTTTACCTGCATTCCCTGAAGCCAGCACAATATTTTTCATAGTCCTTCCGTGTACCCAAAAGTATAATGAGCCTACTGTCTTGTCTGTAAAAAATCGTCCATCCCGCACAATTGGCAGGCACCACATCCTGTGTCTGGGCAAGGAGGGGTCAACAGCCCATGACGATACTTGGTCCATTCTGAATACAAGTATTTTTTTGATATTCCCAAGTCCAACCTGTCCCAAGGAAAAACTTCTGTAGCATTTGTTTGCTCTGCCACAATCCGATCCACCAATGCAGCGTTTTCTTGCAAGGCCTTGGGCATACCCACATCCATGGCTCGTACCAGACAGGGAAAAATCTCTTCCCCGCCCTTGGCCAAAAAGGCCTGGACTCTGGCCTGTGCGGTATTTTCACCTGAAAAACGCATACCTTTAAACCTGGCCAAAGAGCTTTTAATCCGCTTCATGGCCATT
>JAAYGN010000166.1 GCA_012727715.1 Desulfovibrionales bacterium | reverse complement strand
GGGCTGCATAGGTCAAATATCCACCTGTGGTGTGCATAACTCCTTTGGGCCTGCCTGTGGAGCCACTGGTGTATAAAATAAAGAGCAGATCTTCTGAATCCATGGGTTCACAGGGACAGAAATCAGGTAAGTCAGGATCAGCCAAGGCCTCATGCCACCATATATCTCGATCCTGGACCATGGTGATATCAATACCAGCTCGTTGGAGAACAATGCAGGCACTAATGGTTGGACAATTCTCCAATGCTTCATCAACATTGGTTTTCAGGGAAATTTTTTTGCCAGCTCGTAAGACAGCATCTGCAGTAACCAAGACTTTGGCTGCACAATCCTGAATCCGGTTCTGTACACTGGTGGCTGAAAATCCAGCAAAAATAACAGAATGGGCCGCACCAATGCGGGTGCAGGCCAGCATGGCTATAGCAAGCTCTGGCACCATGGGCATATACAAAGCAACTCTATCCCCACGCTTGACACCGAGTTTTTTTAAAATATTGGCAAAACGCACAACATGATTCAAAAGTTCTTGATAGGATATGTGCAGCACATCGTCCTCTGGTTCTCCTTGCCAGATAAGGGCTGTTTTATCCCCCAGCCCATTTTCTACATGACGATCCAGGCAATTGTAACTGACATTAAGCTGTCCGTTGAGGAACCATTGGAAGTTGGCTGTATCAAAGTTACAGTCCATAACCGTGTCCCAAGGTTTAAACCAGGTAATGAGTTCCGAGCTTCGTGCAGCCCAATAACCCTCGGGATCTTTGGCCGCGCGTTGGTAGTGCTCGTGGTAAGCGGCTAGATCAGAAATATGAGCCCGTGTTCCAGTGGGTGGATTGAAGAGTCGTTGTTCCTGTAATAAACTTTGGATATTTTCTGTACTCATGGGCTTCTCCTTTACGTTTTGATCATAATATGTAGGTATCATCAGAAGAATCAACTAAAATCTCAAGTACAAGAAATAAATTTTGTTTTCTTGTCTTTTCTGGTAGGTGGTCAATATTGGCGGTTAACGGAAAATTGGCCTTTTCTTGTCGGTAAACGGAGTTTTTTCCACGATGAGCGTACAATACCTTGATCTACTGTTTAAACCCAATTCTTTAGCCATTATAGGGGCTTCCCGAGAGCCAAACTCCATGAGTGCTGTACTCATGCAAAATATCATGGCTGGTAAGTTTTTGGGTCCTGTTTTGCCTGTCTCAGGAGTGCAAGAAGCCATATTAGGTGTTCTTTCTTATGTGGATATTACGGCACTACCTTTGACGCCAGACTTGGCTATTTTGTGTTGTCCCATCTTTGAGGTGCCGGAATACTTGGCTAAATTGGCTGATAGCGGTACCCATGCTGCCCTGATTATGGATCCTGGCTATGGCCTCCTGGAGGCCAAGGAACGAGCGATTATTGATGCTCGAATCCAGGACGTGGTGCAGCAAAAAAATATTCGAGTATTGGGACCAGGCAGCTTGGGGATGATTGTCCCTGGAGCTGGGGTTAATGTCAGTTTATCCCGGGTCGGTGCCAAAGAAGGACGGATTGCTTTTGTGACCCAGTCCGACAGTCTTTTTGAGTCAGTTCTGGAATGGGCCAAAACCAATAATGTCGGTTTTTCCCATTGCATTTCTTTGGGGCGACAACTGGATGTGGATTTTAGCTCAGTGCTGGACTATCTTGGTTCTGATCCAGCCACCAAGGCTATTCTTCTTTATGTAGAAACTATTCAAGATGCACGTCGTTTTATGTCTGCTGCCCGGGCAAGTGCCCGAACCAAACCTATTCTAGTTATCCACCCGAGGCGATTGCCCTGTCATTTGCGTGATGCTGCCTCAGATCTGACGGAAAGTGATCTGGACCATATTTATGATGCTGCTTTTCGACGAGCAGGTATGGTGCGAGTCCAGGATATTGACTCGCTCTTTGAAGGAGCGCGTACTCTGGCCAACTATAAACCTGTGCGTGGTAATGGTCTGGCCATAATGACCAATGGTCAAAGTATTGGGTTGCTCACAGCAGATGCGCTTATTGATGGTGGTGGCAGGCTGGCACCCATAACAGATGAAACTCAGCTCAAATTGGAAGAAATTCTGGGGCCTGAGCGTTGTTCGGATAATCCGGTGACCCTTCCTTACAATGCCACGGCAGATATGTATGCTCGGGTGTTAAGCACCCTGGTACGAGCCAAAGATGTGGGCTGTGTGCTTATTTTACATGTGCCTTTTCAGGGAACTTCAAGTCTTGAAATTGCTCAAGCTGTAGCCCAGGTAGCGAAAAACAGTCGTTGCCTGATTTTGGCCAGCTGGCTGGGAGAACAGACTGTACAGGAAACGAAAGAGGTATTTGACGAGGCCACCATTCCTGTTTTTGACCGTTCCGGCAATGCCGTTACTGCCTATCTGCATATGTTGCGTTACAAGCGTACTCAGCAGATTCTCATGCAAACTCCGGATTCTTTACCCACAGATTTTTTCCCAGATACTGATCGGGCTCTGGAGATCATCAAGGCCGCCTTGGCAGATGGGCGAAGTCAGCTCTTTGAAGAAGAGTCACGGCAAGTTTTGGCGGCTTATGGTGTGCCTGTGGTTGAGACACGAATTTGTAAGTCAGCCATGCAAGCCGTGGAAGCAGCCAGTGAAATTGGTTTTCCTGTAGCCCTAAAAATTCGCTCACCACAAATTGCGCATCCTTTTGATATTGGGGGTATTGCTTTGGACCTGACTACACCAGATCGGGTTTTTGAAGCTGCTGCCAATATGTCAGCTCGTGTTCATGCCCAGGTGCCCAACGCGTATATTGAAGGATTTACAGTCCAAAAAATGGGTCGCAGGCCAGGAGCCCACGAACTTTTTATCTCTGTGTTTACAGACGAGACCTTTGGCCCAGTGATTCGTTTTGGTCATGGTGGCGTTGTTGCACCGGTTATTAATGACCAGGCTGTGGCTTTGCCACCTTTAAATATGAGTCTGGCCAAGGAACTTATTTTTCGTACCCGAATATCCAAATTGCTGGAGGGATCCAGGCGCCAGGCGGCAACAGATATCGATGATATTTGTTTGGCTCTGATTCAAATTAGCCAAATGGTCATTGATTTACCCCAAATTGTAACCATGGAAATGAACCCTATTTTTGCTGATGATCGAGGAGTTCTTGCCCTGGGGGCACATATTTGGATTCAGCCTGCTCAGAGTACCGGTCCTGAACGTTTAGCCATTCGTCCGTATCCTCGGGAACTCGAAGAATGTGTGCGTCTTAACAATGGACAACAATTGCTTCTGCGACCCATTCGCCCCGAAGATGCCAAGGCTCATCTTCAGTTTATTCAAGGTTTATCTGAAGAAGATCTGCGACTACGATTTTTTGGGTTGGTGCAAAACTTTGATTTAAACGATATGCCCAGGTTTACCCAGATTGATTATGATCGGGAAATGGCCTTTGTGGCTACACACGTTGTCGATGGAGAATCTGAAACCTTGGGGGTAGTACGTACTTCAACAAAACCGGACAATTCTTCGGCTGAATTTGCTATTATTGTACGTTCAGACATGAAGGGAACAGGTCTGGGATCCCTTCTTTTTGAAAAAATGATCCGGTACTGCAAGAGTCGTGGTACCAGATATCTTGATGGACAGACCATGCCGCGCAATAAAGGCATGATTGGCCTGGCGAAACGTTTTGGTCTTTCCGTTAGCCACAACTACGAAGAAGAACTGGTTGAAATGCGTTTACCTTTATGGGAATGGGAGCCTGTAAGATAAGTTCTTGCAGTTGGAACTTTTTTTATCACAATCTTCTTCAATTCATTCCACATATTTTGAATGCACAGACTAGGGGTATAACTCTGGTCAAAAGATAATTTATTTACAAAATCAGGAGCAAAGATGGATAATAAAGATATCGCCACCCTTATTGTTGATGGGCACACCTATAAACTGCCCATAATCCGGGGGACTGAAGGAGAAGTCGGTTTAGATATCAGTATGTTACGAAGTATATCTGGACTCATCACCTTAGATCCAGGTTATGTCAATACCGGTGTGTGCAGCAGTGCCATTAGTTTTGTGGACGGAGAAAAGGGTATCCTACGCTATCGCGGATACCCCATTGAGCAATTGGCTCAGCATAGTTCTTTTGTCGAAACAGCCATGTTGCTGGTTTACGGAGAATTGCCCACCCATGCTGAACGCACGGCTTTTGGGAACATGCTCGGTGATCAGGCCTTGTTACATGAAGACTTGATGCATCATTTTGAAGGATTTCCTCCCCATGGTCACCCGATGGCTATTCTATCAGCAGTGATCAATTCTTTGGGCACCTATTATCCAGATTTGTTGCAGATAGATAACAAGAATGAATTATATCTGGCCGTAGCCAAGTTGATCAGTAAAGTACGCACCATTGCTGCCTTTAGTTATCGCAAATCCGTGGGGCGACCGATTATTTATCCAGACCCCAGTAGGTCCTATTGTGAAAACTTTCTGCACATGATGTTTTCTGTACCCTACAAGGAGCATGTCCCCAGTGATGAAGCGCTGCGGGCCTTGGATCTGTTTTTGTTGGTTCATGCTGATCATGAACAAAATTGTTCATGTTCCACAGTGCGTATGGTGGGCTCAAGTGATGCCAATTTGTTTGCCTCAGTATCAGCTGGAATTTGTGCTTTATGGGGACGGTTGCATGGAGGGGCAAATTCTGCCGTGATTCATACTTTGCAGAATATTCATGATGGAGATTACTCGGTGCAGGAGTATATAGAAATGGTGAAACGGAAGGAGTTTCGCCTGATGGGTTTTGGACATCGCATTTATAAAAACTATGATCCCAGAGCCAAAATTCTTAAAGAGTGCGCCATCAACCTGCTCAATACCCTGACCATCAAGGACCCTTTGCTCGATATTGCCATGGAATTACAGGAAACTGCCATGCAGGATGATTTTTTTATTTCGCGAAAATTGTACCCAAATGTGGATTTTTATTCAGGGCTGATTTTGCGGGCCCTAGAAATTCCCGTGAACATGTTTCCAGTCATGTTTGCCATGGGGCGTATGCCCGGCTGGATTGCCCATTGGTTTGAGCAATACCAAGATCAAGGGCTACGCATCCATCGGCCACGGCAAATTTATATTGGGCAAAATGAACGCGATTATATTGCCATGGACAAGCGTACTCAACAAAGCACTTTTCAATTTCAAAGAGCGTAATGTCTTACCTCAAAGAAGTTCCAGGCAGTTTTATGCTTGGGGTTGCTCCTTGGGTTTTGTTATGGCAGCTTTTGGTCGTGGTTTGCGAGTGAGGCGTTGGCGCAGCTTGGTTGCGGCCTGCTTTGTTTCTGTACTAGGGGCCAAAAAAATCATTTCCCCTTTGGGGGAAAACCAATGCCATCCTTCAGGACTTGTCAATTGGATGGCTCCTTTACTTTCCAGGTAGGTGAGATCTTTACTCGCTTCTGATGCGCCAATAATTAAATCTTGCAAGGTATCGGTTTCCAAAACAATGGAGGCTGTGCGAAACAATTCAAAAGCACCGTGGGCAATATCCATGAGCAGGGCCTGATCAGGACTTTTTTTACTGGTCAGTGCTTTTTCCAAGGTTAACAGATCTTTTTTCAAGTCCTTTAATTCGGCTAAAGCCATTTCTCTGGCCATATCCCCTTGTCCTTTGACGGCTTTGGTCAGTTGGTGTTGTAAAACTTTGCTC
Source organism: Desulfovibrionales bacterium (assembly GCA_012727715.1). Classification (GTDB taxonomy): domain Bacteria; phylum Desulfobacterota; class Desulfovibrionia; order Desulfovibrionales; family Desulfomicrobiaceae; genus Desulfomicrobium. The sequence continues at coordinate 5,610 of JAAYGN010000166.1, read as the reverse complement.
ATTGTTCCTCCTGTACTGATGAGGTTTTTAGAGTATCTGGCTTAAAAATTCTTTGGTTCGCTCGTGAACAGGGTTGGTAAAAAAATGACTGGGAGGACCCTGTTCCAAAATTTCTCCTTTATCCATAAATAATACTCTGTCAGCCACTTCCCGCGCAAAACCCATTTCATGGGTAACCACAACCATGGTCATCCCTTCACGGGCCAAGGTCTTCATAACATCCAAAACTTCACCCACCATTTCGGGGTCCAGGGCTGAAGTGGGTTCATCAAAGAGCATAATTTTAGGGTTCATGGCCAAAGAGCGGGCAATGGCCACACGTTGTTGTTGTCCTCCTGAAATCTGGTCAGGTTTGGCTGCAAATTTGTCAGCTATACCAACCTTTTTAAGGAGAACCATGGCCTTGTCTTCGGCTTCTTTTTTAGAACGCCCTCGAACCGTCATTTGAGCCATGGTCAGGTTTTCCAGGACTGTTTTGTGCGGAAAAAGATTAAAAGACTGAAAAACCATACCAACTTCTGCTCGAATAGCGTTGATATTACACTTGGGATCAAGAATGTTTATACCATCAATAATGATTTCTCCAGCATCAGCATATTCCAGGCGGTTGAGGCAACGTAAAAAAGTTGATTTTCCAGAACCCGAGGGTCCTATAATAACCACCACCTCGCCAGGATCCACCGTACAAGAGACGCGATTTAAGGCTTTCAGCTCTTCAGGAGTATAAAAATATTTTTCAATGTTACGGACATCAATAATGGGCGCAGACATGGGAGTCCTTAAATAGCCTTGCGTTCCAGATACTGGACAAACATGGACAAGGTAAAAGTTAAAAGCAGATAGAGAATAGCGCAAACGATCCAGATTTCAAATGGTTGCAAGGACGAGGTTACAACCTCACGAGTGGCCTTCGTTAATTCCCGAATGGAAATAACACCCAGCAACGAAGAGTCCTTGACCAAACTGATGAATTGTCCAGCCAAAGGTGGGAGAATACGTCGCAGGGCCTGGGGAAGAATAACTTTACGCATGGCTTGGGCGTAATTCATGCCCAAGGATCGCGCTGCTTCCATTTGTCCTCGGTGTACACTTTGGATACCAGCTCGAACTATTTCTGCGGTGTAGGCACCGGTAAAGATGGCCAGAGCCATGACTCCAAACCACAGGGGAGGAACTTGGCTCAAACCATATTGAGCCAGCATGGTATTTATGACAGTGCCCACAACAAAATACCATAAAAATATTTGTACCAGTAAAGGTGAGCCACGAATAATCTCTATATAAACAATGGCACTCCAGCGCAGGATCGGGTTATCCGCAATACGTGCTAACCCAGTAAAGAGGCCAATGAGGATACCAAAAATAATGGCCAGACAACTGACTTCCAGAGTCAAAAGCAGACCTTCGATAAGGATACCAATTTTCCAATGTTTGTACGTCCCTAGTGTGTCACCAGGATAAACATAGTCTCCCTGGCCAAGGAGAAGGTTTTGAACTGGAACAATGTGACTTTCTTCTTCGCCATTACCTTGGATAGTGACTGTGGCTTGACCACTAGTTTTTTGAATGTTGCTTATTTCCCCTTCAATATTTGTTCGTATTTCAACAGTATTTTCGTAAAAAAAATATTGGGGTACACGATTCCAGCGCCAAGTGTATTCAACCTGGATAGTGGCATAGTATAACAGTCCCATGGCCAAGCACAGGCCAAAAAGAAAAGTAGCTCCCCAAATTCGATAGTAATGTTTGGATTTGGGTCCATCGAGTCCGGTATATGAGGACATTATTTTTCCTGTAGTGCGAGTCGTATGAGAAAATAAGAATCCGGCTTATGCCGGATTCTTTGGAAATTATTGGATTTCTTGCAGCCAGTCTGTTCCTTTAATCCACTTGTCGTAAATACGATCATAGCGACCATCAGCCTTGATCTGGATCAAGAAGTTGTCCAGCCAGTTTAAGAAGTCTGGATCACCTTTTTTTATACCAAAACCCAGGGGTTCATAGGTGAATACTTCGTCGAGGAGGACCAGCTTTTGTCCCCCTTGTTGGGCCATGAATACAGCACAAAAAGGCAGATCATAAACAAAGGCATCGCCTTGTCCATTGAGGACTTCCATGGCTCCATCAGCTTCTTTTTCAAAGCTTTTATATTGTGCTTTGGAAATTAGACGCTTGGTTGCCTGCTCACCAGTAGTGCCAATGCGGGAAACAACAGTATATTTGGGGTCATTGAGGTCTTTATAGGAGGTAATTTTGCCTTCATGTTTTTTATGTAGCAAAATGGCCTGACCAGCTACCATGTAAGGTTGAGCAAAGTTGATTTGTAGATTGCGTTCCTGATTTATAGTCATGCCACTGATGATAATATCAAATTTATCAGCCATCAGGGCCGGAATGATACCGTCAAAATCAGTGTTTACCACAACCAGTTTTACACCCATGGCCTTGGCCATTTCTTTGGCAATATCCACGTCAAAGCCGACAATATCACCTTTTTTATCCGTCATTTCAAAAGGCATATAGCCAGCATCAAGACCGATACGGAGTTCGCCACGTTTTAAAATTGTATTTAAAGTCGATTTTTGAGCTAATTCGTGGTCTGCCGCCAGGGATAAAGAGCAAGAAAAAGCCACTACCAGAATAGCCATAAAACACCGTGAAATAATGCGCATAAATCCTCCTTAATGGTTACATATAAACCGGAGCTTAATATTTGCCCTCGGTCAAGACTTCTTTAATGATCATTTTAATTTTACAGAATTCACAAGTGGGAATGTCTTCTTCCGGTACATAGATGATTTGGGTTTTTTTGCACTTGGGGCAAGCGACCTCAATAAATTCTCTTTTATAGCGTTGAGTAAATATTTTCATGCAGTGATCCTTTGTTGCGGGTACTACTAGTCTGATTGTGAACAAAATTCAAGAATTGTCCTGGGTAGGTCTGGGCGCACGGTATGCTATGATTTTGTTTGTAAATCTCCCTTAAGATGGGAAGCATCAGCTCGCATAATACTGGTATTGCCAAATTTATTGCGGATACGATCTAGGGTTTGGTCCAAGGATGTCTCGCGCTGGTGCCTTTTGTCTGTTACCAGAGGTAAGAAAGCTGAATCTGTTCTGAAATTAGAAGCAGAAATACCAATAAGACGGATTTTTTGCTCCAGCTTTTGGGCAAAAAGAAGTGTACAAGCAATGGTGTAAAGCTCATGCGTAATATCTGTGGGTCTATGTAAGGTTTTGCTGCGCGTTATAACGGAAAAGTCTTGAAATTTTATTTTCAGGGTAATGGTCTGGCTTTTTTTCCCCAGGGCTCGTAGCTCATGACCCACACGTTCGGCTTGAATCAACAGGTATTGTTTAAGCATTTCGAGACCAAGTGTATCGTGTTCCAAGGTGTTTTCTGCGCTACAGGACAAGGGATCTGTCTTGGGGAGCACTGGTCTATGGTCTATACCCTGAGCGCGATCGTAGAGATCTGCCCCTCGTTTCCCCAGGACCTGCGCCCAGTAGCTTTTGGGTTGGCTTAAGATGTCTGGAATCGTCTGGACACCCAAGGAACCTAATTCTTCTAAAAATGATTTCCCAACACCTGGAATATGGTGCAAAGAAAGTCCGGCCAGAAACTGGAACACAGCATCTGGCTCAATAATGGTTAGGCCATCAGGTTTTTTCCAGGCTGAAGCAACTTTTGCTAAAAATTTATTGGGGGCAATACCAATGGAACAAGAAAGTCCAGTTGTATTTTTAATCACTTTTTTTAAGCTGAGAGCCAATGTTTTGGGAGTTCCCAAGGCGCGTTTGGTCCCTGAAATATCTACATACGCCTCATCAATGGAAGCTTGTTCCACCACAGGACAATGTGCTCGGATTATAGACATGATTTCTTGAGATACCTGGTGATATCTGTGCATGCGTCCTGGGAGGAATATAGCATGGGGACAAAGTTTTTTAGCCTGCACAATGGGCATGGCTGAGTGCACACCATAACGTCGAGCTGCGTAGGATGCGGCGGTAACAACACCACGCAGGGATTGTCCAATAATCACAGGCAGCCCTTGCAGACTCGGGTTATCTGCTTGTTCTACCGAGGCAAAAAAAGCATCAAGATCAAGGTGCAAAATAACTACTTGAAAAATAGAGGAATCAGGAGTAACTTTGTGTATCATTCATGTGTGGTTAGTTTATGTGTGTCTTGGTGATCTTTGGTAACCAAGGAGTGCATGGGAGATTTTCCGGCCGACAAGTTTTTATGTCATGTTTTTAGAGGCAATGTCACTTTTTTTTAAATACAACATCAACATTAAAGGAGTCAAAGGTATGAAACTAAGCAAATTTTTGGTCATGAGTCTGGTGCTGGTTTTGTGCGTTGCAGCCAATGCTCTGGCTGCCGAGAATTATGTACGCAAAGTCGACAATTTTATGATTCTGGTCGACCGATCCGGTTCCATGGATAAAGTGTATGTTGGTTCTCAAGATCGTAAAATTGTAACTGCCAAGTCCATTTTGGAGCGCATGAATGCCATGATTCCCGAGCTTGGCTATTTGGGTGCCCTGAGCACCGCTGCTCCCTATGGTCAGATTCAGGATTTGGCCACGTTTTCAGTAGCTTCTTATGGTGAATCCATTGCCCAGATTCCTACTCTGATCGGCTCCAATCCTACTCCTTTGGGCGCAGGATTAAAGGGTTTGGAACCCATGCTGCAGGCTGCTAGCGGCAAAACAGCAGTTATTGTTGTTTCTGACGGTCAGGAAAATGTTGGTGAAGGTTCTGTTCAAGTAGCTTCTGCTTTGGCTGAAAAATATAATGTTTGTTTTCATACCATCAGCTTTGCTGATACTGTCGATGGCAATCAAGCTCTTTTGGACCAGATTTCAGCTTTAAATTCTTGTGGTATTGCTGCGTCTGCAGCTGCATTGTCTGAAGACGCTGCATTGCAACAGTTTGTTAAAGATGTTTTTTATGACATTGTTACCGCAACTCTTCCTGAGCCTGTAAAAGTCCCAGTTAAAAGAGTGATCAATGTACTCTTTGATTTTGATAAAGCTGACATTAAGCCTGCTTTCCATCAGGAGTTGGTTGATTTTGCTACCTTTGCCAAGCAATATCCTGGTGTTGATATTGAAATTGCCGGACATACCGACAGCATCGGTACTCCTGAGTATAACCAGAAGTTGTCTCAGCGTCGTGCCAATAGCGTACGTAGCTATCTCATTGAAAAGTGTGGTATGGATGGTGCTCGTTTGACAGCAGTTGGTTATGGATTGACTCAGCCTGTTGCTGACAACACAACTGATGCTGGTCGCGCACAAAACCGTCGTGTGGAAGGTGTTTTAAAGGGTGTGTATGAAGAGCAACAATAAGTTCTTTTCTTCACTATAAAAAGAAATAAAAAACGGCCTCAGGGCCGTTTTTTATTTCTACCTGTTGGTTAGCAGATATTTAATAAAACAGCCCCCTAACTATATTCATTGAGAGCCACATCAGCATAGGTATCTTCCAACACTTTGCGTAACCTGAAAGCTCCTTCGATCATGGGGGCCAGCTTGGGCAAACCATCAATTTTGTCTACATAGCTAAAGGCGCCTAAAACTTCTCCCATACGTCGAGTT
>JAAYGN010000165.1 GCA_012727715.1 Desulfovibrionales bacterium | reverse complement strand
GCGCAGTGCTGAAAAAGGATTGACACCAGGGTGATGATAAAAATGACGATCTTCAGAGGCAATGAGAGCAGTAATAAAATCTGGTGCAACTTGGTCCAGAGTTACAGGAAACCGCCACATGTCATCAGAGGCTAAAAAATAACGCAAAGGTTGACCATGACGGTCCAGTACGCGGGTAGATGACGGTGGCGTTAATTTATGCTCAGGAAAGGGGAAAAGGTGGTCCAAAATTGCGGCTGTGGCGACAAGAGCAAGTCCTGTCGCCACCAACCAGCAAATGAGTTTTTTCATGGAGTGGGCATATTTTTAAGGATATGCAAGGTTCCCAGTTCTCCTGATGCCCGTACTTCAGGCAGGTACATGGCCTCTACCTGTACTGGGGGCAAGGTAAAGATGCCCGGGGTAATGGCCCGCAACAGGCTATAGCGCACGGTCCAGTTCTTATTTAAGCTGGTAAAGACCAGAATGCGGTCATCACGTAAATCCTGATGACCACTCATAAAGGGGGACTTGGTATCCATCCATTCCATATGTTCTGTTGTTTCCAGGCGTGGATTTTCCACCTCCAGTCCAGAAGCAAGGAGGCTCTGGACAATGACATTGTCCACTTGTCCGCTTGTGCTTCGGGCCATGGTTTTCATGATGATCATCTGGCCTTGGCGCACGGCCTGGGTATCCAGAGGCTGCCCATCTTCAGTCAAGAGTACTTGCTGTACTTCCAGGCCTTGGGCCTGAGCCTTGTGAGAGGCCAGAGTTGGGGCTCCGCTGGTCAGCAAGGTATAAAACACGGGTTGATCACCAGGAGTTTTGTCCAAGGTAAAGGGTGCGGCAGTGGACACATGTGGCAGAATAAAAGTCTCCACCTGGTGAAAGGAGTTTTCTCCCTCAGGCCAGGTCAGGGTGCCGGAAAAGGGCCCTCTGGCCTGGGTATCATCGTGCCATTGGTGCAAATACTTGCCCATAGCCATGAAGGCCAGGCTGGTTTCTTGAGTAGTATACCAAAAATCCCGACTCAGATCTTGGCTGATTCTATTGATCAGTCCTTCCAGCCTTGGATCGTCCTTGAAATGATCTAGCAAAATAAGGCTGACCAAAGCTCGATCACGTAGGCTTGAGCCAAGATTTCCGCCACTTTCCTTTCTGGTTTCATCGAAATTTGGTGCAACATGTAAAAGTTTGGCACCAACTTCAAAGTTCTCCGTGGCAAAATAGGCCCCGGCCAAAAGGGTTCGGGCCACTCCTGTCAGAGATTTTTCAAAGGAAGCCCGCATAAAATCCTGACTGCCCAAATCAGCCTGTTGCCCCCGGGCCAATACATACAGGGCGTAAGCTGCTTTTTCCACCTGAGCAGGGGTGGCGTCTTTGTTTTGTCCAAGCTGTCTTTGCAGGTAAGAAAAAAGCCCATCGAGCATGCGTGGAGGAATATGATGTCCAGCCTGGCGGGCTTCTAAAAGAAAATGGCCTACATAGGTGGATACCCAGGGGTTGGGCTGATTGCCTCCTGGCCAGAAGGCGTAGCCTCCTGAGGAAGTCTGCATAAATTGCAGGCGACGGATGGTGGTTTGAACCAGACCAGCTGGCCCAGCCTGGCTAAAGCGACCTGGAGACACTTCAGCGGCCAGGTCACTAAAGTATAACAGGGGAAAGGCTTTGGAGACAATTTGTTCAGCACAACCATAGGGGTAGGCTAAAAGAGTATCCAGATGCCCTGTAAACCGGGATAGAGGTGAGTTGGACAGACGTATGGACCTGGTGATGGTTCCCGGCAGCAGGTCTTGGGGGGCGTCCTGTCCAATGGAAGCAGAAGGGGTTTTTACAGTGCCTGTCTCCTGCCTGCGGATTACGGGCAGGGGTGAACGCTGATCCAGATCTTCGGTGCTGGAAGTGACTTCACCATTGCCTGTGGCGGTAATGGTCACACTGACTTTGCCTTCTTCCTGACCGCAGATCAGGGGCAGGTAGATGGTGGTGTCGCGTCCGGTTTCCAGGTGCACCGACTCTGGTATGGCTCCCCATGTAGCTGGGCCAGACAAGGTGGCATTAAGAACAAAAGAACCCGAGGTGGGTGTATCATTACGCAGGGTAACCGGAATTTCCAGCTCATCGCCCAGGCTTAGAAATCTGGGCAAGGTTGGAATAACCACTAAAGGTGTCCGCACACGAGTTTGGGCAGTAGATATGCCAAAGCCCTTGCCATTATTGGCCACTGCCACGATACGCAAGGCTCCCTGAAATTCAGGCACAGAAATGGTGTGCTGAATATTTCCTGTGGCATCGGCTGTGAGGAGTCCAGACCAGAAGGTCACTGGTTTTACGCGACGAATGCCTTCGGTACGGATAAAATCCGACACGCCGTACATGGCATCGCCACCTCCAGCCAGGGGCGGAAAGTAGCGCCCAATTTGCGGAAAGAGCAAGGCAAAGTTGTCATAGCTGATAACGTCCAGGGAGCGTTTGGCATAGAAAAAGGAAAAGGGATCAGGATTTTTGCCACCAATTAATTGTAAAATTCCTTCATCCACCACAGCTATGGTGACTTTGGCTTCTGGTGCAGTGCGCAGGCCAATGGTCAGGTCTGAATGGGGTCGAATTTCAGTTGGGGTGTCCATGTGGATTTTCATTTTATTGGAAATGCTGTCCACAAAAAGAGGTATGGCTCCAAAGGCCCGACCCGTACTGCCGGGAGCAATATCTTGGCCTTTGCGCACCAGGGTGGCGGTGACATAAACATTGGGCTGCCATTCCTCACGTACAGGCAGATATACATGCCCTGTATTGTCCGTCAGTTCTATGGTTTCATGGTGCTCAACATGTTGTCCTTCCACAGAGATGAGCACCTTGCCTGAAAAGGGGGCACGAATCTGGATGGAAGCAGTTTCACCGGCACGGTACCCGGCCTTGTCGGCCACCAATTCCAATCGAGCGGGGTTTTTAACTGCCCAGGGTGAATAACCCCAACCACCGCAATAAAATTCCAGCTCAG
>JAAYGN010000164.1 GCA_012727715.1 Desulfovibrionales bacterium | reverse complement strand
TCTCATTCCAGTTAAATATTTGACCATGGTAACCAGTGCCTGGCTCCGTAAAAAAATTTAATCTGCCCGCGTTCTTGAGGAAAATTCTGGCATAAACAAGGCGCATGGGCAATACCGATATAGCTGGCCCTGAGGCCAAAAGTTTAAGGAAGCACTGATTAAAATATTTTGTTGATAACGGCTAGTTGCCGGCGCATCATTTCGAACGAGTGCAGCCACAAACAAAATACGACGGGTGCAGGACGCTCTGTGCCGCGCAACCGTGAACTAATATGTGTATTTCGTGATTTGGAACTTGTTGAACACTTGGGTTCTGGCATGGCCAGATTCCTGCGAGCCTACGACAAAAGCATCTTTTATTTTAGTGAACACTTTATGGAAGTACGCTTTCCACATGAAGGGACAGGGTCAACTTTTGGTCTCACCCCACAAGTCGATACCTTAATAAAAGTACTTTCTAGGTTTGCTGAATTAAGCACTGTAGAAATTGTCAAGAAGCTCAATCTTAAAGATAGAAATCATGTACGAAATGCTTATCATGACGGCCTTAGAACAAGGTCTTATCGAATATACCTTTCCAGAAAAACCCCGCAGTCACCTGCAAAAATACCGTCAAAGTACAATGACTGCTTAGTAGCGAAATGGCCTGTCAGAATTTGCGACTCACCACTGAGCAAAAATATTTTAAAACCAGCAATAATTGAAATCTGCAAAAGATTACAAGCACAAAACAAGACTAAAAAACACTGCGGCTATGAAGTCCCAAGCTCCATTATTACCTCAAACAAGTCATCCCGCACGCAGTTGCGGGATCCAAAAATACCATGTTCATGACTTGTTCATGGGTGAAGCTCAACGCACAGAAAGTCATACCATATTCTTACTTCTCACAATATCACTCCTTCCCCAACATACCCAAAACCTTGACCGCCAATTCTCGTGCCTTGGCCCGATTAATGGCTTCATCTCCTCCAGCCAGGGCCAAAATCGTGAAAAAACAATCGTCAGCTAAAACATGTAGTCCTGTTCCCAAGCGTAGTTCTGATCCAGCCCAATAGGCCTGATCACCCAGCCCCTGTTCTTCTTCCAGATTATCCAAAAAACTCATATTATTTTCAAACAAAGATTTGGCGGTCCATTTTTTGTTTTCCATTCCAGGCCAGGAGCTGCACATCATCTGCACTTGGGCCAAATACATTTCGGTGTTGGACAGCTTGAAAAAACACACAGACTGCCCCAGAGGATTGGCTTCTTTAGACTCTACTTCCAGCACAGGCATACCCATCACTTCTTCGACCATGGCTGGCAGCAAATAGTCACAAGCATGGGGTTCTTGAGCCATCAGCCTTTCTCCTTGCACCAGAACCAGGCATAAACCCACAAGCACGAATAATATTTTTGCAACACCACCAAATTTCTCAAAAAAATAATGCATCTTTACCTCCTTTTCAGACATCTTTTCACCAAGTCCAAAATCTATGGCACATAAAACAAAAGCAATCCTACATTACCGAGGGCAGGAAAGTGACGATCTGAGGAAAAAGAAACAATAAAAGAATCCCCATAAAGGTAGCAATCAAAAAGGGATAAATACCTCTGAAAATAGACTCCAGGCTGATATTTTGTTTCATGCCTGTGGTCACTCCATAGACCACATAAACATTAATGCCCACTGGCGGCGTGATCACCCCCATTTCCGTGACCAGAACAATGATCACCCCAAACCAGATGGGATCAAAACCCAAACTCATAACCACTGGAAAAAACACCGGTACTGTGAGCATGACCATGGCCAAAGAATCCATAAAACAGCCAGCCACAAAATAAATGAGGACAATAAGAGCCATAATGACCAAGGGCGGCACATCCAGGGCACCAATAAAAGTGGCTGTGGTAAAGGGAATCCGGGTCACAGCCAAAAACTTGCCAAAAACCACAGCACCAGCCACCAAAAAAAGAATCATGCAGGAAGTACGCAGCGTTTCTTCCAAAGATTTCATGATCAGCTTTATACTTAATTGGCGGCGCACTATACCCAAAGCCAGGACACTGACAGCTCCCACAGAAGCTGCTTCTGTGGGGGTAAACCAGCCCCGAAACAAACCCACCAGAACCACCCCAAAAATAATCAAGGTATCCACAAGGCCGGTCAAAGAACGCAGCCGGGCTCCCCAGGAAAAATGCTCGGCCGGAGGACCGTATTCTGGATGGCGGCGACAGGTGATGGTAATGGCCAATAAAAAAAGGATGGTAATGAGAATGGCCGGCAAAATCCCGGAAATAAAAAGTTTACCAATGGATTCGCCTGTAAGCACACCGTAAATGATCAAAACCACGCTGGGGGGCATGACCATGCCCAATCCACCACCAGCAGCCACAGCCCCGGCAGCCAGGCGATCTTTATAACCAAAACGCTTCATTTCCGGAATGGCCACCGTAGCCATGGTCGCGGCTGTAGCCGGACTGGAGCCACACACAGCTCCAAAGGCAGTACAGGCTGACACTGTCGCCATGGCCATGCCGCCGCGAATATGACCAAAAAAATGATAGGCTGTGGAAAATAGCCGTTTGCTGATCCCGGCATTAAAGGCCAATTGCCCCATAAGCACAAATAACGGAATGGTGGTCAAGTCATAAGAAACAAAGACTTCGTACATGCTGCGGCTGAGCATACTCAAGCCCCCTTGCACTGAAGTCAGAAGAGAAAAACCGACAAAACCCACCACGCCCATGGCAAAGGCCACCGGCATCCGCGTCAGAAAAAGCAAAAGCATGATGCCAATGCCAATAAATCCCATGGTTGCCGGGCTCATGCTTGTCTCCCATTACGTACAAAAAGGATAAAATCTATAATCATAACCATGGTTACCACAGCAAAACAACCGGCCAGGACGTAGATGAGCACATACTCAGGCAGGGCCAGGTTCAAGGATAATTCTCCGGAAAGATGTTTGTCATGGCCATAAATAGCCAACATGATCGTGGCCAAAACAAAAAAACCAATGGACAAAATATCTCGAAAAAACTTGAGACGCCGACGTATGGTAGAGGGCAAGAGCTGGACAAAAATCTCCACACCAATATGGGAGCGATGGGCATGGGCATAAGGCAGAGTCATACCCAGAGCCAAAACAGCTAAAAAGGCCACCACTTCTTCTGATCCAAAGATGGGGTGGTGATACATACGGCCGCTGATATCAGCTACTGTGACCAAAGCCATTGCCAGTAAGCACAAACAGCCCCCGACACGCATCCAACTGGTCACCCGAGCTAAAAGCTTGGTAAAAGCATCCACAAAAACTCCTTAGACAAAAAATATGGTGGCAGGCCTGTAACGCTCTACCACCATAGTCAAATATTAATTGGCCAAAGTTTCGCGCATAAACTCCAAAACTGCCTGGCCATCCACCCCGGCCTTGGTGCATTCGGCCTCATATTCAGTAAAGATGGGCTCCATGGCCTGAGTCCAGGCTTGGGCTTCTTCAGGTTCCAGGGTCACAATTTTTCTATCAGGCTGAGCCAGAAAAAATTCCCGGCCTTCAGCATCACTTTCATCCCAGGCCTGGCCATGACGAGGAATCCATTCCTGGCTGACGTCCACAATGACTTGCTGAATTTCAGGGCTTAGACCATCCCAGACAGTTTTGTTCATGACCACAAAAAAGGTGGTCGTATAGGCCACTGCTGTGGTGTCGGTCATGTACTTGACCACTTCACCCATTTTCCAACCCTTGTTGGTCTCCACAGGATAAATCCCGCCATTGACCACACCTTTTTGAATGGATTGGTAGGAATCAGGCATGGACATGGCCACAGGATTACCGCCCAGGGCCTTGATAACACTGGCGCTATTGCCGGTAGCGCGAATTTTCATACCCTTGAGATCGTCAAGGGAAGTCACGGCTTTGCCCGCAGTATGCAGGATCCCCGGCCCATGGGCATGAAAATACAAGACCTTGGTATCTGCAAATTCCTGTGGTGAAAATTTGGCATACACAGCATTGGCCAATGTTGTGGCCTGCACTCCAGAGGTGTAGCCCATGGGTAAATCCACACCAGATAAAATGGGAAAACGCCCCTTGGTATAGCCCAGAGCAGACAAACCAATATCAGAAATGCGCTGCACCACCCCATCATAAATATCCTGAGCCTTGGTCAGAGTACCAGCAGGATAGTAATCAATGACCACTGCCCCATTGGAGCGTTTTTCCACTTCCCGACACCATTCTTCAGCCAAAAGAGATTGAATATGGGTTGGGGGGAAAAAATTACTATAGGACAGTTTGACCGGCCCTGCTGCCTCAACAGGACTGACCAGACCCAGGGCAAAAGCACTCCATCCCAAAACACCCATGAGAACACACAAAAAACGCTGCATAGCCTACTCCTTTATACGTGTTCAAAAATTGTCTGAGCTACCTGTTAACTCTGATTTCCCAAAGCATTGGCCAAGGCCAGAGTCTTGGCTGCCTGACGAAAATCTTCACGATCTATGGTTCCTGTTCCTAACAGGGAGTGGATCAAAAAACCTTCAAAAAGGGCGGTATTCAAGGCCCCGATTTTTTTGGCTGGAAACCCGCTTTGAATATATGGCCCGACAATATCTTCAAAAATATCGTCAGACAGGCGGTACAAAGACTGGTTTAAAAAGCCGCGCAGTTCCTCATTACGTGAGGCATGAATGGTAAACTCCAAAAATACCGAACACCAATTACGGTCATCAATCATGGATTCTAAAAAATTAAGAATATGATCCATAACTTCAGACAAGGATCGCGCATCCCGCAAGGCCATGTTACGCATGCTGCGATAGGATTGCATTTTATCCGCAATTATTTTGAGCATGATCTCGTCTTTACTGGCCCAATGCCGATAAAAACTGCCCTTGGCATACCCTGCTTCTGCTGTAATTTCTGACACAGTAGTGGCCACAAAACCCTTACGCGCAAAAAGCTTCTTGGCTGAATCCAATAGCTCTTGCTGGGTTTGTAACGACTTCTCCTGTTGTTTGGTCATTTTCCTCATTGCTACCCTCAGTCACTAAGTGACCATCAGTCATTTTGTGACCGTGTATTCACACCCCTTACCCATGTCAAGGAAAACTCTACTTTTGGATAGAATTACCTTGGGGAGGTTTACAAAGGTTTACAGTCCCTAGGATTCAGGATTAAAATCCAAAGGGAAACCACTCCAAGAAATAAAAAACCTGGCCAGGAAAAAATTCCATGGCCAGGCAAGGTAAGAAAGGGAATCTGTTATGATTTAAGGCGTAAAAGCCTACCCATTATCTATAATAAGTACATCGCCCAAGGCAAAGCTGTCTCCCTCGCGCACCTTGAGGGCACTGACAATAGAACCAATCTGACTGGAAAGGATCACCCGATCATGGGCCACAATCTGAGCCCGGATGACTTCATCAGCCAGAGCCGGGCAACTTAAAAACAGCCCCACAAGAATAAGACACAAAG
>JAAYGN010000163.1 GCA_012727715.1 Desulfovibrionales bacterium | reverse complement strand
GGCAAAGCACGCGGATAGCCCTGCCCATCCACGCGTTCGTGATGACACCAGATGATTTCGCGCACTTCGTCCAAAAAATCCAGGCGTGACAGAATTTCTGCCCCTGTTGTGGGATGGCTCAAAATTTCCTGCTTCAATTCAGGGTTAGGATGCTGGTCGGTATGCTGAAAAACACGATCAGAGCAGCCAATCTTGCCCACATCATGCAGCACTCCGGCGATGCGGACCACCTCAATGCGTTCGTTATTTTGTCCCATTTCCCTGGCAATTTTAGCCCCCAGGTCTCCCACACGCTCGGCATGGCCTCTGGTATAAGCATCCCTGGCCTCCAGGGCTTGGGCCATGGCTGAAACCGTCTGCACAATATTGGTACGAATTTGCTCGTTCAATCGCTGTAATTGCTCAATCATCTGCTCCAATTGAAATTCCCGTCCCTCGATCTTGACCATCATCATGCCCATGGCTTCAGCAATAGTGCGCAGGGGTTCAGGCGTGTCGGGAGTAGTCAGTCCCATGATGGTATCGGAATACTGGCCAGCAGCAATATCTTGAATAATCTTCAGCAGTTTGTTCAGTTCATTCATACTTCTCCTTTCTCCTGTTGTCCTGACCAAAGACATGGCAAAATAATTCCGGAAAAGAAAGTCATTATCTCATCTTCTCTTGTGCATATATTGGGCACACAGCCAACTGGTCGTTGTTGACCCTTGATTCTTTATGGACTCTGCTCCCGAGGCAAGATATCCCTTGGTGTACTCTTGAGTATTTGAGTAACAAGACAAGGACACACCATGCCATATTCGCATTGTTCAACCATCTGTAGCGCATCCAGGAAAATTGTACATCTGCTGGCCATGGTTTTTATAGCCATGGTCTTATGCGTTCTCTGCAATACCTCTTCATCCCACGCCGCACCCCAAAAGAAATGGCGGGTCATTTATGTGGAAGGTGGCCCGTACACGGATTACCAGCAGCTTCTGGCAGGAACCATTCATGGCCTGGCCCAATTGGGACTTATCGTAAATGGTAACGTGCCTGTTCCAGAAGGATCAGAAAGCACCAAAGAAATGTGGGACTGGCTTTGTGCCCACGCCGGGGGAGATAGCCTGGAATTTCTGCCCGATGGCTATTACAGTGCCCAGTGGGATGAGACAAAACGTGAAACCAACAAGGCGGACATTGTACGCCGGATTAACGAACAACAGGATGTGGACCTGATCTTTGCCTTTGGCACCTGGGCCGGTCAGGACATGAGCACTGATGAACACAACATACCCATGTTTTCCATGTCCGTAACTGATGCTGTGGATGCGGGCATTGTGGCTACAGTGGAAGACTCGGGCCGGGATAATGTTCACGCCCAATTGGAGCCGGGCCGCTATGAACGCCAGATTGCCATTTTTCATGATGTCTTCAAGTTCAAACGCCTGGGCGTGCCCTATGAAGATACGCCCGATGGCCGTAGTTCCAGCGGTATTCCGGCTGTGGAAAATGCAGCCAAAAAACTGGGCATTGAGATTATCCCCTGTACGACCCAGCTCAACCTGCCGGACCTGGATCAATCCTTTGCCAATTTGCTGGCCTGTGTGGAAAACCTGAGTACCCAATGTGACGCCATCTATCTGACCGTCAACACCGGTATGCAGGGAAACCGCATTAAAAAATTGTTACAGCCCATTATTGCTGCGGGCATCCCGTCTTTTTCCCAAAGTGGTCCAGGGGAAACCAAACTGGGCGTACTCATGAGCCTGGCCCAGACCAATTTTGATGATGTCGGACTTTTTGAGGCCAAGGCCATATCCCAGGTTCTGGATGGAGCCAAACCCCGTGAGGTCAGCCAGGTTTTTGAAGGCCCTCTTGGGCTGGCCATTAATTTGGAAATGGCTGTGCGGATCGGCTGGAATCCGCCTTTTGAAATCCTGGCGGCAGTGGATGAAATCCATCAACGCATCCCTGACGCACCATAATGAGCCAAATCACCCCTGTGCCTGAGTCATCACCAGCACCAGCGCGTCGCTCCAGACTTCCTTTTGTTTTGGGCGGGCTGGCGGCACTCTTGTGCGCCCAGGTGCTCTATGGCGCCCTGGTGCTTTCTGCCCTGCACAAACAATACGCCAAGCCCATGCAGGCGGTGCAGACTTTGGTCTGTGAAGAATTGGGCAATCGTCTGGGGCGCATGACCCGGCTGGGCAAAGAGCCTGGCCGCATCGCACAGCTGGAATCCCTCCTGGCCTCCTATCGCAGTGAGGTGACCGACTCTTTGCTGGTTCTGGACGCTCAGAAAAAAGTGCTGGCAGGCTGGGGCCAGGAGCAGGGTACGTCCTTTTCATTACCAGCCCAGAGCACAACACCCCAGGACCAGACAGAAAAATTTTCCAGGGACGGGTACTCTTGGCTTACTCGCGCCTTGTATAATCAGGATGGCGCTCTTGTTGGTCATCTTGTCCTGGGCATGGACGACGTTAAATTATCGACACGGATCTGGCCAATCTTACAAGATAATATCAAAATACTGGGCACTATCACCCTGGCTGCAATTTTGCTTTTAATCCTGATAACCATGCGTATTGGCCTGACTCCCAAGGCAATAGGCAACGCCAGGCCATCTGTTTCCCGCCCACGTCTTTATCTGGCATTGCTGGCTCCTCTTGTGCTCAGCCAGCTTTTTTTTGCCGGGATCATGGTCGAGCCACTGCGACAACTCTCTCGCACACATCTTGATACCATAGCCCAGCAATTGGGCCGTCACTTGAAGGGAGAACTGGAGCATATTGTGGGCCTTGGCCTGACCCTGGAACAACTGCCCCCTGTGTCCGAGCACCTCCAACACCTGCAACAGCATTTGCCTGAAGCTGCCGGACTGGGAATTCTTACCCCTCAAGGCGAACTTGTACACGCAGCCAGTGCCCAGGCACAGCTGTCAGCACAGGACTGGACAGCCCTGGAACAAAAAGCCCTGCATACAGAAATTGCAGTGTCTGGCCCCGACAGAAAGCT
>JAAYGN010000016.1 GCA_012727715.1 Desulfovibrionales bacterium | reverse complement strand
TTATGTTTTATAGCACCCAGTACACATCGGCCATGGGCAATTTGACTTTGGTCAGTACTGACCAAAGCCTGGTGGGTCTGTGGGTTGAAGACCAAAAATACTTTGCCGCCACCATTGGTAACCAGGTGGTCCATCACTCGGAACCACCCATTTTGCGCCAGACCAAAGCCTGGTTGGACAGATATTTTGCCGGAGAACAACCTGGCCCAACAACATTATCCCTGGCCCCTGTGGGCAGTGCTTTCCGCCAGGCTGTGTGGAAAATTTTATTGGCCATTCCCTATGGTCAGGTCACAACCTATGGGGCCATTGCCCAGATTATGGCCCAAAAATTGGGTAGAACAACCATGTCCAGCCAGGCCGTGGGCGGGGCTGTCGGTCATAACCCCATTTCCATTATTATTCCCTGTCATCGGGTCGTGGGTGCCCAGGGCAATTTAACAGGATATGCCGGGGGCCTTGATAAAAAAATTTATCTTTTAGAATTGGAAGGCATGGATACCTCAAAATTTTCCATGCCCAAAAAAGGCACTGCTTTGTAATGTATTTTCAGTACGGAACAAAAGAACTGGACCATTTACGAGCCAAGGACCAGGCTTTGGCCCAGGTCATTGACCAGGTCGGGCCCATTCAGCGTGCAGTGATTCCCGACCTGTTCATGGCTCTTGTCCATGCCATTATTGGGCAACAAATTTCCACCAAAGCCCATCAAACTGTTTGGGAACGTGCTCAAACCATGTTCGTACCCCTGACCCCAACGCATCTGGCCACCCTTGCTGTGGCCCACATACAAAGCTGTGGGATTTCCATGCGCAAAGCTGGCTATATCAGGGCTATGGCTCAAAAAATTGCCCTTGGAGAACTGGATTTAAAGCACCTGCAAACCCTGGATGATGAGGCCGTGTGTGCCCGTCTATGTACCTTGCATGGAGTTGGGGTCTGGACTGCGGAAATGCTCATGACCTTTTCCATGCAGCGCATGAATATTTTAAGTTGGGGAGATTTGGCCATTCAGCGGGGGCTGCGCATGCTCTATCGCCACCGGCGCATTACTCCACCACTCTTTGCCAAGTACAAAAGGCGCTATACCCCCTATGCCACAGTAGCCAGCCTGTACCTCTGGGCCTTGGCTGGCGGAGCTTGCCCTGGATATACGGACCCAGAACCTAAAAAAATAAAAACCCAGGGCCAGCTTAAAAAAACTCGTTAGTTGCTTCTCCACAATATTTTTTAAGAGAGGACAGGATGATTTTTGTAATTTTTGAAGTTGTTGTGCACCCAGAAGCCATGGATAAATATCTTCTTTTGGCCGCAGAATTGAAACAAGAATTGGAAAAAACCCCTGGCTTTATTCGCGCTCAACGTTTTCAAAGTATTGGTGATGAATGTAAACTTCTCAGTCTTTCTGTGTGGGAGAATGAACAGGCTGTGGATCAATGGCGGCAGAATCTGGCGCATCGTTTAAGCCAACGCCAAGGTCATTACGAACTCTTTGCAAGCTACACCTTGAGTGTCGCCCAAAAAATCAGGCAATATACTCAAGAAGAACGCAGCCAAGCCCCCCAGGACTCCCAAGAGTTTTTACATACATCATTCAACGAGAAACACTAAGGTCAGGATTAAACACGCACCGAAGTGACACCACGGGCACCGATTTGTAAGCGGGCAAGAATATCGAGGGCCTGTTTGCTCTGTTCTGTAGCCAAGATATCTCCTTTCTGGAGTTGATCCTGCAATCGGGCCTGAAACTCAGCTACCCAGTCCACTTCGCCCAAAGCATTGGCTTGAGTGAGTAGCTTGGTGGAGCCTGACATAGCTGGGTCAAAGCTCAAAAGAGTGTGTGTACTTAAATCAATGGCTCCATTTTGATAGAGGATCTGAGACACACTCGCCAGTTCATCTGGAGTCAAAGCATGCACATTAATATTTTTACCCAACTCATGCCAGATGGATTCTTGAACCCTGGGCGCAACCTGAGGCAGCTGCATGGGCTCAACACTGGATCGCTGTGTGGCATGCGCAAGGGAACCTATCAGAGAAAAAACTGTATTCACTGCACCTAAAATGGCCAGGGGAGCTATAGACATATTCGACCT
>JAAYGN010000162.1 GCA_012727715.1 Desulfovibrionales bacterium | reverse complement strand
GGCTTACCGGTTCGTTATATTGATGAAATTGTCACCCATATTCCAGAAGATAAATTGTGGTTTGAAACTTTTACGTTGAATGCCAATGGGGCCATTAGTTTGTCTGGAATTGTTCTGGATAACCAGGCTTTTGCTGCCTATGTAGAGAGTCTGAGAGTATCAAATTTTATAGCCAACGTGAATACCCAGCGTACTTCCAGGCGGACTGTGGATGGGCGGGGGTTAATCGCTTTTCAATGTTCTGTAACTGCTCAGGAATATTTTGAGACCTTTAATGTAAACGGTAGTACAAATGGATAAAATAGGTCTTGTGCAAAAGTTTAATGGGTTGTCCATCTTGCAGAAGGTAGGACTTTTTCTCGTGTTAACCTTGGGTATGGGTGGTGCGTATTGGTATTTTATTCTTGATGACAAGTTGATTGAAATTACCAAGGTACAACATGATATTGAGCGTCTAGATAAAGATATTGCTCGTTTTCGTGTGCAAGTCGCCAAGTTGCCCGAGCTTGAAAAGAATTTGGATTTTCATAAAAAAGAACTTTTTTATGCTAAAACCCTTCTTCCCGAAGATGCCAAGGCTTTAGAAGTGCTGCTTGCTTCTTTTGAACAGATTGGTCGAGATGAAAATGTTGAATTTATTCTTTTTCAGCCTGGTACGGAACAGCAACATGACTTCTATGCTACGAGAAATGTTCAGCTGCATATAAGTGGTACTTTCCATAAACTTATGACATATTTTGACCGATTAGCTCGCCTTGATCGTTTGGTATCTATTCAAAATATTGTCTTTACCCCTGTGTCTGATTTTTCTCCAACTGAAAAATATTTAAATGCAAAACTTGAGTTACAAGTCTATAGAGCGTTGTCTGAAGCAGAGCTAAAGGCTCGTGAAGAACAAAGTAAACAGAAGAAGTGATTAGCTATGAAGATTGTAAGTCTATGGCTCGGATTAATACTGTTTGTATTGGTGACCTCTGGGTTTGCAGCAGAAACTATGCTGACTAATGCTTCTGATGTTATAAACCCTCTGGATGCTCTGGAAGGTAATACGACATCATCAGAGCAGCCCATGCCGGACTGGATTTTTTTTCAATATCCTCCTTATGAAGCAACAGGGAAACCTGATCCTTTTGTTTCATTTATAAAAGTTCGAGAGTATGAACGTATGGAGGAGGCGAGAAAAGCTAAGAAGGAGAAGAAAGCGAGCACACCCTTGGAAACAGTTGAGGTTCATTCTTTACGGTTAATTGGGATAATTGAAAATAAAGATGGAAATTCTGTTGCAATGGTGGAGCTACCTGACGGCAAGGGGTATTTGATTCATACTGGCATGGTTGTTGGACTATATGATGGGGTGGTTACCTCTATAGGAGATGGGGTGCTGGTTGTGGAAGAAAACATTATGGATCTTTTTGGTGAGAACAAAAAAAGAACGATCACCTTACGGTTGCGTCAAGAATAATAAGGAGTAGACATGTTATATAAAACTCTTGTATTTCCACTGGTGTATGTAGTTCTTCTATGTTCGTGCACTGCAAACAAAGTATCAGGGCAACACAATGATGGTATGCCCATCTCTCCTTTATTTGAAAATGTTGCAGTTACAGGTTCTGTGATTGAGATTTTGGGCAAAACCCAAATAGATGTGCCGCATGAAGTAGGTACACAACTTATAGCTGAATATGATCATAATGATAATCTGGTTGTTTTTTTCACTCCATCTATCCCTGATTTTTCCATAGAGCACTCTTCAAGCTCTTTAGTCGTGGACATTCAGAAAGATTATGATGCTGACCGCATTAAATCAATTGTTATTAGTACAGCATCACCGACCAGGTTTCTTTTATCCAAGCAGAGTGACTTTGCATCAAGGATTGTCTTGGTCCCTCAAGAAGAGGATATTCCACCTGTCCTCCCAGTTAACCATATTAATTCCCTTTCCTTTAAACCAGTTAATGATTCCTTACAAATAGTAACCTATTCTAGTT
>JAAYGN010000161.1 GCA_012727715.1 Desulfovibrionales bacterium | reverse complement strand
GACTGGAATAGACCTGGCCTGAAAATCTATAGCTGATACGTTGCCAACTCATCTCCAAAGTCTCCACAGCCTGCGCACTAATATTCTGTTTATCTTTCTCTTTGTTCGTCATCTGTATTTTTTTATTTTTGAGCACATCTTTAAGCATACGAATGCCAATATAACCCAAAATAAGCGCAGCAAAAATTTTAAAATTTTGAGGATCAGGTAAATAGACGACCCGAATGAGGGCACCAAGGATTACTCCAGGTAAAGTTCCCAAAATTACCACAAAGCTTAAGGGCCAAACCATACGCTTTTCCCGAATATATCGGTAAACACCACTGGGGATAGCGACAATATTAAAGATATGATTGGTCGCACTGACAGAAGGCGTGGTATAGCCCAGAAAGGACATCTGAAAAGGCAACAATAAAAAAGCGCCTGAAACCCCGGCTGTGGAGGTAAAAAGAGAAACAAAAAAGGCTACTACAGACGGTACCCACCAAGAAACTTCAACATTGGCGACTGGAAAATACATAATCCTTCCTCACAAAATGTTGTTAGTCCAAGGCCACAACAACATTAACCGGCAAAATTTTGCCGATAGCCTAAAAAACATCCAAAGGGGCCTAGGCTTTTAACTTTAATTCATATTCAGCCAATTTATAACGCAGGGAACGAGGGGAAATACGTAGAATTTCTGCTAACTTGGCTTTACTGCCCCCTGCTTCTTGCCAGGCCCTAATTATAGCCGCCACCTCAGCTTGGCGCACAGCTGCTTCCAGGGTCATTACCGACTGATCAGTACTGGGGATAGAAGAAAGATGCGATGTCAGGCGCATTTCCAAAGGCAGGTGGCTGGGATCAATAGTCAAATCTGTGCTCAACAAAACAAGACGCTCAATAAGGTTGCGTAACTCGCGCACATTTCCAGGCCAAGAATAATCACAAAGTAATTCCAAGGTTGCTGAGGTCATGGTAACTTCGGGCTTATGATAGCGATGACCATATATCCCTAAAAAATATTGTGCCAGGACCGGAATGTCATCGGTGCGCTCTCTTAAAGGAGGTAAAGTTACAGGAACAACGTTGAGACGATAATAGAGATCGGCCCGAAATTCACCACCCAGAACCATATCCTGCAATAAACGATTGGTGGCCGCAACAATACGGGCTTCAAAAGGAAGAATTTTCTCCCCTCCCAAACGTCGGAAAGTTTTTTCTTCAAGAACGCGAAGAAAATCTACCTGATTATGGAGTGGAACTTCTCCCACCTCATCTAAGAACAAGGTACCATTGGCCGCCAGCTCAAAGCTGCCTTTTCGTTGTCGCTGGGCTCCAGTAAAGGCTCCTATTTCATGACCAAAAAACTTATCTGCAAAAAGTTCTCCCTTAAGAACACCACAATTGACCGGTACAAAGGGCTTATGTCGTCTGCCTGAAAGCTGGTGCACCAGACGTGCAAACAATTCCTTACCCGTACCAGATTCGCCATAAATTAAAATGGTCGCATCGGCACCAGCAACTTGTGTCGCCAGACGATATAATTCACGCATGGATTGCGACTGAATAATAAATTTGCCTAAGCCATCTTCCGTGCCCAGGTCCAGCATTTCAGCTGTTGACCGAGCATGAACAGGAGGCAAATTTTTGCCAGTTTGTTTCTTCCTCAGATTCTTGAGAGCCATCAGTTGTCTTCAAATATGGATAAGGAATACATCAACGCAGCCAGCCTATGCATATACATGGTGAAATATTCATAAATAGCCCCGGACTTACCTTGAAAAAGGCATAATCTTGCCGAAACCGGCATAATCTTGCCGACTACTCTTTGTAAAAAAAACCGTCAACCTAGAAAGGACAAGGTTTTTAACCCTGGCACAATCCTTGCCCTTTAAGGACCGGTTCGCATCAAAAAATAAACGAACCGTGGCAAAGTGACAAACAACACATGACAACAACAACTCGGGAGCTAATCAGGAATGAAATCGTACACCATGTGGATACACATTGCAGGAGGTGCAATGGCGTCCATCCTCCTTCTAGCCGCTGTAGTCTGGGCAAGCAATGAAACAGGATTGGCCGAACAAGTCACAGCACAGATGGCCCAAGCTACTGGCAATACTTCAGAACTTCCCTGGTGGGCTTGGCCTGCTATTTTAATTGTCTTCTGTTTTATTCTCGGCATTATTGCTGTTTTAGCCGGTGTCGGCGGCGGAGTTCTCTTTGTCCCCCTTGTGAGCGGATTTTTTCCCTTTCATTTAGATTTTGTCCGTGGTGCCGGGCTACTGGTAGCTTTAGCAGGAGCACTGGCTGCTGGGCCTGGTCTTTTAAAACGTAATCTGGCCAGCTTGCGCCTGGCTCTGCCCGTGGCCCTTATTGCTTCGAGTTGTGCCATTGTCGGCGCTTTTCTCGGCTTGGCCCTTCCTGCGGACGTGGTGCAAATATGTCTGGGCGCCACTATTATCGGTATTGCTATCTTGCTCTTACTCTCGAAAAATACAGCTCGCCCTGTGGTCACCAAACAGGATGCTTTAGGCATGGCCTTGGGTATTCAAGGTGCTTACCTGGAACCAGCGACAGGTGAGATTGTGGAATGGAAAACTCACCGCACCCTGCCCGGCCTTCTTCTTTTTATTGTTATTGGCATCATGGCTGGCATGTTTGGTCTTGGCGCTGGGTGGGCCAATGTACCGGTCTTAAATCTGCTTATGGGCGCACCCCTTAAGGTTGCTGTGGGTACAAGTAAATTTCTTCTTTCCATTACTGACACTTCAGCAGCGTGGGTTTATTTAAATCAGGGCTGTGTCATTCCTTTAATGGCCATTCCTTCTATCATTGGCCTTATGGCTGGCTCCTTTGTGGGAGTGCGTCTTTTGGCCAAAGCCAAGCCGACTTTTATCCGTTACATGGTCATTGGAGTACTCATTTTTGCTGGTGGCAAGGCACTGCTCAAAGGACTGGGCTTCTAACTTCAAAAACAGGGAGATACAAATGAATACTGAAAAAACCAATGCTCCTGCTGAGCAAATTACCTATGCCAATATTCTTTTTTATGGTTGTTGGGGAGGGCTAGCCCTCATAATTGTTATCTATCTTATTTATATTACAGGTATTCTTGATCCTTATGTATCCATGGCCAAGGTAACACATTACTGGGCCTTGCCAGTACAAAACTACCTTACTGATAATAATGTTCCCACAGGTTGGGGATGGCTTACTCTACTGAATAAAGGTGATTTTTTAAACTTCCTGGGTATCGCTCTACTGGCAGGATTGACCATTATTTGCTACTTGCCCATCATCTTTGCCTATCTTAAAAAAAACGATCGGGCCTATACTATTATTGCATTACTTGAAGTTATTGTGCTCTGCGTGGCTGCGTCAGGTATCGTGGGCACTGGCGGGCACTAAAGGAGAATCACGTGCTCAAACGGATCGCAACATTGGGCAGTTTCCCATGTCCAGATCTTCCCCGTCTAGTCGATGGGCTGCCCATAGGTATAGCTCTTCTGGATGGTCATGGTCATATTCTTATGCTCAATAAAACCCTGGAAGCTCTAACTGGGTTTTCTCGTGAAGAAGTTAAAGGATTACCATGTCGCCATGTTTTACGCAGCCGGGCCTGTGTCCAAAACTGCCCCCATGCCCGTAAAGAAAATCAAGGTGTGGAGACGGATTGTATCAACCGCCATCGCCGTAAAATTCCCATCCGAATCACACCAGTTACAGTGCATAACCAAGAGGGCCAGCCTATCTGTATTTTAGACGTGGTTGAGGACCTGACCACGCTAAAAGAGATGGAAGCCCGCTTGTCACAATCCGCCGGCCAAGGCCAAATCATTGGTCGCAGTCCGGCCATGGAAAAAATCTTGCGACTGGTGCCAGTTATTGCTCAGCACGACTCTCCGCTACTCATCACCGGGGAAATTGGTACGGGCAAAGACCTTTTGGCAGAATCTGTCCACAAGGCCTCTCCCAGATCTCGAGAACCCTTTGTGCGCTTTAGCTGTGGCCCCATGCCTTCAGAAATGCTCGATACTGAACTTTTTGGACGCATGGTTGGTCAAGGATCAGAAATACAACCTGGACGTTTCCAACAAGCTCAAGGCGGTACACTGTATTTGTCAGAAATCTCCGAGCTTCCACAATTGCAGCAAACAGCTCTGGTTCGCTATGTAGATGAAGGAACTATTTTGCCTGTAGGTGCATCCAAACCTATTGCTGTGAACGCCAGACTTATGGCTTCCACAGCGGAATCACCTGAAAAATTGGTCCAAGAAGGACGCTTGCGCGAAGATTTGTTTCATCGCATCAGCGCCATTCGCCTGCATCTGCCAAAACTACAAGAACGTGGAGAAGATCTGGAGTTTTTACTACACCATTTCTTAACCCATTTTGCTCATCGCTTTAAAAAAGAAATTACCACCATTTCAGCTGAAGCCTTGCATATCATCCGTGAACACAGTTTTCCCGGAAATATTCGTGAGCTTAAAAATATTATTGAATTTGCAGCCATGGTTTGTACTGATGAAGAAATTCGCGCCGAACATATCCCCGGTCATCTGTCTCGAACTTTGACTCAAACCCCAAAGCATTTGGCGTCCAAACAACGTAAAACCCTTGGCAAAAAGAGCTAGGAGCACCATGGAACACCGTATTCTTATTACTGTGGCTCAAGATGAAATAGCTCCACGCTTTGACCTGACCACTGAGGTTCTCCTCGTGACTCTCTCTGAAAACGATGATCTTATTGCACGTAAATCTTTTCTTCTAGCCCATGCCTCGGGCGATGAGCTCTGTGACCTGGCTTTGTCACGAGACATGGGGGTCATTGTTTGTGGAGCCATTGAGGATGAATATTACCATTACCTGCGCTGGAAACGTATTGAAGTCATTGATTCTGTCATGGGTCCCGTGGAAGAGGTCATATCTTGCCTCGTTCAAGGAAAACTCAAAACCGGGGACATCTTATACCAACGCACCAGAGAAAAAGAATGAGACATGTCTTTTCTACCTTTTTCGGTAATACCAAATCAGATCCCAAGGACTTTGCCTCCCCAGAGTGCTATGATGTTTTACGACGTAAAATAGTCCTGCTCATGGCCTTGGTAACTTTGCTGCCGCTCTTGTCTTTGGCTGGCATCAATTATTATGAACACCAGGTGGCCATGACCTCTGAGATTCAAAATCCTCTTCGAGTATTAGTGGGTAAAGCCAAGCATTCTTTTGAACTTTTCCTGGCTGAACGGACATCGGCTGTCAGTTTTATAGCCTCGGCCTATTCCTTTGAAGAATTGTCCGATGACGCAAATTTACAACGTATTTTCCATGTCATGCGTCGTGAATTTACTGGCTTTGTGGATTTGGGTCTCATTGATGCCAATGGAAACCAAATAAGTTATGCCGGACCCTATGATCTTGTGGGCCGCAATTATGCAGAACAGGCCTGGTTTCAACGGGTCCAATTCAAGGGAACCTATATTAGTGACGTATTTTTGGGTTTTCGCAAATATCCCCATGTTATTGTGGCTGTGCGCCATACAGCTGAAAATGGAGAGTCCTGGGTTTTACGAGCAACCTTGGATACCATGCATTTTGACCGTATTATTGCTGCCATGGGCTTGGGTGCTGACGGGGATGCTTTTTTGGTCAGTCGCGATGGTGTGTTACAAACCGACTCCCGTCGTTATGGCAAGGTTCTGGATAAATTGGGTTTTGAACTTCCCAGTACCGGCTTTGAAACCAATGTGGACTCCACCCTTGATTCAGACGGTCAGAGCATTTTCATTGCCTCAGCATTGATTGCTGACACAGACTTTGCTTTGGTCGATGTCAAGCTTAAACCCACAGCCTTTAGTACTTGGTACACGGTCCGTATTGATCTTCTTTTTATTTTTTTAACCGGTGTTATTCTTATTTTTCTGGCTGTTTCTCGGGTTACCAGTGTACTCATTGCGCGTTTACAAGAAAGTGATCGGCAACGTTTAGGCGCTATCCACCAAATGGAGCACTCCCAAAAACTATCCTCCATTGGTCGTTTAGCCGCTGGAGTTGCCCATGAAATCAACAATCCCCTGGCCATTATCAATGAAAAAACAGGGCTGATGCGCGACATTCTCAACCTTCAGCCCGACTTTCCAGCCAAAGACAAATTTTCCAAACAAATTGATGCGGTTTTACATTCCGTGGATCGTTGTCGCAGTATTACCCATCGCATGCTCAGCTTTGCCAAACGCATGGATGTAAAAATTGAAAAACTTGATCTCAATGCTGTTCTTCTCGAAACCCTGGGTTTTTTGGAACGGGAAGCGCAATATCGCAATATTACTTTGAAAAAGGAGCTGGCCGAAAATCTTCCTCTTATGGCCACGGACCATGGGCAAATCCAGCAGGTTTTTTTAAATATCTTAAATAACGCTTTGGCTGCCATTGCCAAAGAAGGAACAATCGTGCTGCGCTCCTGGATTGAAAATGATAAATTTATTGGAGTCTCTGTGGAAGATAATGGTTGTGGTATGTCTGAAGAAACTCGCAATCATATCTTTGAACCTTTTTATACAACCAAAAAAGAAGAAGGAACGGGACTGGGTATGTCCATCACCTATGGTATTGTGAAACGTCTGGGCGGAGATCTGAAAATCCACAGCAAGCTCAATGCAGGAACCACAG
>JAAYGN010000160.1 GCA_012727715.1 Desulfovibrionales bacterium | reverse complement strand
TCAAAGCTGCTATGTTCTGGAGAGTAGGCTTTGACCGGAGGGATAGTAATCAGTTTACAATCTGCATTTGTTTCATCTGCTGTGTGTTCATCTTTGTCCAGGTCAGGCAGCGCTGATTGACTCGCATTGATTTGATTGAGTGGTTGGTCAAGCCGCATCCTACTTTTTCCAGTCAGAAGCCAATCTATTGATATATTAAATTTTTCAAAAAAAACAACATACCATTCTGCCGGAATCTTCTGTTTTGCCTTAGCACTTGAGATTGATTGCTGGGTAATTTCCAAAGCTCTGGCAACATCAACAGCTTTATGCGTACCAAGCGCTTGCATCATTCGTTTAAAAACAACATTAAATTGGGTAGAAGGCTGGCTGTCAGGCTTTGAACCTAAGGCGCAGGCTGAGCCTTCTGTCTGGCTATTTCGATTTTTGTCCACTGTTGCAAATTTCCTTAAATTTTTTTTGAATTTTGTTTAAAAAAATTAAATTTAAGTTGACAAAAAACAGTCAGAGATTTATTGTTGATTGTAATACACATAATACATTATGCCGCCTATGATTAAGGTTGTGCGCAATGCAGGTCGATGCCTCAAGCTGTCGAAAGCAAGAGCGCAACACTTGTCCTGACTCATAAGGCAATGACAATGATTTAGAAGGTGAAAATTGTACTGTTTTGTAACGTTTTCAGTTATTTTTTTATACGAGACAGTTTTAAGCTTTTGCCTTCACCTTTTAAATTTCAAGGCTGCCCAGGAAGCCACTGACTAAGTATTTAATAGCTCGCCGCTATGCGGGGAGCTCAGAAAAGTCATAAGAACGTATGTATTTATCGTGGGGGGGTGACCCTTGGTTCAGCATTTTTTGATTAAAAATATTGGATAAATAAAAGTCACCAATTAGTGCTGGTTGTCGTTTTTATGTCTTAAATTTTAGTGGGTATTTGTAGCTCAATAACGAACTAACCCTTTTTATTATATAAACTGTTTTTTTTATGCCAGAAGAGAAAAAAAATCTACTTAGATTTTACCTGATAATAATTGGGGAAGAGTGATGTTGTGAAAAACATGCGGTCAGGGTTTGCAGTCGTTTTGGGTTTTGGAATGGTTATTCTCATAATTTGTGTTCTGGCTGGTATTAGTGTCTTTAACATGAATGTTATTATAGAGGATGCCACCAGGGTCAGTGAAGAATACACCCCAGTAGCCATGATCATTTCCGATCTTGTGGACAGCACGTTTTTGTCCATAGGTGCCTGGGAGAGTTATGCTTTTTCACGTGACCCTGTTTTTTTGGAAAAGGGCAAAAGACTGTTGGTTGAAATTGATAAATATTTGACTGAGGCTAAGGTTTATGGTGAAAAATTTCCAAACTTTGTTCTTTTAAATAAGAGTCTGCCTGAGTGTATGGCCCAGGTGAAAAAACTCAGAGAATTGGCACTGGAAACTGAAAAGGGAGTCAATCTTCAGAATGAATTTGCCACCAACCAGAGCGTTGCCTGTGGGGAGCTTATCAGACAGGCCAATGACTATCTCTGTTCCCAACATGAAACCATGATTGAGGAGTTTAGCGAAAGCGCATCATTCTGGCATTTTAGCAATCGCTTACAAAAAATAACGCAGATAACAGAAATTATAGCCTTAGCTCATGAGGGGCGGGTAAAATTCTGGAATGCCCTGAGTGCGCAGGATACCTACATTCTTGAAGAGGCACTTGAACTTATCCCGAAAATTACAGCTCTTCTTGATGCCTTGCAAAAAGGAACTCGTTTGGAAGTTAATCTCAGACAAATTGAAGCTGTCCGAGAGGCAACACAGGGCTACAAGAATAGTATTGAAGGAAGTTTGGCTGTCTGGACAAGACTGGCTGAAATACATTCCCAGCGTACCCAGGCCAATGAGATTTTACTGGAGTTGGCCAGTGGTGTCAGTGATAGCGTCAAGGCTGAAAATGATCGAATTGTGCAAGGAGCTCGTACCACGCGATACGTTTTGGTTTCGGGTTTGATTCTTGTTGTAATCATAAGCGTCCTGGTCACCCTGTTCTTGACCAACTCTGTGACCAGACCGGTAGATAAACGTGTAAGATTTGCTCAAACAATTGCTGCTGGCAATCTGAGCGCTGAGGAACTGAGCGTTTTACTTGATTCCGGAGACTTACAAGGGCCTGCCGAGAGAGACATGGAAGAGATGATCACTGCGGATCCGTCAGAACTGGATTGCACAATAAATGCACAGGAGCCCAACTCGCAAAGTTGTACTGACCGGTATGCCCCTAATTTATCTCACCTGTCCCTGACGTGATGAGATTGTGTAAACTCCATCCGTTTATACTATTTGTGAAGCAATGTATTTCAACAGAATTGATTGTGGGGTAATTTTGTGAGTCAACGACAAATTCTTATTGCTGAGATTGATCCAAGCTATATTCCACGAATTACAAAAATAGCCATCAGCCTTGGGCATACAGTCCTTTCGGCAGTTACTTGTCACGACCTTAAAAATTGTCTGGACAATCAGAAAGTTGATTTGGTTCTTTTTGATCCCACATCGCTAGGAACAGAAGAACTTGCAGAAGCAGTCAATGCTCTGGCCATACATGAAGTGCCAGCGGTATTTCTGGTTGATCATGTCTATGCTTCGGTTGGATCTTCAGTAAACGAGAGCCTGATTTTCGATTCTATAGTCAAACCTTTTGCTGACCTGGAGCTGTCGACGATAATGGCAATGACCTTATTACGTCATTGCCATTATCAGCTTGCCAAAGCACATGATGCTTTAGTTGTCAGTGAGGCCAAGTATGAACAGATGAATGCTGTCTGGGAAGCCATAACCCAGTATCAACTTGAGCCAAGCTATACGCAATTGTTCATGTCCATACCAACAGGATTTATTCTACTAGAGGTTATTGCTGATTCAGAAAACAACCCGGTTGACTACCGTTACTTACGACTAAATCCTGCTGCTGAATATTTATTTGGTGTACGCGCGGTGGACGTTATTGGTCGTACCATGCTTGAGGTACTCTCTGAAGCAGAGTGTGTTGTATGGATTGATCACCTTAATCAGCTGACACAAACTGGTGTGTCCCGGGAATTTACGATTTTTGTTCCAATGACGGATCGTTATTTGAGCAACACCATATATTGTCCCCAGGTCGGACAGATCGCGCTCGTTACTTATGACATCACGGAATTAAAAAAAACCACAGAGCAACTTCAAAATTCTATAACTAGCATTAAGGAGTTGGCTGATGAAAGTGAATTGGCCAATAGGGTAAAAAGTCAGTTTTTGGCCAACATGAGTCATGAAATTCGTACACCTCTCAAAAGCATTGTAGGTATGCTGCAATTATTAGAACTCACTAATCTTGATGAAGAGCAGGCAAATTGTGTTCAATTAGCAATAAAGTCTTCGAACAGACTGACGGATCTTGTATCAATCTACAGGATTTTGGACAACTATTTGCGTACTTAGGCAATCTATACCATTTTTTTATATCCCCCATAACTTGGAGTAGCTTCTCATGCGCCTAGCGATCATGACTTTTTGCGTCCTTTGTCTCTTGGGGCTGACTTCAGCTCTGGCCCAAACCCCACCTGATGCCGGCAGTCTGCAACGGGAAAGCGAACGCAGTTTGCAAGCCCCCCAGACTGACCCCAGAGTTATTCCCCCGGCTCCCCGACCCATGGCTGAGGATGACAAGGCCGCGCGGGTCACTGTTCAGAGCATCACCATTACAGGAGCCACGCTGATAGCCAGTGCTGACCTGGAAGACCTGTTCAAGGACATCATTGGTCAGTCCCTGACTCTGGCCGAACTGGAATACACAGCCCAAAGAATTGTGGATGTGTATCGCAAGGGGGGCTGGTTCGTGCGCACCTATCTGCCGCAGCAGGATGTCACTGCCGGAAATATCTACATTCAGGTGCTGGAAAGCCATTATGACGGTAGCCGCCTGGAACAACAGGGTAACCGGGCCAGTGGGTCCTATGTGCAAAATGTGGTCACCCATCGCTTACACCAGGGAGAGCCTTTGTCGGCCGATAATCTGGAACGCGGTCTGCTTCTGGCCAATGACCTGCCCGGAATCCGGGCCACTGGTCTTCTGGAGCCAGGCGATGCGCACAGCACCAGCCGTGTGGTGGTGCAGGTGGAGGATACGCCCCTGCTTAGCGGTGATTTTGGCATCAGTAACCATGGGATTAAATCCACGGGCGAGGTACAGGGTGTCGGGGGCCTGGCCCTGAATGACCTTATGGGCATTGGCGACCGTTTAAGTGTTCGGGCTCTGGCTGGTTCCAGTATTTATTCCGGGGCCCTGAACTACAGCCTGCCCCTGGGTCATGATGGTCTGCGTCTGACAACCCATGGTTCTTTTCTGGAATACAAGCTTAAAAATCGCTACAGATCTTTGGATGCCAAGGGCTGGGCCTATACTGCTGGGGCGTCTCTTATTTATCCCCTGTTGCGCCAATTGGAGCACAATCTCTATATTTCTACGGGTTATGAATACCGCCAGTTTGACGATGATATGCTGGGCAGCGCCCTGCATCGCCATAGGGTCAATGCCTTTACCCTGAGTCTGGCCGGTGATGTGCGCGACAGTCTGTGGGGTGGGGCCATGACCTGGGGTGGTGCCGAACTGACCCATGGGCATTTGAATATCAGAAATATCAATGATGACCGGACCTTTGATGCTGCTGGGCCAGATACCCACGGCTCTTATACCAAAGCCAATTTTTACCTCAATCGTTTGCAATCTGTAGGCTTTGGCGGTTTACAGGTGCTGGTGGGTCTCACTGGTCAGGTGGCTGACGGCAATTTGGGCAGCTCCGAGCGTTTCAGTCTGGGCGGGCCGTACCGGGTCCGGGCTTATCCAGTCAATGAAGGCAATGGGGATGAAGGAATTTTCGGAAAAATTGAACTGCAAAAATCATTGGGCACGGATTGGAAAGCCATAGCCTTTTATGATGTGGGACATATTCGCCAGCATAAAAAGACCTGGGATAATTGGGAGGGCGGCAGTGGCCAGCCCAATAGCTACAGCCTGTCTGGTGTCGGGCTGGGGCTGAATTGGTATGGCAGCGATGTGCTTGATGGCTTCAGTGCTTCGGTGTGCGGGGCTGTGCCCGTGGACACCAACAGGGGCAAGGACGCTGATGGCAAGAATAATGATGGCAGCAAGGCCAAGGCAGCCCGGGCCTGGGCAACCCTGAATTGGTATTTTTAGGGAATGGGGTGATGGAGGGTGGTCATCTGCTGTGTTTTTGTCTTGTCACCCTGAGCGGAGTCGAAGGGTCTCTGCCTTTTCTTGGATTGCCGCGTCCTGCTGCACTCCGTTCGCAGTCCTCGCAATGACTGGAGCGGTGTGACCGTCATCCGCATCACCACTCGTCATCGCGAGGAGGGTCTTGCCCGACGTGGCGATCCATCTTTATGCCTTACGTCATTTTTGTATATAAATTAAGGAGATATATCCATGAACCGCATTTTTCGCTTAGTTTGGAATGAAGAACATCAAGAGTGTGTTCCTGCCCCGGAAACTGCCCGGCGTCGGAACAAACGCAGCAGCAAGAAGGCTGGCAAGGTGATCCAGGCCGCAGCTTCTGTGCTTTTGGGCTTGTTTCTGACTCAGCCAGTTTGGGCTCAGACGCCCATTGGTCCCAACACCCTGCCCACAGGCGGGGAGGTTATCCACGGTCAGGCCAGTATTTCCCAAAATGCCAATCAAATGCATATCAATCAGGGCAGTGACAAGGTTATCCTGCATTGGCAGGGCTTTGATATTGGCCGGGATGCTCACGTTGACTTTGCCCAGCCCTCTTCAAGTTCTGTGGCCTTAATCCGGGTGGTGGCTGGTGAGGCCAGTCAGATTCATGGGCAACTGACAGCCAATGCTCAGGTCTGGCTGATCAACCCCAGGGGCGTGGTTTTTGGCCAGGGCAGCAAGGTGGATGTGGGCGGGCTGGTGACCTCGACCCTGGATACCACCAATGAGGACTTTTTGGCCGGCAAGATGAATTTTTCCCGTGGTC
>JAAYGN010000159.1 GCA_012727715.1 Desulfovibrionales bacterium | reverse complement strand
TCAAAATCCAAGCCCAGAATTTAGATGCGCTGAATTTCGTGGTTCACTACTTTGCCCTTCTTCAAATGCCCATTAAATCATCTAAGTCTCAGGCAGCGTTGGCTCTACATTTTGAGCCAAAACCAAGCGGCGGTAATAGGCCAACACAAGACAAGTCATGGGCAAAGCAATAAGTAGCCCCAACATGCCCAAAAGTTTGCCCCAAATAGATAATGACAAAAGCATGACTGCTGGAGAAAGGCCCATGGCTTTGCCTAAAATACGTGGCACCAGCACCACATCCTGTAAAATTTGTGCCACCG
Organism: Desulfovibrionales bacterium; assembly: GCA_012727715.1. GTDB lineage: Bacteria > Desulfobacterota > Desulfovibrionia > Desulfovibrionales > Desulfomicrobiaceae > Desulfomicrobium. The sequence continues at coordinate 2,113 of JAAYGN010000159.1, read as the reverse complement.
TAAAGACCAGCCCAGTTAAGCCCAGCACCAGCCAGAAGGATTGTCCGGTTTCCAGAGCATGAATAGCAGCCAAAATAACAGCAGGAATAACGCCCAAAAGCTGCAAGTAGGGCACCAGGTTCAGCACTCCCACCAAAAGTCCCAATAAAATACTTAACGGCAAGCCCACCAGATAAAAACCTGTGGAAAAAACAACGCACAAGATACCGACAATGGTGATCTGCCCACGAAAGTACTGGTTCATGGCCTGTTCAAATTCTTCTACAAAAGACACCACCCCATCACGATACAAGGGGGGAATCATTTCTTTCCAAACCACGCGCACCTTTTGAAAGTCCATAAGTAAAAATATCAGATAGAGAAAAACCACGCCAGGCACCACAAGAGCCATGATCAGACTAAAGGTGCCGGAAATGATCCCCATTATACCGGGCAGAACGCGGCGCAGGGTTTCTTGAGCCATGGCAATAAAGCTGTCCGTACGAAAAAAATCTTGCACTTCTGGACGGGCAAAATACTCACGCAGGGCTTGCCAGACATTGGCAGGCAAACGCTCGGCCGCAGCTGCGGCCAAACGGGAATTACCTACCAACTCCGATAAAAGATGGCCCATGTGGGATACTTCCTGAGCAATAATGGGAAAAACTACCCAGCCACTGCCCACCAGGGCCAGGACAAAGAACACCATGGTCAATCCTATGGCCAGTCCCCGATGCCGGACCCAGTTCTGGATCCAATGCACCAGAGGGTTTAAAATATAGGCCAGTAACAAGGCCACGGCAAAAGGAACCAGCACATCGCTCAAATAGCCCAGAATTTTGATCAATCCCCAGACCAGAGCCACACCCAAAGCTATGCGCACGATACGATCAAAGGAATAAGGCTGGTCATTCATAAACATTGGACACCTCTTGTGTATTCTGGACTCCTAGCGCCCATGCAAACAGTAATATCTGCTAAAAAACCTAAGGAAACCCTGATAAGCTAGCTTTAGCCACTCCTGTGTAACAATGATATAAAAGTCAATGTGCAGCTCACCTATTGACGTCACACCTTGTGTTATATAAATGGAAATTACGCCCATGAGAATTTTCAAATCTTCCTGGTTTTCCCGCTTTGTTCATAAAGAACAAATTTCAAATGAAAGCTTAATTGAAGCTATTGCTCAACTTGAAGCAGGAAATTTTGATGCTAATCTTGGTGGAGGAGTTTATAAACAACGATTGGCACGATCAGGACAAGGGAAAGCTGGTGGCTATCGAGTTCTTATTTGTTTTGTTCAAGGGGAGCATTCTTTTTTTATCTATGGATTTTTAAAATCAAGTAGAAAAAATATCACCCTCAGTGAAAAAAAAGATCTCAAAAAAATGGCAAAAATTTTGTTTTCCATGACTGAACAACAACTCAATCAACAAGTAAAGGCTGGAGCCTTTCAAGAAATAAAGTACAAAGGTTAAAGTATGTCTAAGAACTATAAAAGTGAACTTTCAGCCGCTATCCATGAAACAGCAGAAATGCTGTATACTGGTGGTGTCATAGACAAGATAACCATGAAAGACTTTGATGATTCCTGCCTTGCACCTGTGGACGAGTTCACACCCGAAGAAATTCGGGCCATTCGAGAGCAGGAGCGGGTTTCACAGCCTGTATTTGCTCGCTATCTCAATGTTTCCAAAAATCTTGTTTCAGATTGGGAACGTGGGGTAAAAAAACCTGGTGGACCGGCTCTGCGTCTTCTATGTATTGTCAAACACAAAGGCTTGAAAGTGGTTCAATGGTAAGACATCTGTTGATAGCTGACACTCTCATATCCTATCGATTCAAACCCTTGCACTGATATCCTTGAGAGCACCACAATGACGGCAACTGGGGAGCATGGTGTGTCTGATTTTGTGGCAGACGGAGCACTCTGCAAATAAGTTACTGCCGCAGGACGGGCAGGTGTAGGTTTCTTCCTGTTCAGAGCAGGGATTGCCGGGAACAACGATTTTATTCACAGTTCGTCTGGTCCAAAATAAATAACGTCTGGGTCCGATCCGAATGGGATAATCACATACAGGGCAGAGAAAACGTTCGTAGGCTTCCCGGTACTGCTTCAGCAGCCACTCTGTTT
>JAAYGN010000158.1 GCA_012727715.1 Desulfovibrionales bacterium | reverse complement strand
TTTCCCAGCGCCTTCCAGGATGTCATGGTCTGTCAGGCTCCAGCCCTGAATGAAAACATGCTCCAAGCCATGCGCCAAAAATGGTCCAAAGGCGAGTATCCTCTTTGTCATTGGGAGCAGGAAGCAGTGGATACCATTGTCGATACGCACATCTTGCGCCCTGATATTTTAGATCAGTCCCGATTTTGCCAGCAGGTCAGTCGCATCAATGCGTCCTTGTGTGCGGCCCGCTATCCAGAGGCCAAACAGGTCCGGGTGGTCTATCTGGAAATGGAAAGTCTGGTGGCCAGACTGTTGGGCACAAGTCTTGGTGATGATCAATCCCTTATGTACCGGATTTTTTTTGATGCCAATCTACGCCCACACATTCTTGACCATCTGGCTGGAGTGCGTGGCTGCTGGAAAACTGCGGCAGTCAATGGCCCGGTCCTGGGACGGACCGGCAGTGCGGGTACAGTCTTTTTTTGGCTGGCCGATGATAAAGGCCGCCGCTGTCCCTTGCGCCTGACCACATCTGGCCCTGGTGCTGTCCTGGAATACAAGGACACACAAATCCCCCTCCAGCCCCAGGACCTTTGCCAGGCCCTGTCCACAGGACAGCTCATTCCCAGCCTGTTTACCGTCTATACCAGCCTGACCCTGGAGCATGGACTGCGCTGTTATGGCGGGATCTTTCTGGCGGATTATCTGCCAGCCATGATCAAAGGTGTGCTGGCAGCCTGTAGCCAGGCCGGGGTGCCAATCCCCACCTGGACCGAGCATAATCCCCTGGCAGCCCTGCCCCTGACCGTACAGCTGAACACAGCAGATGGCCTTGTACCTGCTGGCAGCGTGGAACTTATGGCCGCTGGCGGGCTGACCAGAGCGCATTTGCACAGTATGGCGACATTGAGCATTGCGCATGTCCTGCCGGCCTCATTGGTGTCCTGGTATCAGGAGTATATCCCCATGGATCAACGCCCGGCTGGCTGGGAAAAGGAACTGGCTCGTCTGGCTGAACATTGGCAAGGCGTGGTGGTCTGCCCTGAGTCAGAAACATGCTGATTAAAAAGGAGGCTAGGCTCTTCCTGCGGCGTTATTACGAGGCACAAAAAAAAGTCATGGCGAGGAGTCTTCGACAAAGCGCTGTGCTAATCCAGAAAAGAGAAATGGATCGCCACGCTGCGCTCGCGATGACGTGTAGGTGTGCGGTATTCAAACATTTTCCCGTCACTCCGAAGTTTCATCCATGAGAGCCCCTGTCACATCCACCAAGACTGCAACACTCCTGTGCCCACTTAGGGTGAATCTCCCCCCGTATTCCTCTCAAGTCATCCACCCTGTCGAATCAAGCCCCTGACGATTTACCCAGCACTGCCCTGTCTTTTATGTGCCCAACAGAGCATGGTGATGTCATCGGACTGGGCTGCTGTTCCACGGTGGGCGAGAACTGCTGCAAATACTCCATCAAGTATCTCACCTGGTGTCTGGCCTGCACAGGTGGCCAGCACTTCCGCCAGTTGCTCATCACCAAACAACTGCTGTTGCGTATTCATGGCTTCGGTAATGCCATCAGAATAAAGCAGACAGGTTTCTCCTGGGCCAAGAACAGTCTTGTGCCCCTGGTATGGCAAACCGGGCATGGCTCCCACCACCGGCCCGCTCATTTGCGTAAGGGTACGCACCTGCCCTGCTGCGTCACTGATTAAAGGTGGACAATGACCCCCATTGACAAACTCCAACACACCAGTGTGAGGATCAAAAAGTCCAATAAACAACGTGACAAACATACAGCCAGGATTATTGTGGCTGAGCCGGTCATTGATGCTGGCCATGGCTGCACCCAGGTCTGTGGTCATGGACAAGGCATAGCGCACCAGGGTTACGGTCATGGACATAAAAAGAGCCGCAGGCACGCCCTTATCGGACACATCGCCGATAATCAGGGCCTGGCGGCCATCTGGAGCGACAAAGAAATCATACAAATCTCCGCCAACTTCCTTGGCAGGTTCCAAAAAAGCGGCCACTTCCAGATCAGCATGCCTCGGAGCATGAGGTGAGGGTAAAATCCCCATCTGAATATCCCGGGCTGCACTCAGTTCACCCTGCATCCGCTCCTTGACTGCTGTTGTTTCTGTAAGAGTGCGGATATTTTGATCCAATGCCCGGCCCATATCCCCAAAAGCCTGGGCCAGGGTGCCGACTTCATCACCCTGCTCAACGGGCAATTCAGTGGCCAAAGCAACCAGGGGCGAATACTCCTGATGCACAGACCCGGCCGCTTTTGTAAGGTCAATAGTACCCAGTATTCGAATTTTTTCAGTCAATGTTTGCAAGGGCTTGATCAAACGTGCGGTCAGCAAAAGCATGCCCAGGACACTCAGTACTGCGGAAAAAACAGCCACCCCTGCCAAATGCTGAGTCAAAACACGCGCCGGAGCCTCTATATCGCTTTGAGGCACAGCAGCGACAATAAACCAGTCCAGGGCCTTGAAATAGGCAATGCGCAACATGGTTGCCTCAAATTTTCCCTGGCTATCTGTATAGAGAAAATCTGTCTGGCGTGTACTGCGAGCGTGCTCAAGGGCCTCGCGAGGAATTCGCCCCGGCTCTTGGCCAAAGGGATGGCCCTGATAGGCCAGCACTGCTCCAGCGCCACTGACCAGGGCGATAAAACCATTTTTATGCACATGTAGGGTTGTGAATTTGTCCTGAACACCCCGAATAATATGTTGTTCCTTGGTTCCAGCCTCTTCAATGATGTCTGAAAGAAGTACAGCCAGGATAACGAGTGCCTCCTGGTTTGGTATAGGAAAAAAGAACACCAGGGCGGTTTCTGTTTTGTCGGTACTCTGATCATTTTTATGCGCATTCAGCGCAAAAACAGCAAATTCTCCTTCCGCAGGCAGGCTGCGCGGCTCGAGCATGGAAGCAATGGGCCGGCCTTTGACATCCTTGTGCGTAAGATCCGAGACCAGATCATGAACAACAGGGCTGGACAGGATCAGACTGCCCGATTTTTCCAACAGATCAACATACAGCCCTGTTGCCTGAAGCTGCTGGCTCCAGTTGGCAAAAACATGAACCTGATCAGTGCGTGACACCGTGCTCAGGTCCATCCAGGTTGTCTGAGCCAGCTGAGCCATGGTACGCAACTGATCCTTACGCCGCAGCACATCTGCTATTTCAACACTTAAAAGATCCAAATAGCGTGAGCTGACATTGTCCTCCATAAGCACAACAATATTGGCAAAGGACTCCTGCTCTCGCTGCAAACTTATATCTCGTAACTCGTGATAGGTCAGGAAAATAATGGGCACAGCTGCCAGGGTAACCGCTGCAACCACCAGGAAAAAAAATTTCGAGCGCAGGGAAAGAGTCATCGCCATTCTGCTATATTCAATCGGACTAATTTTTTGCGCAGACCTTCACGAGTAATACCCAGAAGTTCTGCTGCCTTGGTTTTATTGCCATGACATAACGCCAAGGCTTTTGTGATTGTCTGGCGCTCCATTTCCAGAAGATTACAGGATGAAGATTTGAGCATAGCAGGCTGTTTTTCTGTAGTAGTCAAAGGAGCATTGCCCGACGCATAATACGCATCCAGGATGCGAGGAGACAGGTCTTCCACGCCTATTTGCCGTGCAGCAGTCAAGGATGCAGCACGTTCCATTTCGTTATTGAGTTCGCGCACATTACCAGGCCAGGCATAGGAAAGTAATACTTTCTGTGCGGGTGCAGAGATACTCAGACGAGAACGTCCCATGGCCGGACAATGCCGCTCCAAAAAATGCTGCGCCAAAAGCAAGATATCATCCCCCCGTTCCCGCAATGGTGGCAAGCGAACTTCCACAACATTGATGCGATAATACAGGTCTTCACGAAATCTTCCCTCACGCACAGCCTGGTCCAGACGGACATGGGTGGCAGCAATAATTTTTACATCCACAAGAATAGGTTTACTGCGTCCAACCCGCTGTACTTCTTGCTCTTCCAGCACCCGCAACAACTTGGCCCGATTGGGCAGACTCATGTCTGCCAATTCATCTAAAAACAACGTGCCACCACTGGCTTCTTCTACCAGTCCTTTACGAAACGACACCCCGGTGGCCGCACCTTTTTCAATACCAAACATCTCACTTTCAAACAGATTTTCTGGAATGGCCGTGCAATTGACAGCTACAAACGGACCTTCCCGGCGCGGTGAATTGTAGTGAATCAGCTTGGCAATAACTTCTTTTCCTGCTCCTGTAGGGCCAAGAACCAAGGTATTAATAGGCCGACGGGCAATGGACAACGCCAGTTCAACAATACGGCGCATGGCATCGCAACGCCCGATAATTTTATTGGCCTGATAGGTTTCCTGCACTGTATTCATCAGATGTAAATTACGCTTGGCTAACAAGGCCCTGGCTTCTTCCAGGTCAGCATTGCGGGCCTGAAGATCAGCAATAAGCTGTTCGCGATGAAATTCACGCCCTTCCACCTTGACCAGCATCATGCCAAAAGCTTCGGCCAGACGAACAAAATCATCAGAGCCGGCATCAGGCTTGGTCAGGGCAAAAAGGTCATCTTCATTGGCAGGCCGTCCCCAGGCCAGGTCATCACAAAGACGAATCAGTACATCCCAAAAATCAGTCTTTTTGCTCCTGCGCATAATCTATCCGGTTGTTTTGTTTTTTGTGTTTAGACAGATAATACTACCCTGCCTTTTTTCTCACCGCAAGGACTGTGCCTGATATATCTCTTGCGCATCAGTGGCACGTTACCAGCAAGATTGCTTTGCCCTGCTGTGCATGGCTTAATGGAAAATGGGTATTAGTTGATAGTTGATAGTCTATGGCTCATGGAGAATGAAGAATGAAGGATTATCAATTTTCAATTCTCAATTATCAATTGTCCATCTGCCGCTATCGCCAAGAAAACTGGCACCCACGCCAACTCTATTGTCTTTCAGGTTTCTTTTTCCTTGCCAGAAGAGCGTTTTTCCCCCTACGGTTGAAGGGAATGCATCCTCTGGCCCTGTTTTTGCTTTTGTCCGTACCACATACCTAAACAATGGAGACTTGTATGAACATTCTGACCAACGCCCAAAATACTCTGAATCACATCAACCAGGTCATCAATGGTAATGGACTGACCCTTGATGCCAACAATGTCACCTCCTTTACCGTGGATGAAAACATTATCTGCCTGTTCTGCGTTCTGGAAGAAGAGCAGACCCTGGTTGTCACCCTGTACCTTGGCCGTGTGGAGGAAACCAACGCAGCCCTGCTCCATGAAATCCTGTGCGGCAACTATATGGGTGCCTACACGGCTGGCGGCACCCTGGGTATTGATGCCGAGGAAAATCTGCTGGCCCTGCATCATCACTTTCCCCTGCCCATTGAGGAACCAGCCTGGATAGAAGAACAGCTGGCTGGTCTCATTGGTGCAGCCCAATACTGGCGAGACAAGCTCCAAGCCTCTGCTGCACCCATAACTGCGCCCAGTGGTCCCATGGCCGGAATCCGTGTCTAAATTCAACAAATCAGCCAACAGGAGATAGCCATGTCCCTTACTATCCAGCCCCATCTTGTTCCTGTTCATGGTCCAGATCAGGGCGTCCAGGCTCAAGACCAGGTCCAGGCCCAGCCTCAGGCTGGAGTCAATCCTGCCCAGATCGGCCAGTTACAGCAGCAAGCCAGACAGGTCATTGGGCAGCAGCCCTTACAAAATCTTGGCCCAGCCATATCCACAGCCCAGCAAAGAATGGAACAGGCTGCAACGCAATGGACTCAAAGCACACCACGCCGGGCCATCATGCCCCAAACCATGGTTGTGCTCATGCCTCCACAAAACAATGCCGTGCAAATTGATTCCAAAATGATTGAGCACGAAATCAAAGCCCTGCCCAAAAAGCTGCGCCAGGCAGCCATTGCCAACCTGCCCCAGACCATGCATACGCGCGTGACCAACGGCCACCGCATCTGGACCGAGGTTAATGCAGGCACCCTGC
>JAAYGN010000157.1 GCA_012727715.1 Desulfovibrionales bacterium | reverse complement strand
CCTTTAAGGGTGCCCATAAAGTGGACTCATTAGGGGTGCCCGCCTTTTGGCGCTATAGGGGTGCCCATCAACACTTGTTTTGTAGTTTCTTCCGTTTCGCAGTGTACGCCTACTTTTTGAATGTGTTCAGTATGTTTTTTTAGCCTGTTTAAAAATTCTTCCATTTCTAAATATCCTCCAAAAGTACTTAAATTACATCCCCATCTTTGGTTAATCTATGTTTTTACAGTTTATCAGGATGTTGTCGCATCCAGGCTTGGCTGTTTTATTTATGCTCATCGCTAGCGTAGTTTAAATTCGTGACACATTTTATCCACAAAACTCATTCATCTTACCGTTGTTAATGATAACAATCAACAAGGAGTAGCTATCTTGATTATATCTCTACTTCGCCCTTGCGATAAAAGAACTTTGATATAGATATGCGCCATTAAACGATGGCTCACCGAAGTGATTACCGCCAATGTGACCTGAGCAACCATATCTTTTTCACGGATAAGCGAAGTCAGAAAACCCCTCCACACTTTACAAAGGCCCCTTAGTCGGGCTTCAGCAAGACCTAGGGTTTTGTCGGCACTTTTGCCAAGCTCTTTGACAATCACATAGGGGAAAAAAGTTTTAAAAACTCGTCTAAGTTTTAGATACTGGATACGGCAGGTGCTAAAGTTACCGACGCAATTTTTGGGGTCACAATTTTCTTCTAGGCCGTACTTATTTGTAAGGTACCTTAAAACCAACTGACACAGACCTCCGTCGTCACATAAGGACTTTATTCAAAACTCTATTATTTCTAAATTTGTGGGGTATAGTGTGGGGCAAATTTACCCCACAACAAAAAAAGCACCCACATTTTCATGTGAGTGCTTTGGTTATGCTTGGCGTCCCCAAGGGGATTTGAACCCCTGTTATCGGCGTGAAAGGCCGGTGTCCTGGACCTAGCTAGACGATGGGGACAGGTGGCTGGGCGACTAAGATTCGAACTTAGATTGACGGAGTCAGAGTCCGCTGTCCTGCCGTTGAACGATCGCCCAGCAAGAAGGCACTTACTAAAGATTGCCCGGTATCCTGTCAAGGAGATTGTTGCCAGGAAGACCCGGCTTTAAGATCCTTACCATACATGGTTTGTAAAACAAAAATATCAGAATCTGAAAACAGGCTATTTTTGTCATATTGCATTTGTCTTGAATTTAAAACCGTATCCAAAGTTTGGGGATGCCCCATAATTCCCAAAGCATGCATGAATTCATGGCGAACCACCCACAATTTTTGGCCGCCTGAAGTCTGAAAATCCAGATGCAAGACCACCTCAGCCCTGGCAATTTTTCCCTCTGGTCCAGCTTCCACCCAGGTTAATCCGCGCACCAATGGCCCATGCTCTTGCCAGGCGGCCTGATCAACTCCAGTTTTGCGAATGGTGTCCTCCCATTCCTGCTGTGAATCCGTTAAATGCACCCGAATCCCGGCCCTACCAGGAGAAGAAACCAGGGAAAAAGAAACATGGGGCAGGATACTTTGTAATTCATTGACCACGGTTTCCACATAGTATTGGCCTTCCAATCGCCCTTTGCCCCCCAGCCAAATGGTAATGGGACCTTCAAAGCGGGTAATTTTGCCCTGGGGAAGATAGTCCTTTAAAATATCCTCTGGACCGGCCCAGGCCAGGGCAGACAACCCAAGCAGAAAAATGCACAGCCACCTGATCATGATTTCTTGGGCAAAATGAGTTCAGGACAAAAATGTTGAACATAGGCATGGTAGCAACTGGTCACAGGCGAGGACGAGTCCATACATGGCAAAAGATTTCCCAAAGGCTCGGGCCGTAAGGCCTGGGGCTGGACCGGGGGCTTGGTCAGCAATGGTTGATCCAGGCCAGGACGACCATCCATGAGTTCCAAACGGACCTGCTGAAAATAAGCAGTTCCCAAAAACTCATTGGCCCTGGCCAGAACTTCTGCACCCCAAAAGGAAAACTCCTGCATGACCATGGAATTGGTCGCCCCCAGGATCATGGTTGTTTTGCGCCGACCCAAAGGACGAACCATGGCCGCCTTGTCTGGCCCGACAATTTCCAACCAATGGCGCCACAAGCGCGCAATGGCCAATTCCAGGTGCACATCAGGTCCTTGCAGCACCAAATCCAGAGCTTCTTGAACATGGCAAAGTTTTTTTTGTCGTTTGGACATGGCTGACCCTAACTGGAGCTGAGCCAACCTGCAAGAAGATGACAATATCTGCTTTAAAATTATCTTGACCAGGCCTTGCCCCTTGACTACACAGCCTATATCTAAATATCTTGATATTAAAATTTAAGCTATGAAAATCCTGCACCAGTTCAAAGCCCTGGCTGATGAGACCAGGCTGCGCCTTTTGGGTATTTTGGCCCACCATGAACTCAATGTCGGTGAAATTGTGCAAGCCCTGAACATGGGCCAGTCACGTATTTCCAGGCATTTGAAGATTCTCATGGATGCCGGTTTTGTGGTCTGCAAGCGCAATGGCTTATGGGCTTTTTATTCCACAGCCAAAGATGATTCTTCCCAAGGCCTGCTTGAGGCTGTTTTAACTGGCCTGACCGAAGTACCTGAGCATAAAGAGGATCTGCAAAACGCAATTCAGGTTTTACAGGATCGTCGCCAGTCCACCATTAGCTTTTTTGATGAACTGGCTTTGGACTGGAGCAAAATGAGCCAGGACATTCTGGGTGATTTTAATTTGAACGCCCTGATTTTGGACCACCTGGCGTTGTGTGGCCTTACCGACCAGCACGGAGTGGTGGCTGACCTGGGGTGCGGCCCTGGAATTATGCTTGGGCTTTTAGCCCAACAGGCCCAAGAGGTCATTGGGGTGGATAGCTCCGCACGCATGCTCGAAGCTGCGGCCAAACTTTTACCTGACCAGGCTCCGGTAAGCTTGCGTTTAGGTGATCTGGAACACCTGCCCTTGCGCGATGATGAGGTGGATGCCGCCATTATGTCCCTGGTTTTGCATCACTTGCCAGCACCCAGGGCTGGTGTGCTGGAAATGGCCCGCATTGTGCGACCTGGAGGGCAAGGTATTATTGCGGACTTTGCAACCCACAACAATGAATCCATGCGGTCTCGTTACGGTGATCGCTGGTTTGGTTTTTCTCCTGCAGATCTGCACGCCTGGATGCAGGAAGCAGGATTTGAACATATTCATATCCAGACATTTTCAGTTAACCTGGATCTACAACTACTTGTGGCCACTGCCCAAAGTTCAGGGGCCTGATACGTATAAAACCTAAAAAAGGAGATACTATGATCCAACCCATTGATCCTTCTTTGGACCATAAAGTCGCGGACATGAGTCTGGCGGACTGGGGGACCAAAGAAATGCAGCTCTCGGAACGGGAAATGCCCGGACTGATGGCCCTTATAGATAAATATGGTCCTCAAAAACCCTTACAGGGCTTACGGGTCACCGGCAGCTTGCACATGACCATTCAAACGGCCATGCTCATCAAAACCCTCAATGCTTTGGGTGCTGATATACGCTGGGCCTCATGTAATATCTTTTCGACCCAGGACCATGCTGCGGCGGCTGTGGTTGAGCAGGGTTTGGCCAAGGTTTTTGCCTGGAAAGGAGAAACCCTGGAAGAATACTGGTGGTGTACGGAAATGGCCTTGACCTGGCCTGATGGCAGTGGTCCGGACCTGATTGTGGATGATGGCGGCGATGCAACTCTTTTGGTCCATGAAGGTGTGCACGGGGAAAAAGAGCCTGGCCGGCTGGATCGTTCCACAGACAATAAAGAATTTCGCTGTGTCCTGGACCGCTTAAAAGCTGGCTATGGTCTTGATCCTCAAAAATGGACCAAAATTGCGGCCAAAATTCGAGGCGTGTCTGAAGAAACCACCACTGGAGTGCATCGCTTGTACCAGATGGCCAAGTCTGGTGAACTCTTGTTCCCAGCTTTTAATGTCAATGATTCTGTAACCAAGTCCAAATTTGACAATCTCTACGGCTGCCGGGAATCCTTGGCGGATGGCATCAAGCGGGCCACAGATATCATGATGGCCGGAAAAATCGTGGTTATTTGCGGCTATGGGGATGTGGGCAAAGGCTGTGCTCAATCCATGCGCGGCTTTGGGGCCCGGGTCTTGATCACGGAAATTGACCCCATTTGTGCCTTGCAAGCGGCCATGGAAGGCTATGAAGTGACTACCATGGACAAAGCCTGCGCCCAAGGGGATATTTTTGTGACTGCTACGGGCAATTATCATGTTATTCGTGGCCAGCACATGGAGCAGATGAAAGATGAGGCCATTATTTGTAATATTGGCCATTTTGATAATGAAATAGACATGGGCTATCTGGAAAATAACCCGGCCTGTGTCAAAACAACCATCAAACCCCAGGTGGATAAATGGACTCTGGCCAGTGGCAAAAGTATTCTTGTCCTGGCTGAGGGTCGGCTGGTCAATCTGGGTTGCGCCACAGGGCATCCCAGTTTTGTCATGTCCAATTCCTTTACCAACCAGGTTTTGGCCCAATTAGATCTGGCACAAAACACCTATCCCCCCCAAGTGATGATTCTCCCCAAAATCCTGGATGAAGAAGTGGCCAGGTTGCATTTGGATCGTCTGGGCGTGGAGCTGGAAACACTGTCTTTAGAACAGGCGGACTATATTGGTGTTCAGGTCCAGGGTCCTTTCAAGCCCGATCACTATCGTTATTAAACCTCCCAGTCCAAGGAGACTTGTATGATTCTTAATGCTGACCACTATTTGTTTACTTCCGAGTCTGTAACCGAAGGCCATCCAGACAAAATCGCAGACCAAATTTCTGATGCCGTGCTCGATTGCCTGCTGAAACAAGACCCAGGCTCCCGCGTGGCCTGTGAAACTTTGGTCACCACTGGTATGGCGGTTATTGCTGGAGAAATCACCACAGAAGCCTACGCGGATTTCCCGGAGATTGTGCGCTCCACAGTGCGGGACATTGGTTATATCAATTCGGACATGGGCTTTGACGCCAATACGTGTGCAGTGCTCTCTTCTATTGACAAACAATCCCCAGATATTGCCATGGGCGTGGATCGGGCCAAACCCGAGGACCAGGGTGCTGGAGACCAGGGCATGATGTTTGGCTATGCGACCACAGAAACCCCGACCCTGATGCCTGCCCCCATTTATTATGCCCATAATTTGAGCCGCTATTTGGCTCAGGTGCGCAAAAATGGTCTGCTGAACTTTTTGCGACCTGATGGTAAGACCCAGGTTTCTGTGGAATACCGTAAGGGTCAGCCGGTGCGCATTGATAATGTGGTCGTCTCTTCCCAGCATGCTCCTGAAGTCAGCTATGAAGAAATTTTTGAAGGTATAAAAAACGAAGTCATCTATAAAATCATACCCCAAGAAATGATGGATGCGAACACCCGCATCTTGATCAACACTACTGGTCGTTTTGTTGCTGGTGGCCCCCTGGCTGATTGCGGTCTCACCGGACGTAAAATCATTAATGATACCTATGGAGGTATGGGCAACCACGGTGGTGGAGCTTTTTCCGGCAAGGACCCCTCCAAGGTGGATCGCAGTGGTGCCTATATGGCTCGCTATGTTGCCAAGAACATGGTTGCTGCTGGGCTGGCAGAAACTTGTGAAGTACAAATTGCCTATGCCATTGGCATTGCTGAACCTGTTTCCGTACTGGTGACCACTGGTGGTACGGGAGTGGTGCCAGATGAAGTCTTGACCAAAGCAGTCAAAGAAGTTTTTGATTTGCGTCCTTATTTTATTGTCAAGCGCTTGAATCTGCTCCAGCCCATTTACCAACAAACAGCCTGTTATGGACATTTTGGCCGGGAAGATGTGCTTTTCCCCTGGGAAATAACCGATGCTGTCGATGATCTTAAAACCGCAGCCAAGATTTAAGGAGCCCTTAAAGTAAAAGAATGCCACGGTTGTAAGTTGGGGAAACGCTGATTAATTCTGTTAGTGCGAGAACGAAGTGAAGCAGGACGTGGCGCTGCGCTAATCGATAACATAGTGATAAGTCGAGGATTATGGATTGCTTCACTGCGTTCGCAATGACTTGTTTCGATTTAATCAGTGCCTCTTAGCTTACGCGTAAATCACAGGGGCCATAAAACACCTGCACGCAGAGCGGACTTGTGCCCCTGGTTTGCAAAACTATCATGACCAAGCCAACGAAAAACCCCATCTTGTCCTTAAGTACCGAGGCCATTTTAGAGAGTATCTCTGATGGGGTTTTTACCGTGGACCGGGATTGGCGCATCACCTATTTTAATCGGGCGGCTGAAGCTATTACTGGAGTTTCCCGTGACCAGGCCCTGGGGCGTACTTGTCGCGATGTCTTTCGTTCCAGCCTGTGCGGCGACAATTGCCCCTTGCAACGAACCATGACTACTGGCCAAGAACATATTGGGGTCAGTGCCTATATTATTACAGCCCAGGCAGAACGCCTGCCCATCAGCGTGTCCACTGCTGTGTTTCAAGATGAACAGGGCCAGATCATGGGCGGGGTGGAAACCTTTAGGGATCTGTCAGAAATTGATGCCCTAAAACGAGAGCTCATGGGCAAGGCCCATGTGGGGGATATGACCAGCCGCAATCCCAAAATGCAGCAATTTTTTGCTATCTTGCCCCAGGTGGCCGCCAGCCCCAGCATTGTGCTCATTACCGGAGAAACAGGTACAGGAAAAGATCTCCTGGCCCGCACCCTGCATGACCTCAGCCCCCATAGCCAAGGCCCTTTTGTGGCGGTCAATTGTGCGGCTCTACCGGAAACTCTTCTTGAATCCGAACTTTTCGGACACAAGGCCGGGGCCTTTACTGGCGCACATAACGACCGTTTGGGACGCTTTGCTCAAGCCAGAAATGGGACCATCTTTTTAGATGAAATTGGTGAAATCTCCCTGGCCATGCAGGTCCGCCTGTTGCGAGTCATCCAGGAGCGCACCTTTGAACCTTTGGGGGCTTCCAAAAGTGAATCCACCAACGCGCGCATCATGGCGGCAACCAATCAAAACCTGGAAGCACTGATACAGGAAGGAAGGTTCCGGGAAGATCTCTATTATCGCTTGAATGTCATTAACTTGGAACTGCCTCCTTTGCGCGAACGAACCGAAGATATTCCCTTGCTTGTGGATTATTTTATTCGTCATTTTAATAAGTTACAGCAAAGATCCGTCCCCGGCATTGCACCTGAAGCCCTGTCTTTGCTCATGGCCCATCATTGGCCGGGAAATATTCGGGAACTGGAAAATACCATTGAACGAGCCTTTATCCTTTGTGGTACAAAGGCCATTGCTCTCCAGCATTTGCCTGAAACCCTGCATCCCAGGGCGCAAACTCTGCTGGCTGCTCCTGCATCTGCACATCTCTCCCAGACCTTGACCAGTGCCCATGACTCGTTGGACCGACAAGCCATTCTTGATGCCTTGGAACGCCATAACTATAACCGGACTGCTGCGGCCAGGGCCTTGGGCATTCACAAAACCACCTTGTTTCGACGTATCAAACGTTTGGGGCTAACCTTACCGCGAAAAAATCAACCCAAAGAGTAGCATAATCGCAACTATTTTGGCGCAAAAGTAGCAGCAACGCTACCGTAGTTTTTTACACATCTGAGAATTATCCATTTATTTCACAGTATTACACGGAACATTGTTTACATCCTTATCTTGGCATGGCTCATGCTATCTTAAAAGTATCAAGGAGAAACCATGGCCCGCATTGCTATTCACTATTGGCAGGATCATATTGCGCCAGTCTTTGATACTGGCGGTCCCCTGCTTGTTATTGACGGGAACACTCGTGAAAAACACATGCTCATCCAAACTCTGCCCCTGGCCCGAGCCCAAGAACTGGTTCAGGTTCAGGTTGATCATCTTATTTGCGGAGCTCTTTCACGACCCATGCATGAAGCCATTGTTGGCCGGGGCATCACCATTACCGGCTTTGTTACTGGCGAAATTGAAGCAGTGCTTACTGCGTGGACCCTTGGTCGATTGGATTCTACCTTTGCCATGCCCGGTTGCGGGGGTGCCATGCGCGGTCGGTTTGGCAAGGGACAACGACAATTTCAACGTCAAAGGAGGACAGTATGCCACAAGGAGATGGTACAGGACCGCGAGGCCTGGGGCCTCAAACTGGTCGAGGAGCCTGGTTATGCACGACCCCGCAAAAAATACGGCGACAAGGCACAGGCAGAGGATATGGAGTAGGTAGCAATACTCCCCAAAGCGCAGGCCAAGGGCAGGCCCGGGGCATGAGCCGGAGTTCAGGACGAGGCCGAGGGTTGTGCCGACAATTTCCTGGCCAGGGAAGAATGATGGACCCAGTGGGGAATACAGAGACCACAGAAACACAGGTGTTAAGAAATCGCATTCAAGTCCTGGAAGAACAAATCAAAGAGTTGACCAGACAACTTGATGCCTAACCATATTTAGGGATACGCTGATTACTTGAGATTTACCATTATCCAGATCTGAGATAAAAACCTGTTCAGGCAACAAGTTATGCGGCATCGCTCACCAACACTTCGACCATGGTGTGCTGCAGACCTCCTTCTTGGATAACGCGTTTCTTATAACAAAAATGAGCGTATCCCTATTCATCTTTAACCACAAAATTTAGGAAAGCCTCATGGAGCCTATGGAACCAAACAACAAAGACGCATCAAACGCCTCAAAAAATCAATGTAACTCCTGTGCAGACTCTTCTTGCTCAGCAGCAAAACGTCATGATGGAGAAGCAGAACAAGACTTCTTGGAACGAAGGGCCTTGCAATCTCGCTTATGTCGCATCAAACACAAAATCATGGTCATGTCCGGTAAGGGTGGGGTGGGCAAAAGTACGGTAGCCGTCAATTTGGCCATATCTCTAATGCTTGCTGGAAAAAAAGTGGGACTCATGGACGTGGATATTCACGGTCCCAGTGTACCGACCATGCTTGGTCTGGAAGGAGCAACCATCACCAATAGTCCTGATGGTCTTTTGCCGGTGGAGCTTGGCCACCTCAAGGTCATGTCCATGGGTTTTTTACTGCCCAATCCCGATGAAGCTGTTATTTGGCGTGGCCCGGTCAAAGGTGGAGTTATTAAACAATTCCTCGCTGATGTGGCCTGGGGAGATCTGGACTTTCTTATTGTGGACGCTCCTCCTGGCACAGGTGATGAGCCTTTGTCTGTGTGTCAGCTCATTGAGCCCATTGATGGTGCGGTAGTGGTGACCACCCCGCAAAAAATTGCTGCCGTGGACGTACGCAAATCCATTACTTTTTGTCGGCATGTGGGTATGACCATTCTGGGAGTCATTGAAAACATGAGCGGCTTTGTTTGCCCTCATTGCAATGAGGTCACCCCAATCTTACGTACTGGCGGAGGCCAGGCCATGGCTGAAGATATGGGGGTGCCTTTTTTAGGTTCCATTCCCATTGATCCTTTGGTGGCTGAAGCCGCTGACGCAGGGCAAGCCTTTGTTATGCACTATGCCACAAGCCCTACAGCAGAAATAATGCGCAAGATCGTGGCCCCCATTCTGGCTATGGATGACAAGGCATAATCAGGAAAATCCATGTCTGTCACGTCCCTGACCATTGTTGTTGATAACCAGGCCCAGCCCGGGTGCTTGGCCGAGCACGGTCTGGCTTTGTGGGTGAATGTGGGCAAGGAGCATATTCTTTTGGATACTGGCCAGGGTCCTGCCCTGGCCCCCAATATGAACACCCTAAACCTGAACCCCAATGAATTACACCACCTGGTCTTAAGTCACGGGCATTATGACCATACCGGTGGTTTACCCTGGGTCCTCTCTGCTGCGCATGACATTCAGGTCTGGAGCCATCCTGCTGTAGTAGAACCACGCTATAGCATAACCAATGAAGAAGTCCGGCCCATTGACATGCCGCAAGCATCCAAACGAGCCTTACATGCTCTACCTGGATCACGCGTACATTGGTCCAGTCAACCAAAGTGGATAACTGCAAAAATTGGACTGACCGGAACCATCCCACGCCAAACAGATTTTGAAGATCCGGGCGGTCCTTTTTTTCTCGATCCTCAAGGACATCGTCCAGATCCCATTGAAGATGACCAGGCCCTATGGATTATGACCGACAAGGGGCTGGTGATTTGTGTGGGCTGCTGTCATGCCGGACTCATCAATACCTTGACCTATATCCAAAAACTCACAGGGGAAAAGCGTATTCGGGCCATTATCGGAGGACTGCACCTGGGAGCTGCCACTGCCTGGCGCATGGAGCAAACCATAATCACCTTAAATGAGCTACAGCCTGAGCTGCTCATCCCCTGTCATTGCACTGGCACCTTGGCCGTAGAAGAACTCCAGAACAGGCTAAATTTTGCAGTGCGACCTGGGTATGCGGGGTTGCGTCTGGAATTAAAATGATTAGTTAAACTCCTTTGCTTAGCAATCATCCCATAAGGAGACATCATGTACACTATCCATCCCATTGTCATGGGCACCAAAATTTTTGACAAAGGCATGATGACCTATCAGCATGACTATGGCCAACCCTATACTATTCCCATTTATAGCTGGTATATTGCTGGTGCTGACGTGAACATCCTGGTGGATACCGGGGAAATGCATCCTGTTATTTCTGATGAACGACAACGGGCCATTGGCGGAAAAATTTATACATTTGAAGACGGCCTGGCCAAATTTGACCTGACTGCGGAAGATATTGATATTATTTTACATACCCACCTGCACAATGACCATTGTGAAAATGACTACAAATGCGTCAATGCCAAAATCTATGTCCATGAAAAAGAACTGGAGCGCATCCATGACCCTCATCCTTTGGATTTTCGCTATTTAGAAGATTATATTGAGGATGTGGAAGACAATGGCCAGGTTATTGCCCTGACCCAAGATACGGAAATTCTCCCTGGCCTGACCATGATTCATACCCCGGCCCATACTGAAGGGGGCATGTCTATTCGAGTGGAAACAGACAAGGGCAGTGTGCTTATCTGCGGCTTTTGTACTATTTTGGAAAACATCTATCCGCCCAAAGCTATCACGGCCATGGACATGGAAGTCATTCCCCCGGGCACCCATGTCAATAGTTATGAGGCCTATGAGACCCTGGTGCGGGCCAAAACCCTGGCTGACCATATCCTGCCTTTGCATGAACCACGCTGGGCATCCATGGATAGTGTACCGGAATAATGCTGGTTATTCGCTGTGCTGATTGTCGCCGCAAACTTTGGCGCTACCGCAAAATTGGTCCAGGGGAAGTCTTGCGTTGTCATCGCGACCGCATTGAAAAAATTTGGCTTTTGAAAGAGCAGGAAGGAAAAGTCTGGTGCCAATGCGGTAACGCTGTGGGTATTGACAAGGGAACCTTCATTAAAATGAACAAAAATGCCTTCACCTATTCTGGCACCAAGCTGAATAGATAAGAACCAAAACACCCTTGGCCATCATGCCAGGATTCCCTGATACTGGCTGACACCATGATACACGAATATCAAGTTACCCATAGAAATTATTTGATAAAAACTAAAATTTAAAATTTTTACAAGAGAATCCATCTTGTGCGTAAATATATTTTTGGTCCTGTGCCTTCACGTCGTTTGGGCATGTCCCTGGGCATTGACATTGTCCCTGCCAAGGTCTGCTCCCTTGATTGCGTATATTGCGAAGTGGGCAAGACAACCAACCTGAGCATTGAACGCGATATTTTCTTTGATGTGCAAGAATTATTTGCCGAAATTGAAGATTATTTTAACCATCATCCAGACCCTGATTACATTACTTTTTCAGGATCTGGCGAGCCGACTCTTAATGCGAAAATTAACGACATCTTGGCCTTCATTAAGGATAAAAGACCGCATGTGCCCGTTGCCATCCTGACCAATGGAACTTTGCTTTCCCATCAGATTGTAAGATCATCAATCATGGCCGCGGATCTTGTTTTGCCATCCCTTGACGCAGCCACTGAAAAAACTTTCAAAAGAATAAACAGGCCCCATAAAAGTATTGACCTTAAAAGCCATATCCAGGGGCTGATTGATTTTCGGCAAGAATATTCTGGCATGATTTATTTGGAAGTATTCATCTTGCCAGGTTATAATGACAATATTGTTGATTTACTGGCACTTAAAGATGTGCTCTTAAAAATAAATCCCAAAGAAATTCACCTGAATACCCTGGATCGTCCGGGCTTGTTGCCCTCATTACGGAGCGCAACTCGTGAAGAATTGGAACGTATCCGAGAACTTTGGGCTATGAAGAACATTGTTATTATTTCCAGCCCCCAGGGCTGGACCAACCTCACAACCCAAGGTGATGACGCGCTAACGACAATCATGGAGACTATTTCCAGAAGACCATGTACTCTTGAAGACCTGACCCAACTACTTGGCATGCATGTCAATGAAGTAAATAAATAT
>JAAYGN010000156.1 GCA_012727715.1 Desulfovibrionales bacterium | reverse complement strand
TTTGGCTGAAGTGGATGACTTGCATAGCGGCTTTGAACTGGTGGCTCAGGCAGATGAGTCGTTGTTGGGTCGTTTGAGCCAAAACATGGATGTGGTTGCCCTGGTGCCAGCCCTGTCCCCTGTACCTTTTTTAACCACACTTTCCGCAGTTATTGGGCAGGTGGATCCCAACAGCCGGGCTTTTCGGGTCAAGGCCGCTTTAACGGGTGAATCCAGCCCAGGTCTTTTTGGCAAGGTTTGTGTGCCCATAGCTACGGATACCCGACTTTTGGCTCCTGTTTCAGCTCTACGTACCCGGGGCGAATTGATTACAGCTCTTATTGTCGATGAGCAGTCCATTTTACGCCTGCGTTTGGTTAAAACCGGGGGTACCTTTCAAAAAGCAGAATTGGACGGTCAAGCCTTTATTCTACAAACAGGCAGTGATGAGCTCAGTGCTCAGGCCCAAGGTACAGAAATCTTGGTTGAGATTTTATCTGGCCTTTTTCCTGGTGATGAAGTGGTCCTTGATGCCCCGGACTTGGCCCGCGAGGGTGATCATTTGGTGCGGAGGTAGTTATGCCCGAATCCCAAGGACATAAGCACGATATTCTGACCCGCATCACCGCCAGTTTTGTCAATTCTCCCCTGGTGCCTTTGGCGATTATTTTTTCTGTTTTGCTTGGGGTTTTTGCTGTGCTGCGCACGCCCAGTGAAGAAGAGCCACAAATTATTGTGCCCATGATTGATATTGTGGTCAGTATGCCTGGAGCCATGCCCGAAGAAATTGAAAAACGGGTGGTTGGTCCCATGGAAAAGCTGTTGTGGGAAATTCCTGGGGTTGAGTACGTTTATTCTACAGCTGGTGATGGTCAGGCCATGACCATTGTGCGCTTTTTTGTCGGCGAAGACGTGGAAAAAAGCCTGATTAAAACCTATGGCAAACTTTATCAGCATTTGGACTGGATTCCACCAGGATGTTCCCAGCCCATTCTCATGCCCCGCTCCATTGATGATGTGCCTGTTTTAGCTGTAGCCCTGACTTCTGAACATCATGATAGCCGGACCTTGCGTCAAGTTGGGGCCGAAGTGGCAGAAAGTCTGCGGGCGTTAAACGGGGTCTCTGAAGTCTCTCTTATTGGCGGCCGCAAACGAGCTTTAACCATTGAACTGAATCCAGAGCGTTTACGGGCACTGAACTTAGATGGCGTGGATGTCATGCAGGCCCTGGCCAGCCAAAACCAGGCTGACCAAAGCGGGCTGATGACTGCCACTGGGGCGGCCACGCAGGTTCGTCTGGATAATGCCTTGCGCACAGCTGATGATGTTCGCGGCACAGTGGTGGCGGTGCGTGGTGGCCAGCCCATCACTTTGGACCATGTTGCGACCATTAGGGATGCCTATAGCGAGCCGCAAGACTATTTGCTTTTGGCGCCCGGCCCCCAAAGTCAGACCAAGGGCATTGAACTGGACCAGGGGCATTTTACCCCAGCTGTGACCCTGACTGTGGCCAAACGCCCAGGTATCAATGCTACCCAACTCTGCCTCAAGGCTATGGAGGTGGTGGACAGCCTCAAAGGCACCATTATTCCCCATGATATCCAGGTGATTGTGGTCCGTGATTATGGCGAAACAGCCAAGCATAAATCTGACGAACTGCTCATTCATCTCATTTTTGCGACCTTGTCTGTGGGTGCGGTTATTGCCTGGTTCTTGGGTGGCCGGGCCAGTCTGGTCATTATGGTCGCTGTGCCCGTTACCTTGGCGGTGACCTTGGCCACGTATTGGCTCATGGGCTATACCTTAAATCGGGTGACACTTTTTGCACTTATTTTTTGTATTGGAATTTTGGTCGATGATCCCATTGTGGATGTGGAAAATATTGTCCGCCACATGCATTTGCCCGGAGCCCACAAAAAGTCTTTTGGTCAGGTTATTGTGGAGGCTGTCAGCGAAGTGCGTGCCCCATTGGTTTTGGCCACCTTTACTGTCATTGCCGCCATTATGCCCATGGCTTTTGTAGGCGGGCTCATGGGACCCTACATGCGCCCGATGCCCATTGGGGCCAGTGTGGCCATGCTGTTGTCCATGACCGTAGCTTTTATCATTACTCCCTGGTTATCCAAGCGGCTGCTGAAACCCTCGACCAAGCACGAGCCAGAATCCTATGATGATCCCTTTACCCGGGCCTATGTCTGGCTCATGCGCCATCTGGTCAATGATCCCAAGTTCCGTTGGCTTTTTCTGGGCGGGGTAGCAACGCTTCTGGGTCTGGCCATTCTGCTTATTCCTCTGAAAATGGTCATGGTCAAAATGCTGCCCTTTGATAACAAAAATGAATTTGAAGTGGTCATTGATATGCCCGATGGCACGGGACTTGAGACCACGGCTGCTGTCGCCGAGACCTTGTCCAGGCAGATTTTGGATCAACCTGAAGTCACGGATGTGCAGCTCTATATTGGTACTGCCGCTCCTTTTTCCTTTAACGGCCTGGTGCGCCACTATTATTTGCGCCAAAGTCCCAATGAGGCCCAAATTCAGGTTAATCTCATTGGCCGTGATAAACGAAAAACTTCCAGCCATGAAATTGCCGGCCGGGTCCGGGAGCTGATTGTCCCTGTGGCCCAGGACTTTGGAGCCAGGGTCAAGGTGGTGGAGGTACCCCCAGGGCCGCCGGTTATCCAGACCCTGGTGGCAGAAATTTATGGACCCACCCAGGAGACTCGCCTGGCTGTGGCCCAACAAGTCAAGGATATTTTTGAAGCAACGCCTGGTGTGGTCGATGTGGATTGGGAAGTAAGTGATCCCCGTCCGGAAACCAGGGTGCGGGTCAATGCTGACAAGGCCTTACAAAATGGAGTCAGTCCGGATCGTGCCCGGCAAGTTCTGGCTTTGTCCGTGGGTGGGGTACAAGTGGGGCTCTTGCATGACCCCACTGCCCGGGAAAATGTCCCCATTGAAATTCGTTTACCTCAAACAGAGCGATCTCGACCAACAGACTTGGAAACCCTGCCCATTCGCGGGGAAAATGGCCAGGTGGTCTCTTTGGGTCAGATTGCAACCTTGACCCAAGAAGTCACTCCGGGCCTCATTTATCACAAAAATATGCTGCCTGTGGTCTATGTTAC
>JAAYGN010000155.1 GCA_012727715.1 Desulfovibrionales bacterium | reverse complement strand
TGTATGTCTCAATCATCATCGTATACTGCGGATAATATCACTGTTCTTGAAGGCTTGGCTGCAGTGCGAATGCGCCCAGCCATGTATATTGGATCAACCAATATCAACGGCTTGCACCATCTTGTCTATGAAGTAATAGATAATGCCATTGATGAGGCTGTCGCTGGATATTGTGACCACATTAAGGTCATAATTCATCTGGATAGCTCTGTGTCTATAGTAGATAATGGACGCGGTATTCCAGTGGATATGCATCCCAAGGAAAATAAGCCAGCCTTGGAAGTCGTTATGACTGTACTGCATGCTGGCGGCAAGTTTGATAATGACAGCTACAAGGTTTCCGGTGGGCTTCACGGAGTAGGTGTTTCTGTGGTCAATGCCTTGTCCGAGACCATGGAAGTAACCGTCAGCCGAGGTGGGTATCGCCATCATCAGCGTTATAGTCGAGGTATTCCCCAGGGACCACTGGCTATTAATGGTGAGACAGACAAAACAGGCACTTTGGTTCGCTTTCGTCCTGATGAACAGATTTTTGAGGAATTGGATTTTGACTATGATGTGTTGGCCAAGCGTTTTGAGGAATTGGCTTACCTGAATTCAGGCATCAAAATCGAGTTTTTTGATGAAAAGTCACAAAATCGTGATGTTTTCAAATACGACGGTGGGTTACCTCTTTTTATCAAAAATAAGAACCAAGATAATGGCATCCATAAAATTGTTGGTGCAAGTGGAGAAATAGAAGGTGTAAGTATTGACTTTGCTTTGCAATATACGGCTGGGTACAAGGAAAATATGTTCACCTTTGCCAATAATATTCGTACCAAGGAAGGGGGCACCCATTTACAAGGATTTAAGACCGCGCTGACCAGGGCTATTAATACTTATATTCAAAATAGTACTGATTTACCCAAAAAGCTGAAACAAAAGGTTTCAGGTGATGATGTTCGTGAAGGTTTGACCGGTATTATTAGTGTCAAGATTCCCAATCCACAGTTTGAAGGGCAAACCAAGACCAAATTGGGCAACTCCGAGGTGGCTGGCTATGTGGCCACTGTGGTCTATGAAAAGCTGAGTGAGTTTTTTGGTGAAAATCCCAAAGACATTCGATTAATTATTGAAAAAGTCATTGATGCTGCCCGGGCTCGAGATGCAGCCCGGCGTGCCCGTGATTTGGTCCGCCGTAAGGGAGCGTTATCTGATAATGCCCTGCCAGGAAAATTGGCTGATTGTCAGACCAAGGATCCAGCAGAAAGTGAAGTGTTTATTGTGGAAGGAGATTCTGCTGGTGGTTCGGCCAAACAAGGTCGTAACCCCAAGTATCAGGCCATTTTGCCCTTGCGCGGTAAAATTTTGAATGTGGAAAAGACTCGTTTTGACAAGATGTTGCAAAACAGAGAAATCAAGGCCCTGATCACGGCCATGGGAGCTGGTATTGGTGAAGATGATGTGGACCTTAATCGGCTACGTTATCACAAGATTATCATTATGACTGACGCTGATGTGGATGGGGCACATATCCGGACTCTGCTGTTGACCTTCTTTTTCAGACATTACGAAGAGCTTATTCAACAGGGCTATTTATATATTGCCCAGCCACCTCTGTATCGGGTGCATAAAGGATCCTTTGAACGCTATATCAAAGATGAAGATGAGATGCGCCAGTTTCTGATCCAGCGTGCCTCTGAGGAAATGAGCATTGTTACTGCTGACGGCTCCACAGTGCAGGGTGAGAGCCTCATTGTTGTGCTGGAAAATATAGTTGCTTTTCAGGATGTGGTTATGGATGTGGCCAACATGGGTATTGCAGACTCCTTGTTCATACCTCTGATTGACTATCCAGTTGAATTATCGGCTGAAAGTTTGCGTCTTAATGGCCTTGATCAGAATTTTATGGCCTATATG
Source organism: Desulfovibrionales bacterium (assembly GCA_012727715.1). Taxonomy (GTDB): domain Bacteria; phylum Desulfobacterota; class Desulfovibrionia; order Desulfovibrionales; family Desulfomicrobiaceae; genus Desulfomicrobium. The sequence goes on along the minus strand of JAAYGN010000155.1, from coordinate 9,965 downwards.
GCCACGGCTGGGTATGATCTGGAATTACTTTACGAGCATGATGAACCCCAAAATGGTGAGGCATTGGATAGCGAAGCCCGCTGTTATCTACGGTTTACAGATATGAATAATCGTATTTTGCGCCTGGCTGTGGAGTTTTTTAATTCCAAACGTTACCGACAGGCTGTGGAACTTCGCTCTACAATTTATGCTCAGCTGATGGAGCCACCTTGGACCATTACCCATAAAGATGTGGAAACTCCCGTGACTTCACCTTTTGCCTTGCTGCAACAAGCGTTAGATATTGCGCAAAAGGGTGTCAGCATGCAGCGCTACAAGGGTTTGGGCGAGATGAACCCTGAGCAATTATGGAGTACAACCATGAACCCCGAGGCGCGTACTTTACTCCAGGTGAGCGTTGAAGATGCTGTGGAAGCAGATGACCTGTTTACCAAGCTCATGGGGGACAAGGTTGAGCCACGTCGTGAATTTATTGAACGTAACGCTCTTTTGGTTACTGAACTTGATATTTAATCCGTGTTTTTTAATATATTATTGAGGTAGATGTGTCCAACATCAGCATAGAAAAAGAACTCCAAAGATCCTACCTGGAATATTCTCTAAGTGTTATTATTGGCCGGGCCATTCCTGATGTACGAGATGGTTTAAAGCCTGTGCATCGGCGTATTTTGTTTGCCATGCACGAATTGGGTAATGCCTACAACCGAGCCTACAAAAAATCGGCTCGCGTGGTAGGTGATGTTATTGGTAAATATCATCCCCATGGTGACTCCGCAGTGTATGATGCTTTGGTGCGCATGGCCCAAGATTTTAATATGCGTGATCCTCTGGTGGATGGCCAGGGTAACTTTGGCTCCATTGACGGCGATGCTGCGGCAGCCATGCGTTATACCGAAGTACGTATGTCGCGTCTGGCCAGTGCCTTTTTGGCTGATATTGAAAAGGATACCGTAGAGTTTCGTGATAATTACGATAACTCTTTACAAGAACCTACAGTGCTACCCACCAAGGTACCCAATCTTTTGGTTAATGGATCTTCGGGTATTGCTGTGGGCATGGCCACCAATATTCCGCCCCATAATTTGGGTGAAGTGGTGGATGGTACTTTGCGTCTTCTTGATGCCCCAGATATTTCCATTGATGAACTCATGGATTCTATCCAGGCCCCTGATTTTCCCACTGGGGCGTTATTGTATGGTCGTGCAGGGATCAAAGAAGCCTATCATACCGGGCGTGGATCTGTGCGTATTCGTTCACGTATTGAGGTGGAAAAACGCAAAGGGGATCTTGAAGCTATTGTGGTCAAGGAGATCCCCTATGCTGTAAATAAATCCAACCTGGTTGAAAGAATTGCCCTGCTGGTCAATGAGCGCAAGATTGAGGGTATTTCTGACTTGCGTGATGAGTCTGACATGAAAGGCATCCGCATTGTGATGGATTTAAAACGGGGTGTTTTTTCAGAAGTCGTCATTAATCAGCTTTTTAAATACACCGCTCTGGAATCCAGTTTTGGTATTAATATGATGGCTGTGGTCAATAATCGGCCCCAACTCCTCAATTTAAAACAAACCTTAGAATATTTTTTGGATTATCGACGTGAAGTAGTTATTCGGCGTTCCCGCTTTGATCTGAATAAAGCGCAGCACCGGGCCCATATTCTGGAAGGATTGCGTATTGCCCTGGATTTTATTGATGAAGTGGTCGCCTTGATCCGTGCCTCCAAAACTCCGGCTGAAGCCAAGGAACGTCTTAAAGAACGATTTGGGCTCACGGATATTCAAGCCCAGGCTATTTTAGATATGCGCTTACAGCGTCTGACCAATCTGGAGCGGGAAAAACTACAAGAAGAATATGCAGAACTCTTGAAAACCATTGAATATCTGACCAGTATCATTGAAAACCCAGAAGTGTTGAAATCTGTTATTCGTCAAGAACTGGAAGAATTGCGGGATGCCTTTTCCACGCCACGCAAGTCGGTTCTGCTGGAATATGACCCCGGCAGCATTGATATTGAAGACATCATCCCCGATGAGCCCGTGGTAATTACCTTGTCGCGCAATGGCTACTTAAAGCGCACCAGTCTGGATAATTATCGCCAGCAACGTCGGGGTGGTACAGGTATTACTGGTGTGCAGGTAGCTGAGGAAGATTTTATCACTTCCATTTTGACCACGTCCAATCATCAATTTATGAATCTGTTCACCAACAAGGGAAAAATGTATCAGATTAAGGTCCATCAAATTCCAGAAGGAGGCCGAACAGCTCGAGGCAGACATGTGGCCAATATCTTGCCCCTGGATAGCAATGAATATATTGCTGCGGCCATGACCAGTCGGGATGTGGACCATGAAAATTATTATTTTTTCTACACTCGCCAAGGGGTGGTGAAGCGTAGTTCCATTGATCTGTACCGCAATATTCGTACTGTAGGTCTTATTGCCTTGGGTTTACGTGAAGGTGATGAACTTATCGGTGTCAGTGAAGTGGAAAGTGATGATGAAATGGTGTTGGTCACCAATGATGGCTATTCCATTCGTTTTGCCTGTTCCGAAGTGCGGGCCATGGGGCGTCAGGCCACAGGCGTCAAGGGTATTGCTTTACGCAAGGGAGATCAGGTCGTGGCAGGAGTGGTCATTGCCAAGGATTCAGCGCAGGAATTGCTTACTGTGGCTGAAAATGGCTATGGTAAACGCACCCAAGTGGAACATTTTCGTGCTCAATCCCGTGGTGGCAAAGGTATTATCAACATGCGCATCACCCCCAAAACAGGAAAAGTGGTCGGAGCCATGATGGTTCTCCCCACTGATGAACTCATTTTGCTCACTTCTGGCAGCAAGATTATTCGTATTGGCATTGATAGTATTAGCCTGGTTGGTCGAGCAACCCAGGGGGTTCGCTTAGTGCGTCTGGAAGATGACCAAACAGTGGTGTGTTTTGATCATGTACCCACAGATGCCTTGGACAATATTTCTGTGGGCCATGCAGAGTAAAACAGACAATTTTGCAGGAGAGCCAGATGAAAGATTCTCTTGTGGTTTCCACCAAGCCAAGGTTTCCTCTGGTCAGGACTGGACGCCAGAAAAGGGCTGGTGTACATATACTGACCATGAAACGAAAATGGCAATGGGTATAAGAATAGCAGGGATCGGGTAATATGCCTGGTCCCTTTTTTTTGGTTAATATTCTAGAAAGTTCCTAAAACATGAGGCTGATTATGCATTGGCGACATAAAGATCTTTTGGAAATTTCCCAATTGACCCCAGAGGAAATCACCCATGTTTTTACCACTGCAGCTCGATTTGTGGAAGTAAATCAGCGTCCGGTCAAGAAAGTTCCTGTGTTGAAAGGAAAAAGTGTTGTGCTTTTTTTCAGCGAACCCTCCACGCGAACCAAGACCTCTTTTGATATTGCTGGTAAGCGCCTTTCGGCTGATACCTTTAGTCTGGCTAAATCTGGCAGTGCCTTGCAAAAGGGGGAAAGCTTGAATGATACTGCCCTTACTCTGGAGGCCATGAGCCCGGATGCCATTGTCATTCGCCATGAGCATAGTGGTGCAGCACGGTTTTTGGCTGAACGCCTTCAGTGTTCCATTATCAATGCCGGCGATGGTTGGCATGCCCATCCAACCCAGGCTTTATTGGATGGTTTTACCCTGTATCAAATTTGGGGGTCCTTTACAGGCAAAACGATCTGTATTTTAGGGGATATTGCCCATAGCCGTGTGGCCAGATCAGACGTCGAGCTTTTAACCATGCTTGGTGCCAAGGTGCGGGTGTGCGCTCCACGCACCTTGTTGCCACCAGCCGTTTTGACTTGGCCGGTAGAGGTTTTTAATGACGTGAGCCAAGGATGCAAGGATGTGGACGCCATTATTTGTCTCCGGCTTCAGTTAGAACGGCAACAAGCTGGCCTGTTGCCAGACTTGCGCGAGTACGCGGCCATTTGGGGATTGGCTCCCAGGCACGTGGCCCAGGCTGCTTGTGATGTAAAAATTATGCATCCTGGGCCTATAAATCGAGGTTTGGAAATTGCCTCAGAGCTTGCCGATAGCCATGCCAGCCTCATTTTGGACCAAGTCAATGCAGGGGTTGCTGTGCGTATGACCCTTTTGCATCTTTATCTGACGCGAAGCCGGGTGTTGGCGTAATAAAGTGTGGCAGCCCTTGTTGTTCATGGTTGGGATTTTTTGATTTATGCCATCATGGCAGGGAGTAGATCATGGCGCATTTTGATTTAGTGGTTCATAATGTATCCTGGCAGGATGAAGTATATGATATCCTGGTCAAGGATGGCCGAATCGTGGAATTGGCTCAAGCTGGCTCATCTACTCAAGCCTCAAGAACCCTTGATGGAGAAGGACTGGTCGTACTTCCCAGTCTTATTGATGCGCATGTTCATCTGCGTGAGCCAGGGCAAGAATACAAAGAAGACATTGCCTCTGGACTCACTGCAGCTGCACATGGTGGTTTTGGACAGGTCATGGCCATGGCCAATACCAGTCCAGTCAATGACAATGCTTCCGTGACCCGGTTTATGCTCGACAAGGGAGCTCAGGCCTTTCCTTATGGACCGTGGGTGCGACCTGTGGGTGCGTTGACCATGGGGCTTTTGGGGCAGGAATTGGCTCCAGCTGGGGAACTGGCTCAAGCTGGTTGTGTGGCCATATCCAATGATGGCCTCCCTGTGACCAGTACCGAATTATTTCGTCGTGGCATGGAATACGCAGCTGATTTTGGGCTCAAGGTCATTGATCATTGTGAGGATCCCTGGCTTGGCCATGGCGGAGTCATGAACGAGGGAGCCATATCGAGCCGATTGGGTCTGAAAGGTATTCCCACTGTATCTGAAACCATTCAGGTGGCCCGAGATATTTTATTGGCAGCATATCTGGATTTGCCTGTTCACTTGGCCCATATTAGCTGCCGCGAATCTGTGGAGCTCATTGCCCAGGCCAAAGAAAAAGGTGTGCCCGTTACTGCTGAAACCTGCCCGCATTATCTGCTTTGGGATGAAACCTGGGTGGTTGAATATAATACCAGCGTGCGCGTTAATCCGCCTCTGCGTACCAGGGACGACGTTTTAGCCTTACGTCAGGCAGTGCGCACTGGAGTTATTGATATTTTGGTTACAGACCATGCGCCTCATGCGGCGCATGAAAAAAATGTCACCTTTGCGGCAGCACCTAATGGAATTTCAGGACTGGATACTGCCTTGGCCCTGACTTGTGAGCTGGTGCGGGCTGGTGAATTGGATTTTATGGATATAGCTCGCTTGTGGGCCTGGAATACAGCAGATATTTTCAGTTTACCTACGTGTAAAATGGGCACAGGCGATCCAGCAGATTTTATCCTGGTGGATCCAGATTTGGCCTGGATAGCTACGGCTGATGCCTTGAAGTCCAAGGGGAAGAATACTCCCTGTCTGGGGCAAGAACTTTCAGGTCGGGTCATGACCCATGTTTTGGGGGGACGGGTTATCCTTAGCCATCAAGATTTTTCGTGATGGGATACAATTGGTAATTTTTTTGTAGTGAGAAGAGCATGGCCAATATCCTGATTGTGGATGATGATTTGAGTTTGCGCGAAGTTTTGGAAATTGCGTTAATCAAGAAGGAACATTCTGTTTGGGCTGCCCCTGACTCTGCCACAGCACTTTCCTTGCTCCATGCCCACAATATGGATTTGATTCTTCTGGATTTACGGCTTGGTCAGGAAAGTGGGATTGATCTTTTGGTGCGTATCCGGGAGGTGTGGACAGACATTCCTGTACTCATGGTGACCGCCTATGCTGACACCAAAAGTGCCATTGCTGCCCTGAAATACGGAGCCAGAGACTATATCCATAAGCCCTTTGACCTGGATGATTTTCTTTTTACAGTGGAGCGTACCCTGGAGACAGCACGTTTGCAGGAAGAAAATATCTGGCTAAAAGGGCAGATTGGTAGGCAATACGAAGAAATTATTGGCCAAAGTAGCCAAATACAATCTGTTTTTGCCCTTATCAAACGCATTGCCCCCACCAATATCAATGTGCTGGTTACAGGGGAGTCTGGCACGGGCAAGGAGCTCGTAGCCCGGGCTATCCACAAGGAAAGCCTGCGTATGTCCAAACCTTTTTTAGCTATTAATTGTGGTGGGTTACCAGAAAACTTGGTAGAAAGTGAACTTTTTGGCTTTCAGAAGGGTGCGTTTACCAGTGCGGACCGCTCCAAAAAAGGACTGTTGTCCATGGCTGAAGGAGGAACACTTTTTTTGGATGAAGTAGGGGAATTGGCCCCGTCAACCCAGGTCAAACTCCTGCGCTATGTTCAGGAAAGATGCTTTATTCCCCTGGGAGGCACAGAAGAGTTGCGCTCGGATGTGCGGATTATTGCAGCCACAAACCGTAATGTGGAACAAAGTGTTGCTGATGGAAATTTTCGGGAAGATTTGTACTATCGATTGAGCGGAGTCAAAGTTGAGCTGCCTCCATTGCGTGAGCGGCGAGATGACATTTTGGCTTTAGCCGAACATTTTCTAGCCAAGGCGTGTCGTTCCCAAAAGCGGTCCATGCGTGGCTTTGATCCTGAAGCCAAGAAAAAGTTGGTAAACTATACGTATCCAGGCAATGTGCGCGAGTTGGAAAATATTATTGAACGGGCCGTGGCCTTGGCTCCCAATGATACCATTGATCCTGACTCTTTGATTATTTATGAAAAAATTCCCACCCAGGATCATGCCAGTGGTGTGCATAAGGTCCTTTCCGGACAGCTGACTTTGGATGAATACCTGGCCGAGCATGAACAAAGAGTCATTGCAGAAGCTCTGCAGCGTTGTAGCGGACATAAGGGACGGGCTGCCGAAATGGTGGGTCTTAATTTTCGACAATTTCGTTATCGCTTGACCAAGCTGGGGGAAAAGGACGATGAGTAAGAGTTGTTGTCCGCACAGAATTTGTTTTTTTACTGACCAACACCAACACACCTCAAGGAGTTGTTGATGCCTCAACCTATCAAGGAAGCTGCTTCTATTTGCAAGACCATTATGCGCAATGGTCATGACGCCTATGTCATTAATGCTGCTTTACAGCGTCGCATTCATGAGCTGACCAAGGATTATGAAGTAGAAATATGCGCGGATATAGACTTTGCTGGTTTTAAGGCACTTTTTCCTGAAGCCTTACCTGGTAGTGGTGAAATAACTGCCAGGTTGGAGCAAGGCAAAATCATTTGTCTTGTTCATCCTGTGGACATCGCTGATGCTTCTCACCCGGAAGCCTGTATTGCTAAAATAACAGCCAATATGGTCAAGAAGCTGGACAAGATGGAAAATTTTTCCACTCATTTGTCTTGCTCATACTTGCCTCGTTCCAAAGATATGTATGATGGGTTTGAACAGCTTGCCAGCGGGCAAATCAAGTTTCAGGGTATTGCTGATGAAACCTTAAAGCATGATTATTTGCGGGCAGTCCGGGCTTTACGTTTTTCCGCCAACTATCATTTGCCCATTGAGGAAAATACCTGGCTGTCTATTGTTCGGGCATCACGTAGAATCCTGGATTATGTTTCTGTTTCCGATATTATGGATGAGTGGCGCAAGGTGGAAGCAGAAAATATGTGGCGATTTGCCGAGCTGCTTTTTGACTCCATGATTCTCCATGGACTTTTGCCAGAACAAGCTGCTTTAAGTCGTGTTTACCAAGTTTTTAGCGAAGAGGCTGGGCCAGAGTCGATTTGGAGCCATACGCTCAAGGTCATGCGCCATTATCCAGAGGAACTACCCTATGATTGGTACGGTACTCTGGCCTGTTTTTTTCATGATTGCGGCAAGTTGTACGCCAGTGAACAAGATGATGGCCAGACCACATTTTATCAACACCATCGAGTGGGAGCTAAACTGACGCGTAAAATTTTAAAACGCCTGCGTTTAAATACCGAAGAAGTGGATTTGGTTGTTCATCTGGTGCGCCATCATATGCATTTTCATTTTATGTTGACGGATAAAGGTATTCGACGTTTTAAGGCTTTGGATGAATATCCACGCCTTATTGAGATGGCCAGGGCTGATCTCAAAGCTAAAAATGCTAAATATACGGAATTTAACCATAATATGAAGATGCTTGAGCGGGCAGATATTCGCGAGGAATTGCTGGAACCTCTTTTAAATGGCAAGCAAATTATGGATATTACCGGGATCAAACCAGGACCAGCTGTTGGGCTCATTCGGGACAATTTGCTGCAAGCCCAAATTGCTGGTGATGTGAATACTGTGGAAGAAGCCAAACACTTTGTGCTGGCCTATAAGGAAAAAGAACAACTTTGATTGGTACTAATCAATCGTGTGGAGCCATCCACCAAGTCAAGGAGCGCAGGGATGCGCTCTTTGTGCCTGTAGCCCATGAACAATATTCTTGAACTACCCTACCAGGAGTTGGAAAAAGTAGTGGCCAATATGGGCCACCAGACCTTTCGTGCCCAGCAATTATGGCAATGGCTGTGGCGCAAGGGGGAACGTAATTTTTCTAGCATGACCAATATTGCCAAGAGTTTTCAAGAACACTTGGCCCAGTTTTGGTCAGTTACCTGGCCCGAGGTTGTGGCTATCCAGTGCAGTCAAGATGGTACAGTGAAGCTGTTGTTGGAGCTAGAGGATGGCTTGCGGGTGGAAACTGTGCTTATTCCGGATAAGGATCGCTACACCCAATGTCTTTCTTGCCAAATTGGTTGTCCCATGGGCTGCACGTTTTGTAGCACAGGGCAAATGGGTTTTGTGCGGAACATGAGTGGTGGGGAAATTGCTGCCCAAGTTTTGGTAGCCAGGGACTATTTGCGTAAGCACCATCTGGCCCAAGAAATAAAAAATCTTGTGTACATGGGCATGGGAGAGCCGCTGCTCAACTGGCCAGAGGTCAAGAAAAGTCTGGATATTCTTTCCCATCCTCAAGGTTTGGAATTTTCCAGGCGGCGCATTACTTTATCCACTTGTGCCCTGCCCGGTAAATTGGCACTCTTTGCTGCTGAAGGCTTGGCCCTTCCAGCAATCTCCTTACACGCTCCAACTCAGGAAATCCGTGAAAAACTCATGCCTGGTGCGGCCAAATGGCCTGTGGAAGAGCTGATCAAGGCGTTACAAAAATTTCCCCTTAAACCCAGAGAGCGGGTAACCATTGAGTATATTTTGATTCAAGGCATAAATGATAGTCTGGAGCATGCGCGCCAATTGGTGCGTCTTTTAGCTCATCTTAAATGCAAGATAAATCTTATTGCCTATAATCCAGCTCCAGGCATCAACTATAAGGCCCCAGCCCCCAAGGATGTTCTGGCCTTTGAAGAGTTATTGCGCAGCAAGGGATTTACAGCAACTTTACGCAAGAGCAAAGGGCAAGATATTGCTGCTGCCTGTGGTCAGCTTAAAACCGAGATGGAGCAAGCAGGCAGTCTGAAACCTGATAGGGAATGTTGAATGGATAGACCTGATTTTCAAAAATGTGGTGGATTAGTTCCGGTCATTGCTCAAGATAGAGCCAGCAAAGAAGTACTGATGTTGGCGTATATGAATGAAGAGGCCTGGGAAATGACCTTGCAGACAGGAGAGGTCCATTATTATAGTCGGAGTCGGAACACCCTCTGGCACAAAGGCGGAACATCAGGGCATATCCAAAAGGTCCATGCCATCCGCCTGGATTGTGATCAGGATTCGGTGTTGATTTTAATAGAGCAAGTTGGTGGTGCAGCCTGTCATACTGGGCGACAAAGCTGCTTTTATCGCGAACGAGGTGAGCAGGGTGACTGGGTTGATTGTTCACCCATGATTTTTGATCCCAAGGAGGTCTATAAATAATGGCTGATGAAAAACAGCTACGTATTGGTATTCCCAAAGGTTCTTTGGAAGAAGCAACCATAAAACTTTTTGCCAGGGCTGGGTGGAAGATTACCTCCCATCATCGCAATTATTTCCCAGAGATTAATGATCCAGAATTGACCTGCT
>JAAYGN010000154.1 GCA_012727715.1 Desulfovibrionales bacterium | reverse complement strand
GGAGATGTTTGGGCCTCAAGGTTCTGGACCACAGCCTTGACCTGATCCACAACCCAGCTGGTCTTGCTGTAATTGACCTGCCGCGCCCTTTGAGTCAGCCGGGTCTTGTCCGGGGCACCATGCACCAAAAACCAGGGGTCCACAGCAATGCAGTGCCCTCCTACCCCACAGCCAGGACTCAAGATATTGACCCTGGGATGCCGATTGGCCAGGGCCACAAGCTCCCAAACATCAACACCCTGATCTGCGCAAATCATGGAAAGTTCATTGGCCAGGGCAATGTTCACATCCCGGTAGGTATTTTCTGCCAACTTGCACATTTCAGCCGTGGCCGCATCAGTGACAATGCACTGCCCTTGGGCAAAGAGCTGATATAAGGTGGCTGCTGATTGAGAACACTTGGGGGTCAGGCCGCCAATAATACGATCATTATGTATAAGTTCGTGCACAATGCGGCCCGGCAAAACGCGTTCCGGACAATAGGCCAGGCGAATATCCGAGTCCTCACCCTTTTGGTGCGGAAAGCTTAAGTCTGGTCTGGCCTGAGCCAAAAACTCGGAAAGTCTTTTGGTGGTGCCCACCGGCACAGTGGATTCCAAAATAACAAGATTGCCCTTGCTCAAGACAGGGGCCAGGGCAGTAGCCACATTGCGTACATAGCTTAAATCAGGCTCTTTTTCATTGGTCAGGGGGGTGGACACAGCAATAAGAAAAACATCACTTAACTCATACTTTGTGCTGGCCCGCAAATACCCGGCATGGACAGCTGCACGCACCAACATATCCAGCTCTGGTTCCTGAATATGAATGTGCCCCTGGTTAATGGCCGAAACAATCCCAGGACCCACATCAATACCCAAAACATGATGACGTAGAGAAGCCAGAAGTGCGGCTGTGGGCAGACCAATATAGCCAAGGCCAATGACGGAGATGAGCATAGGGATCAGTTTTTAGTTATCAGTTATCAGTTATCAGTTGTCAGTTATCAGGAGTCAGGGGTCAGGGGTCAGTTGTCAGGGGTCAGGGGTCAGGAGTCAGTTGTCAGTTGTCAGTTAGCAGTTGTCAGGGATCAGTTAGCAGTTTCCAGGTTTTTCTGTTCCCTCATAGCTGTCAGCTGTGAACTGTTTTTTCAGTTGTCAGGAGTCAGTTAACAGTTGTCGATTTTCTTGCTGTGTACTGATGACTGATAGCTGTGAACTGTTTTTTCAGTTGTCAGTTTTCAGTTATCAGTTTCCAGGTTTTTCTGTTCCCTGATGACTGTTCCCTGATAGCTGTTCCCTGTTCCCTGATAGCTATTCCCTGTTCCCTGATAGCTGTTCCCTGATGACTGTTCCCTGTCAGCTGTGAACTGTCTTTTTACAATTTCCACAATTCTCCTGGCTGCCTGTCCATCCCCATAGGGATTATGAGCCTGAGCCATGGCTTGGTAGGCCCTGCTGTCAGTTAACAATATCGAGGTTTCCTTGACAATCGTATCCAGATCCATACCCACCAGTTTTACGGTCCCAGCCTCAATGGCTTCAGGCCGCTCGGTGGTCGCACGCAGCACCAGAACTGGTTTACCCAAAGACGGTGCTTCTTCCTGAATACCACCAGAATCCGTCAGGATCAGGTAGGCCTTACCCATAAGATAGACAAAGGACAAATAGTCCTGAGGAACTGTCAAATGTACATTTTCCAGTCCATCTAAAATACGCTGCACTGGCTCCTGGACCTGGGGGTTTAAATGGACAGGATAAACAATCTGGATATCTGAACGCCTCGCTAACTTTTTCAAGGCCTGACAAATATTTTCCAAGCCAGGGCCAAAATTTTCCCGACGATGACCCGTGACTACAATGAGACGTTTTTTGGGATCGATAAAATCAAATTGGTTGGCAAGTTGGTCTTGGAGCTGGGTGTTACTCCCTATACGCCCAGTAATCTCAAGCAGGGCGTCAATAACGGTATTGCCCGTTACATGAATGCTCGCTGCTGCCTTGCCTTCAGCCAAAAGATTGTGGCGAGCTGTGATCGTGGATGCAAAATGCACATCAGCCAAAACTCCGGTCAAAGAGCGGTTTATCTCTTCTGGCCAGGGAGCGTATTTATTGTGGGTGCGCAGGCCTGCTTCCACATGCCCCACCCGGATTTGAGCATAAAAGGCGGACAGACTGGCTGCAAAAGAAGTGGTGGTATCACCATGAACCAGGATCAGGTCTGGAGTCCATTTTTTATAGACCTCAACCATACCCAAAAGCACCCTGGTGGTTATGTCAGTCAATTCTTGACCAGGGGTCATGATCTTGAGATTAAAATCAGGCTGGAGACCAAAAAGAGTAAGGACCTGGTCCAGCAGGTGCCCATGTTGTCCGGTGACACAGACCTTGGTGTCAAAATATGCGTCTTTTTTGAGGGCCAAAACCACAGGAGCCATTTTAATGGCTTCAGGACGAGTGCCAAAGACCGTAAGGATTTTCATTTTGTCAATTTTCAGTTTTCAGTTGTCAGGGATCAGGAGTCAGGGATCAGGAGTCAGGAGTCAGTTGTCAGTTATCAGGAATCAGTTATCAGTTATCAGTTATCAGGAATCAGTTGGCAGGTTTCAAGAGGCAAGAAACAAGGTACAAGGGACAAGGTACAAGTTTTTTCTTGCTACTTGTAACTATTCGCTTGCCCCTTGTAACTGCTTTCCTGTTCCCTATTTTTTCAGTTGTCAGGAGTCAGTTGTCAGTTATCAGGAATCAGTTAACAGTTGTCGATTTTCTTGCTGTGTACTGATGACTGATAGCTGTTCCCTGTTTTTTCAGTTGTCAGTTATCAGGAATCAGTTATCAGGTTTTTCCTGTTCCCTGATAGCTGTTCCCTGTTCCCTGATAGCTATTCCCTGTGCACTGATAGCTGTTCCCTGTGCCCTGATAGCTGTTCCCTGTGCCCTGATAGCTGTTCCCTGTGCACTGATAGCTGTCGTCTGTTTTTTACTTGTAACTTGCCCCTTGTAACTGCTTTCCTGTTCCCTGTGCCCTGATAGCTGTTCCCTGTTCCCTGTGCACTGTTTTTCCTGTTTTTTTAATCCACATGATCCCGAATAATCCCTTCCAAAAGTTTTAAAATACCCGCTAAAATCAGGGCAAAAGCCATGGTTACCACGGAATTATAAATCCTGCGTGGTTGCATGGGATACTCGGGCAAGGTTGGAGCTTGCAGAACCGACACTTTTTCCAGAAGACGGGCCGCATCAATGCGTCCTTTTTCCAAAGCGGTGAGGGCGGCCTTATACAGCTCCTGGGTAAAATTGACTTCCATTTGCAAGCGGTGAAACTCTTCCATGGTAATATTTAAGGTTTTACCGGTGGGATTGGCCAGCTTGGCTTTTTCTGTGCTGATTTGCTGTTCCAGGGCCGCTAGTGATTGCCTGAGCATGATCACAGTAGGGTGATTAACACCCAAAGTTTTGGGCAAGGCTGCCAATTGGGTCTGGGTTTGGGCCTTTTGTTCTTCCAGCTTGGCAATGAGCACATTGGCGCTTTCAGCAGTGGCCTGAGGGGATAACAAACCCTTTTCATTTTGAAAGGCCAGCAAGGTCTTGCTTGCTTCCTGGAAACGCTCCTGGGCCACATCCACCTGGGTGGTCAGAAAGTTAACCTGAATCTCGGTCATTTCATGGCTGATATGATTCATGTACACTTCCCCTTCATGGACCAGCATTTGGGCAATGGCCAAGGCAATGTCCGGGCTATAAGCCTGAACACGAATACGTAACACACCGGCAAAATCATCATAACTGATACTGGTACGGGACAAATAATGGCGGTGGAACCATTCCAGATCCGTCAACCACAGCCGTGAAAGCAGATCATGCTCCCTGGAACTATAGTGGGCCCGTAAACCAAGGGCTGTATCCAGTTTTTTAAGCATATCCATGGACAGGAGATATTCGCGCAGTAAAAGCTGGTCGGCCCGGTTGACTCCGGAAACACCTGCAATAAGCATGGACAGATCCGGACTGGGGGCTATGGCTGAGTCAGTCTTGCGGATAATGACACTGGCCTCGGACACATAGCGATCTGACGCCAGCTTGCCCCAATAAATCACTCCCAACACTGCACCAAGAAGGACCAGCCAGATCGCCAGAGTAAAACACCTCTGCACTCCCTTGGTTGTTTGGCCATGTTCGACCATGGGCCGGGACGTATTTTGTGAAAGAGAATTGGTATCAGAACTGGTCATGAATAGGTATCCTTATAGGCTGTAAGGGCATCATCAATGGCATCAAACCAATGAGCCTGGCCATTATGCAGCAATATGCCCGCCTGACAAAACTGTTTTAGGGTGCTTTCATTATGAGCAACCATAATCAGACCTGCACGGTGAATCATATCCTTAAAGGCCTGAGCAGCCTTATTACGAAACCTGGCATCCCCGGCCGCAGTGACTTCATCAGAAATATAAATATCAAAATCAAAAGCCAGGGAAAGGGCAAATTGCAAACGTGAACGCATGCCCGAAGAATAGGTGCGCACCGGATCATCAAAGGCTTTCCCCAGCTCGGAAAAATCTTGAATAAAAGCTAAACGATCACGTAAATCATGACCAAAACCATGGACCCGGCACACAAATTTTGCATTTTGCCGCCCTGTTAAATCTGGTTCCACCCCACCATGTCCCATGGGCCAGGACAAGCGACAATGGCGCTTGATAGAACCCATATTTGGGTGATCAATGCCCCCAATAAGACGCAACAAGGTAGATTTACCAGCACCATTCACCCCAATCAGACCTACATTAACCTTGGAGGGAATAGTCAGGGTAATACCACGCAAAACCCAAGGCCCTGGGCCAAGTTTGGTTTTATAGCGCTTATAGACGTTATTTATTTCAATCATCGCATGGTTAGTTGGATAGCAAATCGGCGATAAAGTAAAAGCCCAAGACAAATGCTTGCGACAGACCAAGCATAGACATAGCCCATACTTACCCCTGGCACAGTATGATAATGCTCAAAATACCCTAAGCGCACCAATTCCAGAGCATGGGCAATGGGATTATACATAAGCCAGCTCAAATAAGGCTGGGGGATGCTCGACAAGGGAATGATTACGCCAGAAATAAGATACAGGGGCATCATCAAAATTTTTAAGACATGCTTCATTTCTGGGATCAGGTTCTGCAAAACCGAAGCAACAAGACCATAGCCCAGGCCAAAGAGCCATAACCCCAAAACTGCGGCCAAAACCAATAAAGGGTCATCTGGAATGATTTGACGGTCAAAAAAACTGGTGGCCACAAGAATAATTATGGCCACTATAGCCATTAAAAAGGCTTCCAGCACCGCCCTGGCTAATGCCGGGTCAAAGGGCTGTACCTGACGAAAAGCAAAAAAAGCACGGTTGGAATCCACAGCGTGGGTTACTTGTACGGCAGTACGGCGAAAAAGAAAAAAGGCCAGCATACCGACAACGATCCACATGAGGGCGTCAGCATTGGCCACAGTACGCATGCGGATAACCACACGAATAAAGGACATGAACAAAATATGCATGGCCGGCTCGGCCAAGAGCCAAAACCAGGCTCCACGCATATCAAAGAGCCGATCTAAAGCCTCACGTAGTATTAGAGCGTACCAAACCGTAAGGGTATTGCGTAAGGCCGAAGTCATGGCTTATTTGGCTACATCCGTTATTAGCCGCATGGATGTAGCTGTGGGCGAGAGTACAGTGCCCACCATGCGCAGGAATTTTTCCAGTTCTGCAGCAGGCATATTGGCCACATAAATAACATCCCGGTCCTGTACTGGAAAATTTTGGGTCACAAAAAAAGCCGAAGGGTTGGCAAAATCAATCTGATAGATCACCGGCACGGTACCATCAGCTGCTGGTCGGATGTCAGGGTGTGTACCTGCAAGGGCGGCCTCTTCAAAACGAAAAACAAAGACTCCACCAGGATCAGCCCGTGCATCAAGCAGCCCCCCAGCTCGGGCCAAAGCCTGGGCCAGAGAAATACCCTTGGCTTCAAAGGGAATCTCCTCATTTTTTGCCACTGCACCTAGAATAGAAAAGCTTTGGGGCTGATATAAAGCAGTAATCACATCTTCAGGGAGCAAGGGAATATTTTGTCTGGGATCTTGGATAAGCAAATCCAGGGGCATGGAGGCAGTCAAGGTATTGCGTGAAAGCTGCACGGACATTCTGGATACATCTTGGGTCACGCCACCAGCCAGGGCAATGGCGTCCAGCAATTTTTCACCCTTGGGCGACAAAGGCAGACGCAGGCTTTTATGCACATCGCCCAGGACTGTCACCACAGCTCCCTGACTTTCAATAGTGCGCACCAGGACTTGTGGGGCATTGGCCTGGCCAGCCAGACGTTTGACAATCTCTTTTTCAATTTCACCCAAGGTCAGCCCTTGCACCTTGATTCGACCAGCAAAGGGAATGGTGATCTGCCCATCCTCCATGACCATTTGTACCGGCAAGGTCTCGGCACGGGAGGTAAGGCTGCCTGAGGTTGGATCCAGGGCCAAAGTCCCAAAAAGCATGCTCGGCGGTGTCTCCCAGATGGAAATCTCCAGTAAATCTCCAGGATGCGCAAGATAGCGTGCCTGTGGCGTGGCTCCAAAAACATCACCAAAGGGCCTGACTCTTTTCCGCTCCACAAGAGTACGCGTCAGTGCATCATCCACCTGACGGAGCACCAGACCGCCACCATCATCTTCCACAGCAGCAGTGATAATTTTCTTGCTGGGACCAGCCTTGGGCATCAAGCTACATCCCGACACAAAAAGGCCACATACCAGCATGGTAAAGCTTAAAAAAAGGTAACGGCTTGTTGTCATCATAGCTGTTCAGGTCCCAAGGTTAACAATTGCAAAAAATAAGGCTCAAGTTACAAATGCCACGTGCAACTTGAGCAAAACATGACAGTTACTGGCCTCATCTACCATGTCCCTTGTAACTAGATCAACCCTTTCAGGGTCTGACAAGTTTTTTTAAGATCTTCATCCTGATGGTCACAGGACAGAAAAAAACGTAACCGGGCAACTTGTTCTTCCACACCCGGATAAATGATGGGTTGTACATTGATATTACGCTCATAGAGCTCATTGGACAATTGGACTGCTTTTTTGGAACTGCCCACAATAATGGGGACAATGGAAAACCCCTGGGATAATCCGGTATTAAGTCCTAACTTTCTGGCGTAATCCAAAAAAGCTTGGGAGTTTTGTCGTAAACGCATAATACGTTCTGGCTCACGCTGCATGACCTTTAGAGCAGCCAGGGCTGCTGCCGCTAGAGGGGGAGAAATACCCACACTATAGACAAAGCCTGGAGCATGATATTTTAAAATATCCACCAAGATTTTCGAGCCGGCTATGAATCCACCACAGGTACCCAGGGCCTTGGTCAAGGTACCCATCCAAATATCAATATCCTTGAAATTCGCATCAAAATGTTCGGCAATCCCACGACCACTGGCACCCAAAACCCCAAGACTATGGGCTTCATCCACCATCAAAAAGGCGCCATGACGTTTTTTAATAGCTATCAAGGTTGGCAAATGGGGGATATCTCCATCCATGCTATATAACCCCTCCACCACAATTAACACTCGCTCAAACCTGGATCGCAAATCACGTAAGGTGTTATCGAGAAATGAAGCATTATTGTGTGGAAAAGATCGTCTGGTTGCCCCGGAGAGCCGGATACCTTCCAAGATACTATTGTGGGCTAATTGGTCATGAATAACCAGATCCTTGGGACCAAAAAGAGTGCTGATGGTTGAGACATTGGTGGCATGGCCACTGACAAAAACAAGAGCGTCTTCGGCGTCATAGACCTTGGCTAACGCTTCTTCCAATTCTCGCTGCACTGGTCGTTCACCAGCTACCAGGCGACTGGCTCCAGCTGTGGTGCCATATCTTTGGATAGCTTCTATGGCTGCGGCATTGACTTCCTTGTGCCCTGAAAGCCCCAGGTAATTGTAGTGAGAAAAATTAGTGCATGTTTTTCCGTTGACCCGGGTTACTACACTGGCTTGCCCTTCATGCATCTTAAAAAAAGGATCACCAATACCCAGACCCCTGGCTGCTTCCTGCATCATTCGCATATTTGTATAGGCGGGCAGAGTTTCAAAAGTTAAAAACTTGGCAGGCACCTGTTGCCAGGTGTTCTCACTGGGAGCTGGGGTCTGACTGGCACAAGGATCAGACTTTCGTTGTAAAATCCGCCTGGCCAGGTTATTGGTTACTTTGGGCATGATACGCATCTACCCTATACGCTCATCTTGTTTTCTATGGTGTTCATATCAGCAGAAGACAGTTCCACCCCATGCTGCCTGGCTAATTCCTGGGCTTGGCTTGGGGCTTCTTCCTTTGTCAGACGCTCAAGTATACGCAAAGCCACAGTCTTCAGGTTTGGGGCATCCTGCAAGGTTAAAGCCGGAATGCGCACCCCAAAACGTTCCTCAAGGCCCACTACCAATTCTACAGCCATGAGGGAATCCATACCCAAAGATTGCAGGGAACTGGTTTGTACAATGCGTTCCATGGGCATGCCCAAGACCTGGGCTACTTCGCTCATAAGTATGGTACACACCAGGTCATGTGCCTCTTCTTTGGTCTTGTCACGCAAAAGCATCCGCATATCTTCCAGGCCTGTAAGCTTGTCCTCCAAGCCTGATCCGACCTGAAATACTTGTTCAAAACGACTGGCATCTGGATGGGGCAGCACGCGCCTTACCTGATCCCAGTCAACTTTAGCCAGGGTGAGCATGGTCCTTGATTCAGACAAAATCCGACCCAGATGTTCAAGAGCCACGGAGGAAGTAAAAGCCAAGCTTCCCAAAGAGTATTCCAAACTCTTTTGTACCTCGCGGTGACGAGTCAAAAAACCCACATCTTCCATGGGTCCCCAGGCAACGCAGGTAGCAGGAAGATTCATGTGCTGCCGTAAAAGTGTTAAGCCCTCAAGACCAGCATTGGCAGCCACATAATTGCCTTGCCCGGGATTACCAAGAGCCACACTCACAGAAGAATACAAAATAAAATACTCCAGGGGCCAGCCTGAGGTGGCCTGATGCAAATTCCAGGCACCTTGAACCTTGGGAGCAAGAACCTTGTCCAGCTTTGAGGCATCTAAATTTTTAATCAGCTGATCGTCATACACTGTAGCTGCATGGACAAGACCAAGGAGTGGATGACAATTTTTTTGTATAAACTCCATCAGCTCACCCACTGCCTCCAGGTCAGTGACATCCAGGGCCCTGACATGAAGGGCTACACCCTGAGCTACAAATTCTTGAATAATATCCTGGGCACCAGGTGTATCCAGACCTCTGCGGCCAACGAGAACCAGCTCTGTTGCTCCTTTGGTGGCCAGCCACCTGGCTGTCGCCAGACCAAAGCCATCCAGACCGCCAGTAACAAGCCAGGTCCCTGTGGTCACCCAAGATTTATGGACATCTGATTGTGCAGCCAAAGGCACCTCTTCATCCATAGTCACCACAATTTTTCCCATGTGCAAAGCTTTTTGCATGGCTCGAAAGGCATGGTGCACATCTACAGCACTAAATATACGCTGGGGCAGTGGAGTTAAAACCTGGTCACGAAATAACTCCATAAGATCGTGAAAAAGCTTGGTGGCCAGCTTGGGACGAGCGGTTAGGAGCTGGTCGGCATCAATGGCAAAATAACTGATATTATCTTTAAGGGGACGGACACCAAGTGTTGTATTTTCTATAAAATCACGTTTGCCCAGCTCCAAAAATCGTCCAAAAGGACGCAGCAAAGCCAGGCTTAGACGCATGGCTTCACCAGTCAGAGAATTGAGCACCACATCTACTCCCTGACCATCTGTGATGGTTAAAATCTCATCAGCAAAGGCCAAGGATCTGGAGTCAAAAATATGATTTACACCGTGCAACCGAAGTAGATCCCGTTTTTCAGTGCTGCCCGCTGTGGCAAAAATTTCAAGGTCAAAGTATCGGGCCAACTGGATAGTCGCAAGACCCACGCCCCCTGCTGCCCCATGCACAAGAATCCGCTCTCCTGGCTGAACCTGGGCCAAATGTTGTAACGCGTAGTAAGCAGTAAAAAATACAGTAGGAATGGTGGCCGCTTCAGTATGACTCCATGTATGCGGTAGCTTGACCACAGCATAGGCAGGAGTAACCACATGGCTGGCAAAGGAAGCTGGAGCAAAGCCAACAATGTTATCACCCGGGCTCAGATGCTCCACCCCTTGCCCCACAGCTGTAACCACCCCTGAAAATTCCAGGCCAAGACGTGAACCTGCAAATCCATTTTCCACCGCATCCTCTGGCAAAAGACCTGTGGCAAGCATAATATCACGAAAATTAAGACCAACGGCCCTGGTGCGAGCTTCTATTTCTCCGGACTGAAGAGGCTTCTGACTATCTTTAACCCAACCCAGATTTCGGATTTGTCCAGGAGCTGTAAAATCCAAACGGTAGCGTTCTTTTCCATCTGTAACGAGCTCTTCGTGCTTCATGGCCTGTAAAAGCAAAACCTGTCTTTTGGTTACAGACAAAAGAATTTCATCAGCTCCATCTGGAAATAACAACTCCATTTCCAGTTTTTGGGTAGCAAGGTCTAAAGGCATGGATGTGGAGATATCTATGAGGGTACAGCCAAATTCCGGGTATTCATTCATAACCACCCTGGCTGCACCCCACAAGGCACTTTGGCTGGGAGACGGAGT
>JAAYGN010000153.1 GCA_012727715.1 Desulfovibrionales bacterium | reverse complement strand
GGGACGGACAACCCCGGCTGCAACCAGGGTCAACACCCCCGAGTGTTCTGCAACCAGACCATAGCCCATACACCGAGAGCCTGGGTCCACCCCAAGCACCACACGCCCCTGGCTCATAGGAGCTGTCCAAGACCCAACTTAGGGCAACGCTGATTAATTCTGTCATTGCAAGGAGCGTAGCGACGTGGCAATCTATAACATATTGATAAATCGAGGATTCTGGATTGCTTCACTGCGTTCGCAATGACTTGTTTCGATTTAACCAGTGCCTCCTTAGCAGTTGAAGGGAAGCTTGCTTTAATCAGTGCTCCCCAAGTCTTACAATTCTTCCAGAAGTTCTGGAGGCAATTCAAAGTTGGCATACACATTTTGCACATCATCATTATCTTCTAAAGCATCATAAAGGCGGAGGACCTTGCGTCCTGTTTCCACATCCACAGCCACGGTATTTTGGGGGACACGCCCAAGCTCAGCACTTAAAAATTCAATACCAGCTGCTTCAAAGGCTGCCTTGGCTATATGAAAATCCTCAGATGCACTCAGTACCTGCCAGGAATCATCATCATCTAAAATATCTTCTACACCAGCTTCAAGACCAATTTCTACCAGCTGGTCTTCAGTGTACTTTTCTTTATCAAAAGCAAAAATACCCTTGGCATCAAACATCCAGGCCACACAACCGACCTCACCCATGTTACCGCCATTTTTACTGAGGATATGACGTACCTCTGCCACGGTTCGATTGCGATTGTCAGTGACCACTTCAACTAAAATAGCCACTCCACCTGGTGCATAACCTTCATAAAAGATCTCTTCCAGGGCATCAGCCGCCAATTCTCCTGTCCCTCTTTTGATGGCTGCATCAATTTTGTCCTTGGGCAGATTGACCCCTTTGGCTGCTTCAATAGCTGCACGCAACCTTGCATTCATTTCTGGATCGCCACCACCCTTGGCGGCCAAAATAATTTCTTTTGTGGCCTTGGTAAAAGCCTTGCCTCGCTTGGCATCTTGCCTGCCCTTGCGATGTTGAATATTTTTCCATTTACTATGTCCTGCCATATTAACCTCCAAAAATGTCAACCGATGTTCTCATCGGATATGTCCAAAAGGGAAAGACCAAGAATAAAAATTTCCTTGCTCTCTGACCTGCTACTTTTAGGTTTGACCATGGTCACCTTGGCAAACCTGCTTCGCAGGGACTGTACAAAAGATCGCACATCTGGCCCTTCAAAAACCTTGGCAATAAAAGTACCACCCACATCAAGCCATGTCTCTGCCAGAGCAAAGGCAGCCTCTACCAGCTGGATGGATCGGGCTTGATCTGTATTTTTATTGCCCGTAGTTTTGGGAGCCATATCACTCATAATTACAGAAAAAGGTGCTAGTTCTCGAATTTGCTCTACAAACTTTGGTGATTGGGAAAAAATATCTTCTTGCAAAAAAACAACCTGAGCTGGAAATACTGTGTCTGGTACATTGAGATCAATACCCAACACCCGGCCACTTTCGCCCACCTGCTTGGCTGCGTACAAAGTCCAGGAACCAGGGCAAGCTCCCAGGTCAAGTACTCTTTGACCCGGCTTAAAGACCTTATACGCCTTGTCCATCTCTTGCAGCTTGTATACGGACCGGGCAGGATAATGCTCTTGTTTGGCCTTTTTAAAATAATAATCGCGGTATTGTTTCATGGTCATTATCACTCAAGCCAAAAGCCAGCTTCTCTGTCGGGAGAATTGTCATGCCAGCCAGACCCATGCGTGTAAAGATTCTTAGTGAACTGGGGATTCCTACAACGCTCCCAGAAGGAGGGCAATACCTACAAACCTGGGGCCATGGTCCAGACACCCTTATCCTGTGCCCTGGGCCCAATCCTGCACTGTGTCTACCCCTTATTAAAAACCACGGAAGAGTTTTTCTCCTGAGCTTCCCCGACTTTGCCCAGCAAATGCCTTCTGCCTGGTACCAGGCTATCCCGCCAAATTGGCAGCTTATAGACCAGGATAGTATTTTTGATCTGTCCCCACAGACCAGAAAAATCATCTACACACCCATCAAGCGTCTGTTTCCATCTTGCCTGGCTCCCATACTGGCCCAGTGGGAAATTTCTCCTCAAAAATCAGCCACCCAGGAATTGTGGCTACCTTCTCCTGCCCATGGGCTTATTGTTCAAGAACTCGCAAGTGCCGCACAAAAACAAGACCTTACTCCACGTATCCTGCCAGCTACCATTAAAGCAGAAAATCTGGCGGCCATGCTGAACACAAAGGCTCCTGCTCTTTTTGTGAGCATCAACTTTCAAGGACTTGATGCTTATGGAGAAAATCAGGCTCTGTTAGAAGCTGCTGGTGTGCCTATAGCTGTATGGTGTGTGGACAATCCCTTTCATCTGCTCACCGCTCAAAAAAATATCTTATGGAAAAAACTCCCTGTTTTTGTGACCGATTCCTGGTTTATACCGCCTCTCAAAAATCTCGGAGCTCATCCCATACATCTTCCCCTGGCCACTGACCCTTTAATTTTTGCATCTCATGGTCCATGTCCAAGGGGGCAGGATCTGCTTTTTGTTGGACGCAGTCACTTTCCTGATCGCGATAGTTTTTTTGCAGCAGCCACTGTGCCCAAAACAATACAGGATAAAGCCACGACCCTGTCTGGCCGTCAGGCACATTTTGGCTGGTGGCAACAAGAACTTGGAGGAGAACTCTGGCCAGGTAACCAGGTGCGCAGTATTGGGCTTGGTGCGGAAATTCAGTCGCAAAAATGGCGAGCCCAATGTTTAAGCCACCTGGCGCACCAGGGCGCTCTCACCATTATTGGTGATGCCAACTGGGCAAATCTCGTACCTGAGGCCACCTTAACTGCACCTGTGGATTATTACCACGGTCTGGCTCAAGCCTATAGCCAGGCGTCATTGGTCCTCAATTTAACCAGCCTGCTGTTACCCCATGGCCTGACCCAGCGTCATTTTGATGTATGGGCCTGTGGCAGTTTTCTACTCACAGACCATACCCAGGGACTGGATATTTTTCCTGGAAAGCTCGCCCAAAGTATTTCCTTTGAAACTCCTGAAGAAGCCTGGGAACTGGCT